>NZ_DATMYD010000070.1:0-14242 GCF_035561155.1 Sporomusa sp. | reverse complement strand
CCTAAGGAAATTAGGCTTTATCACCATAAGTGAAAGATATTCATTAATACACTAATTCTATTGAACCGCCGTATACCGAACGGTACGTACGGTGGTGTGAGAGGTCGCTGAGTAAATAATTACTCAGCTCCTACTCGATTTCTGAGTCAATACTATTTGGGATACTATTCGAATTAAAAAAGAAGAAAAACAGTCCAGTAGCAAAACACCGCTCTGAATCATACTATGCATTATATTCCTACTACATAGTAAAGGAGGTATACCTATGGGATTCGGTTTTGGCGGAGGTTGTGGTGGCCGCGGTGGTAGCAGTGTAATCATAATCATCATTATAATTATCCTGCTCCTTTTCTCGTTTGATAATGATTTCAGTTCAAGCTGCT
Source organism: Sporomusa sp. (assembly GCF_035561155.1). GTDB lineage: Bacteria > Bacillota > Negativicutes > Sporomusales > Sporomusaceae > Sporomusa. The sequence continues at coordinate 13,859 of NZ_DATMYD010000070.1, read as the reverse complement.
AACAATTGTTCTGTATGTATTAGCCACAACTCATCTATCAGTACAGTTATTACTAGTTGTGCCATAGCCGTCTGCCTTCGGGTAGGCGGCTTCTTATTTTTCATATAATAGAGAGACGCGGGCGGCCGTAAAATAAATATATTGGACATACTATCATCGGGTATAAGATTAAAATGGAGGTATAGTATGACTGATACAGACAATTTAATTAAAGAAAAAGTGCTTCCTTTTCGCGAAAAGATTCTAGGTGTAGTAAAGGAAAAGCATCCTCATATGTACGCCGTAGCCAATGGCATTCTCTCTGGTAGGAAAAACAAGGCAGGGCTTCAGGTTACCCAGGATGGAAAGGTTGTTGGTGAATATACATTTCACCTTGATGGGATACATATAGAAAGCGTAGAATGTGGCAAACTTGACTCAGAGATACATCATCCTTTTCTTGGGGTGGTTAAGCCGTACGGCGTACTTGAGAAAAGCGCAATTGAAAAAATGCTTGAAGACGAGGGATTTTCCAACGAAATGTTTAGCGCTTTGGTTAAATATCTCCCAGATGTCACGATTAAGTTTTTGCGTTAGTTTGTTAGCTTACTTGAGCCCCTGGAGTGAAGCGGCCCAGGAACATCCAAGAGCAGTTGTTGGTATGACCGATATATCGGCTCGGCCGGTTATTGATGCGGATCTGCTGTCTTTTAGTGTACCTTTGTCCATGTTCAAGGAAATGGAAGACAATGTGCCAGGAAGCTTCCTTATAAACATGACTGGCAAAAAGTCGGCTGAACGCATTTCCGAAAGAAATAATTACTGTATCTTATCCTACAAGCAGTATGCGCTTTGTAGGGTATTTTTTTAATCATTGATAGTTTATTTATTTATTAAATTGCTCCATTATTTACCAAAAGGGAACTAGCCTGTATAATGTAGATAAGCAAAACGAACGGACAATATCTACATTATGGGGGGTACTATGAATACAGAAGAATTAAACAGCATTAAATCTGTCGCTCAAGATTTAACGTATTTGGTCAATGAATGGGATCAGGAGATTGATGATAGATCAGTGAATCAATGCAGCGCAGTACTTAAGCGGCTTCTAGTGGAGAATCAGTATGGTAAAGCCTGGAATGTGCTTGGGATAAATAGACAGCCCAAGATACGCACCTATAATTTTGAGGAACTGATGCTTGATGGCGAGTCAGTAGATACAATTACCCTTGCCATAGCCGGCGGCGCTAAATATCGCGGTTCAGTAATCCGTGGGTTCAGGGTTCTAAATTACGCAAAAGAGAAAGAAAGATCCTCAGATGATCAAAAGAAGCTGCCAGTCAATCTAGCTATGTCCCTGTCGCAGTACCTCAACTCGGTATGTATTATCATTGATGGTGCTAGTGTAACAAGAGGCGAATTGATCAGCTATTTAGCAGATAAGTGTACTTGTGAACCTGTAGATACTGAATTGACGGCTCCTACAAGTCCGGACAGTAAGCTCAGGAAACTCGATTTGTTTTTTAATAGCTTAACCACGGGTGACAAATGCGGGTTGTATTATGAGCTGGTGTGTACTGGGCAGTGCATTGCGGGAACTAGAGATACTGCTAAGTTGTTAAAACGGATTAAGGAATTGCAGGTACAGTAGCATGGATTTTGTAGTACATGTCAGCACGCTTATTGAGCGAGAAGGTAAAATCCTATTTGTGCGAGAGAAAAAGCCCCAGGCTTACGGTAAATATAATTTGCCTGGCGGACACCTGGAGCTTGGCGAGGATGTAGTAGCAGGCGCTAAGCGGGAGGTTAACGAAGAAGTTGGCTTTAACGTTGAGATGGCGGGCTTTCTGGGGGTTTATGAAGGTGCTAGTGACAACCACTATATTAACTTTGTCTTTTACGCCCAGGCAAAAGAAGATGATGTACCAATGCCGCTGGAGGAGGAAATATTAGATTGTCATTGGTTATCTGTTGCCGACATTGAAGCCATGGACGATACGGTGTTCAGGAACGCCAAACGAATCAGGCTTATCATCCGGGAATTTCAGCAAGGAAGAATCTATCCCATTCATATGCTTCACCGAATTTAAAAGAAGTCAGCGTACCAAGGAATTTGTTTCCTGGGTACGTTTTTTATTGCTTTCATATTCAGAAAATTTAGTATCTATCATATAATAAATAAAGAAAGTTATTTTCACGAACTAAATGGGAGGTAGGTGCTATGCTCCTGGAGGAAATCAGAGAAAAAGCCTGTCAATATGCGTACGAATACTGGGGTATGGAGTTTGATGCAGTCATCGTCATCAATCCGGAGTTTTTACATATTCTTGGCAAAGTCTCGCTGTCAGAACACGGGTATCAGATAGACTTTTGCCCAGGATTTGTTGTAGGTACCTACTCAGATGTGGCTATCGAAAAAATTGTAAAACACGAGGTATGCCATTGGGCTTTAATGAAAAAAGGACTTCCCTATTATGACGGAAACCCTATCTTTGAGGCGGAATTAGAAAGAATTGGGGCCGGCAGCTGGACGAATCCTCTTAGCTCAAACTGCATACGAAATTTTATTTATGCCTAACTGTTCCCCGAAAATTATTTTCTGGTAGACAACTTGAGTGGACAAATATAATATTAGGTTAGATAAAAAATACAATTTAGTGCAAATAACTTGGGTGGTATATGAAGATAAAACAAGGATTATCAGCGGTGTTGCTGATAATTATTTCCATGGTTTTACTTGTGGGCTGCGGGTTTGTTGCGAAAACCCCCTATATCGACTTTGGGCAGGCTGGCGAAACTCCATCCCTATATAACAAAAATGAATCTGCCCAACGGCCGATTCTAATTGCGTTGGCATCGGTGCTGTCTCCCCACGAAACGATTACGTATTATCGGGAGATTGCAATGAATGTTTCTCGCAAAACAGGTCGCCCGGCAGTGCTTGTTCAGCGAAAGACCTATGCGGAAGTAAATATGCTGTTAGCCAATGGCGATGTAGATATTGCATTTATGTCGACAGGTGCATACAGCTCATACCGGGGTATGAACGAAATTGAGCTGTTAGTCATGGCCGAATATGGCGGCAGCATCTTATATAATGCAGAAGTCATTGTGCCTAAGGACAGTACTATTCAGAGTATCGCCGATTTGCAGGGCAAGGTGTTTGCTTTTACTGATCCGCTAAGTTATTCCGGCCATATGGTCATCGAAGATTACCTGCGCAAAAAAAATGCTGTACCTGAAACATTTTTCCGGCGTTTTTTCTATACATACAGTCATGATAAATCATTATGGGCGGTTGCCAATAAGCTGGCTGACGGGGCAAGTTTTGACAGTCAGATTTTTGAGTATGCCAAGCTTAAAACCCCCGAACTGGTCGATAAAGTGAGGGTTATTACTACCATCGGCCCAGCGCCCACAGGTCCAATTGCTGTTAGAAAAAGCATGAACGCTGAACAAAAAGAGCAGCTACGAAGCATCTTCCTGGACATGCATAACGATCCTAACACGAATAATGCTATGCAAAAATTAATTATTGACCGTTTTATCCTGCCCACGCCTGAACTCTTTGAACCGCTGAAAACACTCTATGACCGGACGAGTCTTACGTTATGAAATGGCTTAGACGTTTAAGTATCTACTACAAAATCAACGGTATTATTCTTGCCATGCTGCTGCTGATAAGTCTGGTGATGGGGATTATTATGACTAAAACAGCGACACACCTGATTGAGGATCAGATGGAGAAAAGAGGCGCTGAGTTAGCCTCATATATTGGCGTATTGAGCAGTAACGACATCTTGTTAGATGATCATTATGCGTTATTTGACCGAGTAAACAAAACAAAGCAGAATACAGATGATGTACGTTATATTATCATCACTAATTCAGCCGGCCATGTTTTGGCCCACACGTTTGATAACAGTTTGCCCAAGGGCTTGCCAGTTACTGTGACTATGCAGCCGCCCAGTCTATCGGCCAGTAATACGAATCTTGCTAATAGCACTTATCAGGTTACCAAATACAACAGTAATGAAGGGCTGATCCGCGAGATAGTGATGCCAATTGAAAATGGTGCTATCGGTTATGTGCGGGTAGGTATGTCCGAAAAAGGCACTGAGCAAATGATGAATAAGAGAATGAAAGATTTTATTGTTCTCATTTTTTTAGTGGGGGTACTTGCTGCTGCTGGTGCCACATATTTGGCGTATGTTATTATTTCTCCGTTGCGCGGTCTTACCCAAGCTGCCGAACAGATTCGACGAGGAAATTTCCAGGTATATGCCGACATACCGCACGAAGATGAAGTAGGCCAATTATCAAAAGTGTTCAATGACATGGCTCAGAGTCTCCGCGAAAAACAGTTGGAAAACAATCGATTGTTAGAGGAGCTTAGGACTAAGGAAGCGCTAAGAGCCGGACTGATAAAGAAATTGTTTTCAGTACAGGAAGAAGAGCGCAAACGTTTGTCTCGCGAATTGCACGATGAAACAGGACAGCTTTTGGCGTCGTTATTAGCCTACATGAAATTGTTATTGTCAAAGCTGGTTAATGATGAACAAAAAGAAGTGTTGTTAGCTGCCCGGAATGTTGCAATGGATGCATTGGGGGGGCTGCGGAAAATAGCAGTCGAGCTCCGGCCGCCGGTGCTAGATGATTTAGGATTGCCGGCTGCTATGAAAAAATATATTCAGACATTCAGTGAGCAGCAGGGCTTGCCTGTACATTTTTCTGTTCAAGAGGATAACGTGGACATGGGGAGCGAAGTTTCTTCGGCATTATACCGTATTTTGCAGGAAAGCCTGACCAATATTGCTAAGCACGCTCAGGCATCCAGTGTGTATATCACTTTGTCTGTTAACGACAAACGGGTGGAAATGGTGATTAAAGATGATGGACTTGGTATTGGTACTGGTACAGTGCAGACAGCATATTATAAAAACCGCGTAGGCATCTATGGAATGCGAGAGCGGGCAGAAATGCTTGGTGGTAGCCTCAGTATCGAATCAGGGAAAGCAGGCGGCACCACTGTTGTTGTAACATTACCGAAATTTTTGGGGTGAACAATATGTCTAAGATTAAAATTATTCTTGCCGATGATCACTCAGTGCTTAGGACAGGATTGAAACTGTTGCTCAACAACGAGCCTGATTTGATAGTAGCCGGCGAGGCTTCTGACGGGGAACAACTGCTGCGCTTGTTGGAAAGCGTAACGGCAGATGTGTTAATCACTGATTTAGCAATGCCCAATATGGGTGGACTGGAATGTATTAAAGAAATTAAAAGCAGGGGTTACTCTATAAAAATCCTTGTGCTTACAATGTATGAAGACGAGCATTATTTAAAAACGGCTATGCAAGCCGGAGCGCTGGGGTATGTGGAGAAACAGGCGGTAGACACCGAACTATTTGAGGCTGTTCGCACTGTGGCCAAAGGTCAGCGCTATTTGAGCCCCGGGAATGCTCAGTTACTCTTAAATACACTGCTTACTGAAACCCCGGTAACGCAGTCTGACGATCCGTATGTTGTATTGACGCACCGCGAACGTGAGGTATTAAAATATATGGTCAGAGGTTACTCTATGAGTCAGGTTGCCCAGCTACTCTGCATAAGTGTTAAAACAGTAGATACATATAAAACCAGGATGATGGAGAAGCTTGGTTGCACAGAAAAATGCCAATTGGTACAATATGCAATAAAATACGGCATGTTACCAACAAGCACATAACATTTTATTTGAACAGACCAGTAATGCTAATTATAATGAAAAAACAGGCTGTGACAATTTGAAGAGTCACAACCTGTTATTTTTTGCAGAAAATCTATGTAAAATAAAAGTTTATGAAATTTAATAGAGATATATTGAATATTTTTGCGAAATAGCTAATAATTGACATTAGATAGCTTTACATAGCAAGTTCAGAGAATCTGCGTGAGCTTATAGAGGAGCAGCATCCGAGAGGGGAGAAACACATGGCTGAGAATTATAATATTGCTAGATATCAGGTGGACCAGCTCCGGCCAGGTTTAGAACTTGGAGAAACAGTATTTTCGCCTGATGGTGGGGTGTTGCTTCATACAGGGACGATACTAACGGAAAAACATATCGAACGGATTGTGGGTTATGGCATTGAATTGGTTCGAATCCGAGAATCAAGCCCAATAAAACCAGCGTTTGACAACGCAGTAATTCCTGAGCCCGAAGCTACTGTGAATTGCGAACCAGACATGGCTAGTGTTTCGGAACATGAAAACGAATTTCTACGTGCATATAACGAGGCAGTAAGGAATTTGAAAAAGTGTTTTACGCTTGTCCGGTTAGAGAAACATTTAGATTGTCAACTGCTGTATTCTATTGTCGACTCAGTCATGTGGTTGTCAGCACGAGGTACTGGTGCGACGGCGTTACTCCATACCACGACTCGCTCCGAAGATTATTTATTTCATCACTCTATCAATGTTGGCGTTCTCGCCAATATTATTGGCGCGTTAAGTGGAGCCTTTGATTTAGCTCAGCAGCGGTCTCTGGTGTTAGCAGGGATTCTTCATGATATTGGTAAACTCGAAATCCCGGTGCAGGTTCTGTATAAGAATGGCAGCTTAACAGAAGAAGAGCTAAATATGGTTCGTCAGCACCCTGCAATTGCATTTAAGTTTTTCCGTAACTATGTAGAAATTCCTGAGAATGTCCGTTTTGGTGTTCTTCAGCATCATGAGCGAGATGATGGTTCCGGTTATCCTCTGCATACAGAAGCTTCCAAAAACCACCCGATAGCACGAGTGCTTGGCATAGCCGATACCTATGACGCGATGACCTCTAAGAAGGTTTATGGAGAAGAGGTATCACCGTTTGCCGCAATCGATACTATTCAAAGTGATACTTTTTCCGGGAAATTTTCGCCAAAGTATAGCACGCCTTTTCTTAATGAATTATGTCAGTCGCTTATCGGACGGTATGTGACTTTAAATGATGGGCGTACCGGTCAGCTTGTATTTTGGAATCGAAGTGGTAAAGGGAACTGTTTAATTCGCTTCTCTGACGGGCAAGTACTTGATATCTATAGCCAGAATAAGCTAAAGATAACCAAGCTGGTTTGTTAGGATATTGAAGCGATGGGGCGTTTTTCTACCATGACGTAATCTCCTTTTGCTTCGGCCAGGTAAAACGGAAGCTTGTTCCCTGGCCGTCAAGAGAAGCAACTTGTATCTTACCGCCTTGGTTCTCAACAATCTTTTTTACTAAGGCTAAGCCGACTCCGGTATTTTCTGTAGTATCCCGAGGCTTCAGTACTTGGAACATCTCAAATATTTTTTCATGGTAAGCAGAGGCAATTCCCGGGCCGTCATCTTCTACTGAGAATTCGTACAAACTTCCAATTTCGTTCATCGAGATGCGGACAATACCGCTTTGTTTATCATGATGCTTAATCGCATTATCAATTAGGTTTGCCAGAACCTGTCTCAGACGCAGGCTATCTGTTACGATAGTAGGCATTTCGGCACCAGTCTCAATGCGGAAGCCAGCGGGCGGATTCAAATCATCAATAATATCAGCTAGTAATAAGGCGATATTACATTGTTCAACAGGGCTACTGGTCCGACCTACCCGAGAGTATTCAAGGATGCCTTTAATTAGATTATCCATACGATAAACTCGTTTTCTCAAAAGAGCCAGGTTATTCCGGATTTCTTCCGACTTAGTATCTTTTAAATCCTCTTCGATCCAGGAGGACAAGTTGGTTATGGCTCGTAGTGGTGCTTTCAGATCGTGCGATACAATATAGGCAAACTGATCTAGTTCTTGATTTCGTAACTTTAGTTCATTTTCGATACACTTTTGCTCAGTAACGTCGACGGCCATGCTGATAACTGCTCTTCGTCCATCTCTAAGTCCTCCGAGAGGGGCTGAGCTAAATGACCATATACGTACTTGGCCGCTGCGGGTACAAATCTCGAATTCTCCTTCATCAAACCGGCTGCTTATACTATAAAGCATTTCCACCTTAGCTTTTGCTGCCGGACGATTTTGCTGATTGCTTCTTTGGATCCAGTCATCGATGGTTGGGATATCCTCATGCGAGTACCCTGTAAGCTCGGTCCAGGTATTGCTAATGAGTAATACCTCGCCGTCTTCGGCATGTATCATTAACGGAAAGGGCGCAAATACTACGGCCCGCCGTAGTCGGTCTTCACTTTCTGCCAAATATTTCTCGTGTAACTGGATTTCTTCTAATTGCTGACTTAGTTTACTGCTTAACTCTGTAAGTTCATCATTGCGTTTTCTAAGCATGGACTCTTTACTTTCGATGAGTAAAGTGTAACGGGTTATTTGGATATAGAGAAGGGCGGCGGTCACTATAACGAAAAACCATCCTTTAGCAACTGATAGATTACGAAAAACTGCTTGATCAGAAGAAATCATTCTGACAAATTCATCAGAGGCAAGTATCCAAGTAAAACTGATTAGAATATATGTGATAACTATTTTACATACACTCCAGTTTAGACGGGGAAAGTACGCCATACTTATGTCCGCTCCTTCTGTAGTTGGTATTTTTAGAGATCTGCAGTATTTGGCTGTTTTTATCAGAATATAGTACTATTCAACAGTATGCTTGAGAAAATCCTCCCTGTATTGTAAATTACTCCCCGATGTTGGAGTAATTGCAGCTCCACCCTGGCTCTTTCATGAGCCGGGGTTATTTGTTTTACCCATCAAAATACTAACTGCGCCGTCATTTTTTGATTTACAGGAAGTGGAGTACGTAGTATAATTCTTGGTGTTAACCACTTGTTGGTATGGAGGTTAACAATGTGAAGATGGTTAACTACTATAATTACATAAGGTTAACAATGGGCGGGGGAATAAGATGTCTAACATTGAATTGATTATTGGGCTTGGTACTAAATTGCTTAGGGGCGGGGTATCTAGGGCTGAGGCATCAGAAACAGCAGCAGTTGAAGATCGGGATGTACCGGTACTTAATGGCTACGGCTCTGTGGGCACTAAGAGGGGTTAGGATATGCAGAACAAAGTTGGTTGGATAACCGAGGTCGGCCTGCTGGCCGCTTTTATAACAATAACCGGCACCTTTAAGCTGCCGGGATTGATACCGGGAACAGAATTTCAGTTATCAGCCCCGTTAGCTGTAGGTATCTGTGCGGTATTCGGATTTAGCAAATATATTTTAGCAGGAGTGCTATCAAGTGCGGCTGGGCTGATTCTTGGTACTCAGTCGTTATTAAATGTGTTTATTGCCATGGTATTCAGGGTTACTGTCGGCATGATCGTAGTATTGCTCGGACGGTCCTGGCCGGTGATTGTGTTGGCAGGACCGGTAGGTTCGGCTGTTGCCAGGTTGGCGCTGGGTGGAATTATTGGTAAAGCGGCAATACCTCTGGTGCTAGCGGCTGCGCCGGGTATGATTTACACAGCTCTACTGGCTTGGCCGCTGACAGCCCTGCTAAAACGGGTAAAAGAACAGAAAGGTAAGGTCATGCGTCATGTTATACAGCGTTAGAATGAGGGCAGCCCAAGGTGGTGCTCACGCGAAGGGTGGAAAACACATCTCTGGTGCCGAGCGGCTGGTGAGCCGTGAAGTACTGACAGCTACAGTAACGACAATGCTGGAACGCGCGCTGTCTCATAGCCGGGGAGCAGCAGACTTTACTAACCTTACCGTCGAGGCTGTCCCTGTCAAGGCCGTACAGGAAACTGCATGTCTACCGGTTACATCGGTAGATGTTACCGATGTAACCGCTGGACGGGCGGTTGCACAGGCCGAACTGATTAAGGCCGGAGTTGCGCCGGGCGCTGCTGTGGTGGGGATCGAGGCATTAGCCGGTTTAGCTGGCAGCCTGCGGGGTGCCATGTTAGCAGATGCCCGTACAGGAGCCAGACTGGATGCAAGCGGTGAACGCGGCATTCGCGTGTCGCGGATGGATATTGCTGATGAGCAGGCATACTTGCGGTGGTTGAATAGCCAGGGTTACAGCAATATCCATATTCAGGAAGCAATTGTTTTAGCTTCCAAGGTTATGTCGGCACCCGGAGTGGTTGCTGAGTTATGCTGGTCAGATGATCCTGAATATACTGCCGGCTATGTTGCTACTCCGGCTGGGTACACGAGGTTTACCCATCTGAAACCATATGGCAGTGATATCGGTGGTCGGATTTTTTTTGTAAAGGAAAACACTGATTTGGACCAGTTGGTAGCGTACTTGAAATATCAGCCTGTACTTATCAAGGTCCCGGCGGAGGAGGTCTGTGCAGATGCAATTTCTTGCTGACTACTTAGAGCAGGTAAAAGCGAAGAATCTATATCGTCAGATTGTAACCTATAATCCTGTTAGTCCTGCCCGCGTACAGATGGGCGGACAGACTTACTTAATGATGGCTTCCAATAACTACTTAGGACTAACGCACAACCCGGCCGTGCAGCAGGCTGCCGTTGACGCAATATGGCTGTATGGCACAGGGGCAGGCGGTGCCAGGCTTACAACCGGGACGTTCCCGCTGTTTGAGCAGTTGGAACAGGAGTTAGCGACGTTTAAAGAGACAGAAGCCGCTCTGGTATTTAATACAGGGTATATGGCCAATGTTGGTGTTATTAGTGCCCTGGCCGGCCCGGACGATGTTATTTTTAGTGATGAACTCAATCATGCCAGTATTATTGACGGCTGTCGGTTATCCCGGGCGCAGGTTGCCGTATACCGGCACACTGATATGGAACACTTACAAGGCCTGCTAAAAGATACAGCCTGCCAAGGGAAAAGACTGATCATTACCGATGGCGTTTTTAGCATGGATGGCGACATCGCGCCGCTGGATACAATTGCCGAATTAGCTGAAAGGTATAATGCCATTATTATTGTTGACGATGCCCATGCTACTGGCGTGATTGGCCCAGGAGGCAAAGGTACAGCTGCCCATTTTGGTGTGAAAGACAGAGTCCAGGTACAAATCGGCACTCTGAGCAAAGCACTTGGTGCTGAAGGTGGTTTTGTCGCCGGGTCATGGGAATTGATTGACTACATAAAAAATAAAGCGCGCAGCTTTATATTTTCAACAGCACTAGCGCCTGGAGCCATAGCTGCAGCGCTGGCGGCGCTGAGAGAACTATCGTCCAGACCGGAATTGGTAACTAAGTTAAACGAAAATGCCCAGCATGTAAGAAACCTGTTAAAGGCGGGAAATATGCCGGTTCTTGACGGTATAACCCCGATAATACCGGTCATGGTGGAAGAGGCTGACGAGGCCGTCTGGATGACTTCTGAACTTAAAAAACAAGGTATTATTATTACTGCTATCAGGCCGCCGACAGTGCCGGTAGGCACAAGCCGGCTGCGATTGACAGTGACGGCTGCGCACGAGCGGGATGAATTGGACGCTGCTGTTGACGCCATTAATATGGTGGTTAAGCAGTTCCGCAGGACTGTGAGGTAAAAAGATGCAAAAAGGTTTATACATTACGGCAACAGATACCGAAGTAGGGAAGACATTTATCAGCGGGGCTATTGCCGCTGCCTTAAAAGGGCGCGGTATTAATGTCGGGGTCGTCAAGCCGGTAGCCTCAGGCGGGATAGCCGACATGAACGGCACACTGGTGTCTGAGGACGCCACCTTTTTAATGGCAGCTGCGGGAATTGACGAAAAGCAGCGGCAGCAAGTAAATCCTGTATGTCTGGCTCCGGCGCTGACCCCGGCGGTAGCAGCAGTTGAGTGCGGTGTGACTATTGATGTGGCACACCTTATTGATGTTTGCCGGGCTATGCTGGCTAAATCGGAGGCAACCCTGGTTGAAGGAGTGGGCGGCATTACTGCGCCTATTTGGCAGGACTACCTTGTTGTCGACATGATGCTTGAACTTAAGCTGCCGGCGCTCCTTGTCACCAGGCCCAATTTAGGGACAATTAACCATACCGTGCTTACTGCCGAATATGCCCGCCAGCGGGGTATAAAGCTGGCCGGTATTATTATCAACCGCTGGGATGAAGAGCAGGTTACTGTGCTGGAACGCAGCAACTTAGCCTATATTGAACGCCTAACTGGCTTGCCTGTATTAGGTAAATTCCCTTCAGTTCCAGTGGTTCAATTGGATCAGTCATCAATGGTCCGGCTGGGCGAATTGGCAGAACAGCATTTAGCCATTGATGACATAATCAGTCTGATGACAGGAGGAACTAGCCATGCATGAAGCAGAACTGAAAGATAAGCAGTATGTCTGGCATCCCTTTACGCAGATGCAAGATTGGGTGTCAAGACCGCAGCAGGTTATTGCCGCCGCCAAAGGCATCAAGCTTATTGATACCGACGGTAACGAGTTTTATGATGGCGTATCATCATTATGGGTCAATCTTCACGGTCACCGCAAAAACGAAATTGATGAAGCTATTATTGACCAGCTTGGCAAAGTGGCCCATACGACAATGCTGGGCTTAGCTAACATTCCGGCATCAGAACTGGCAGAGCAGCTAGTTGAGATAGCTCCTCCTGGGCTAAATAAGGTATTCTATTCAGACGATGGTTCAACAGCTGTGGAAGTTGCTCTAAAAATGGCTTTTCAGTACTGGCAGCATAAGGGTAAGCCGAATAAACAAAAGTTTATCTCGGTTGAACAAGCCTATCATGGCGATACTGTGGGAACAGTCAGTGTTGGTGGTATTGATTTGTTTCACCGGGTGTTCAAACCGCTTTTGTTTACACCAGTACATATTCCGGCTCCGTCCTGTTATCACTGCCAGCTCGCCTCAGACCCGGCTACCTGCGGGATGAAATGCGCTGCCGTGTTGGAACAGGTATTGGCAGAGCATCATGAGGCAGTTGCCGGCTTGATTATTGAGCCGCTGGTGCAGGCGGCAGCCGGCATGCTGATGTCGCCACCCGGCTATTTGGCTAAAGTACGCGAACTCACCCGGAAATATGACATATTGCTTATCGCTGATGAAGTAGCAACAGGTTTCGGCCGAACAGGAAAAATGTTTGCCTGTGAGCACGAAGCGGTAGCGCCGGATATGATGACACTGTCCAAAGGAATAACCGGTGGCTATATGCCGTTGGCAGCAACACTGACTACAGACGAGGTCTATAACGCCTTTTTAGGCGACTATACTGCTAAAAAAACGTTTTATCATGGTCATTCCTATACGGGTAACCCACTGGCCTGTGCCGCCGCGCTGGCTAACTTGAAAATATTCCGGGAAGAAAAAGTGATCGAAGGGCTTAGCCCTAAAATAGCTGCAGCAGCGGCTAAGCTAGAACAGATAGCGAACCTTGAGCACGTGGGCGATGTACGCCAACGCGGCCTGATTATCGGCATTGAATTAATGCAGGACAAAAGCCGGAAGCTTCCCTATCCTTGGGAGCAGGCGGCTGGCGCCAGTGTGTGTCTGCAGGCCCGCAAGTATGGACTCATCATTCGTCCGATTGGTGACGTTGTTATTTTCATGCCGCCGTTGGCCAGTACTGTTGATGAGATTAACACGATGCTGGATATTATTAAACGCTCTATCAGGGAGATTACAGCAGAAGGCTGGGCCGGCGCTGGTCTTCAGCCGACTGATTTATAAAGTAGAAACTAAGCGGTCAGGTAATTTTAGAAACCAATTGACAAAATCGGCATGATTTACTATACTAAAATAAATGAACCTTTAAGACGGTCCCGAGAGGCCGGCAAGGTACGCAATGATAGTCTCTTTATGCGGCTTTGCAGCCTCTCGCCTATGCGAGAGGCTTTTGTATGTGCGCCCAGCATGGGCGCTTACTTGTTGGTGAAAGTCCAATACGGGGGTTGATAGTGCCAACCGTTAGCCTAAGACAAGGGTGTCGCCTGTGAGGGCGAATCTGAAGGAAGTCGGCGGCAAAGCTCCGGTCTGAG
>NZ_DATMYD010000069.1:0-5665 GCF_035561155.1 Sporomusa sp. | reverse complement strand
TTGTAAAAACTAGTTTGTACATGATCCCAGCGGAACATCACTCAACCCTCTTTCTACCTGTCTTTACTAGTAGTATTCGACGGCTAAGACCTTTTTTCTTTCAAAATCGGTGAAAAACAAGAGGGTTTTTAAGCAGACTCTTCAGGATAAATTAAAACCCGGCGATACTTAGTATCGCCGGGTATAGTTTATGTGATTTATGTTATTGAGCTTTATATACGTTGCTGGCTTGCGGTCCGCGAGCACCATCAACGATTTCAAATTCAACTTGTTGGCCTTCATTCAGGGTTTTGAAACCTTGATCTTGAATAGCCGAGAAGTGTACGAATACGTCGCCGCCATCTTCTCTCTCAATGAATCCGTAACCTTTTTCTGCGCTAAACCACTTAACTTTACCAATCATGTGAAACTCCTCCTAAGATAAACTACAGACTGCCTTTTTGCAGTCACAAGTGGAAGTATAACATATATTTACAGCAATGTCAATTTTACAATATCTTAGAGAGGAAGGCCTGAGTCCGCTCTTCCTTAGCATGCAAAAAGACCTCATCCGGCGTGCCTTCTTCGACTATCCGGCCTTCGTCCATGAAGATTACTCTGTCGCCCACCTCGCGGGCAAAGCCCATTTCATGGGTAACAACAGCCATGGTCATGCCCTCATTGGCCAGAGTTTTCATAACATCCAAGACCTCTTTAATCATCTCAGGATCAAGGGCTGAGGTAGGTTCATCAAACAGCATCACTTTGGGCTTCATAGCCAGTGCCCGGGCGATAGCCACCCGCTGCTGCTGGCCGCCAGACAGCTGCTCAGGATAAGCGTTGGCCTTATCAGCAAGTCCAACCTTTTCAAGCAGGTTGAGGGCAATCTTCTCCGCTTCGTCTCGCGGCATTTTCCGGACTTTGAGCGGCGCCAAAGCAATATTTTGCAATACTGTCATATGAGGGAACAGGTTGAAACGCTGAAAAACCATGCCTACTTCTTCCCGAACTTTATTAATATTCGCCTCATTGGTAAGAGGAATGCCATCAACAATAATTTCGCCCTCAGTTGGCTGCTCCAGATAGTTAATGCAGCGAAGCAGCGTACTCTTACCTGAGCCGCTGGGGCCAATAATAACAACAACCTCTTGCTCGCTAATATGAGTATTAACACCTTTGAGAACATGCAATTTGCCAAATTTTTTGTGAAGATTTTTAATGCTTATCATCAGTCTTGTACCTCCGCTCAAGATAATCCACAAAGCGGGATATGGTAAAGGTCATTACGAGGTAAATAAAAGCCACTGTGAGCCAGATTTCAAATGAGCCGTAGGTACGGGCAATGATGAGCTGTCCGCGTCGTGTGAGCTCTTCAAAGCCGATTACCGACACCAGCGATGAATCTTTAAGCATTGCGATAAACTCATTGCCCAGGGGCGGAATAATGCGTTTAAATGCCTGGGGCAGAATTATGTAGCGCATAGTCTGGGCCCAGGTCATGCCAAGCGAGCGGCCGGCCTCCATTTGTCCCTTGTCAATGGATTGAATACCAGCCCGGAAGATTTCAGCAACATAAGCCCCGCTGTTAACACTGCAGGCCGTAATCGCAGCAATAAACGGATCAATACGCTGTCCTACCACAAGCGGCAAGGCAAAGTAAATCAGGAAAATCTGTACCAGGAGTGGTGTTCCCCGGATAAAGTCTACGTACAAGGCAGCCAGTGTTTTAACAGGCCATAGCAGTGACAGCCGGGCCATGCCGACAAACATACCAATAAGCAAGCCAAAACTAACACTAAGCGCCGTAATTTGCACTGTAACACCGGCACCCATAAGGAGCAGTGGAAACGAGCGGACAATTAAATCAAAATCAAAATTCAAATTCCTCACCCTTAATTAAAATGTATAAGGTTGCATAAAATCACATGACAATTATATGCGGACAGGCAGTGAGTGTCAATAAGTTTTTTAAGCATAAAAAACGGCGCGAAGTATCGCGCCGTTGCATAGTCTTAGCCTCTATTGGGGAGGTTTCTTGCCAAACCACTTCACGTAGATTTTTTCATACTCGCCGTTTTTCTTAAGTTCTTCCAGAGCTTTGTTGATTTTGTCAGCTAACTCTGTGTTTTTCTTGGAAGTAGCAATACCATAATCTTCTGAAGTGAGCGGCTCGCCCACAGTTTTAGCATCTTTGCCACCAGCCTGAGCAATATAATATTCGTTAACAGGCAGGTCATTGACAACTGCATCTACGCCGCCGGCTTTAAGTTCCATAAAGGCTTCAGGAGCAGTGTTAAACTCACGGATTTTGGCATCTTTAATCTTTTTGGCTTCATCAGCACCGGTAGTGCCAATTTGTACGGCAATGCGCTTGCCTTCAAGATCTTTAAAGGTTTTCAGGCTATTATTGTCAGCCTTTACTACCATAGAAAGACCGGATTTGTAATAAGGCTTGGTGAAGTTAACCTTCTTAGCCCGCTCATCGGTAATGGTCATCGCCGAAATAGTGGCATCAATGTTGCCAGCTTCCAGCGCAGGGATAAGTCCGTCAAAGTTCATACTTTGCACTTGAACCTCCATGCCCATTTGCTTGCCAAGAGCTTTGATCAGATCCATGTCAAAACCAACATAATCTTTCGTTTTCTCATCTTGGAACTCAAACGGAGCAAACGCGGTATCAGAGCCGACTTTGAGCACTTTGGCTTTAGGCTGCTCAGCAGGCTTGGATGACTGTTGACCACAGCCGGCAAGTCCGAACGCCAAAACAAACATAACTAGAACGGATAAGGCAATCAGTTTTTTAGACACGTATGTAACCCCCTTAAAAAGTGTTAAAAGATCATGTAATAATTATACGGTTCTATGTATAATTAGACAAGTAGTTTAACATGTATACATAGACAAGGGTATTCACGTACACAAACTACGCACAATTTCCCAATATGTCCACACTCAATACTCTTTTTCCCAAAACTAAAAGCCCGGGATATAAGATCCCGGGCATTGGTTGTCGCAATATATTCTATATGTACTATTGCTCTTTTTTGGCGATAAAGCAGTCACGGCAATAAATAGGACGATCATTGCGAGGTTTAAATGGAACTTGAGTTGTTACACCGCATTCGGCACATACTGCTTCATGCATCTCCCGCTGTGTTGTCTGAGGTTCGCCACCATCGCGGCTGCGTCTTCTGTTGCCCCTACATTCACGACAACGGGCAGGTTCGTTTTCAAAACCTTTTTCTGCGTAAAACTCCTGCTCTCCTGCTGTGAAAATAAAGTCTATTCCACAGTCCTTGCACTTAAGAGTTCTGTCCTGAAAAGCCATTAACGAAATCCCCTCACCTTATGAATTTAAAAACCACTGCTTAGCCGACCTGGTCTTTGACCCCACACCCGCCTGCTGGGAATTTCGCTAATAGGATTTAACCCCTCACTACAGTTCCTCTCGGTCAAACTTTAACTTAATAACCGTCTGTTCCTGGGACCGGCAGGACTTACCTCTAAGCCGCACCATGCTCAAAGCCGCTTTGGGCTCCTTACGTGGGTCGTTTCGCCTGCGACTGGCATCGACTTTCAACCACAGACCTAAGCAAATTGGTTCTTATATTAAATTATAGGTTTGCTACCCGAAAAAAGCAAGCATATATTTTCATAGGGTTTGAAAAATTGGTTAAAATTAACAAAATTGGTCTTAAATATCCTTAAAAAGTATATCAAGGTGCACTGTAAAACCTGGCAATAGACTTGAAGCCGTTTCACCTGCATCTACTTGGCGTACAGTTAAATGAAACTGACCATCAGTCAAATTGTATATTTCAATACTCTTCTCTTCAGGATCAACAATCCAATATTCTTTAACACCGTATTTTTCGTACACGCGGTATTTTTTGCGAAGATCATAGTAAGCAGTTGAAGGTGACAAAATCTCCACAATTAAATCCGGCGCACCATTAACTTTATCCTCAGCCGAAATATCAATCCGGTCTTTAGCAATAAATAAAATATCAGGTTGATAAGTTTCGTGGGGCCCTAAATAAACATCCCTAGGGGCAACGGCTACTTCACCTAAATTTTTACATTCGACATAATCATCAAACAACTTAACTAATCTCAACACAAGCCGTTGATGTCTTCTTCCCGGTGCCGGTGTCACAATAATCTCCCCTCCAACAAGTTGATAGCCTGCCCCTTCAGGCAGCTTGGCATAGTCCTCATATGTATATATTTTTTTATCAGGCAGGCTATATGGCATAATAGCTTCCCGTAACATATCCGACATACCTCGCACCACCAATTCTTTTTATTTTATTATACCAAAAAAGCGGCATTACCAATAGGAAATAATAAGGCCTGGACCCCGTTTACTGACTGAGACGACGATTTATGCTATAATAAAACAAAATAACGTGCTATGGTAAAAAGGGGTGTGAAGATGGAGGAAATATTACAACAGCTACTAGCTGGCCAAAACCAACTGTTCGAGGGACAGAAGCAACTTTTTGAGGGGCAGAAGCAGATTTTCGCAAAGCTAGGCACGATTGATAATCGACTGGACAAGGTGGAGGGGCGACTGGACAAGTTGGAAGAAAGGCTTGATGTTGTCGAGGGTAAGCTTGACGAAAGTATTAAGGTTACTATGGGCTTGAGACACTGGCATGAGGAGATCGGTGCCCAGATACATGGGTTAGGCCATAACCTGGCTGAATTGACAGGCAAGGTGAACCAGATTAACGAAAAAGTGGACAGCTTGGAACGGACAGTGACTAGGATTAATGCAAACATGTACTCAATGGCTGGTGATATGACATTCCTTCTTCGCAAGACCGGTGAGCATGGTGAGGCTATCATGCATTTAAGTCGTGCTAAGTAGACAAGGCTAGCTCCTACTCGGGCCCGGGTAGGCGCTAGTTTTTTTGTTGCTGCAACGTTAAGCAACGTTAAGGGTCAAAGTAACGTTAAGGGTCAGGCTTGCGTTATTAGTAAAATTGACTTATTTACGTAGCTATACTTGCCTTCACTCGCTGATAACCGCGGGTAATCGCAGCTGGGTCAATCCCCAACTTTTGGGCAAGCTCTGCTTTAGTACAGAGTTGCTATAAGGGTCAGGCTTGCGTTATTAGTAAAATTGACTTATTTACGTGGCTGTACTTGCCTTCACTCGCTGATAACCGCGGGTAATCGCGGCTGGATCAATCCCCAACTTTTTGGCAAGCTCTGCTTTAGTACATACTTGAGATTCTACCGCTCGGTAGATTAGAATATTTCTGGCTTCAACAACTTTTCGAATTCGACAGTCTCCAAGCAATTGGCCTAAAGGAACCTGCATTTCTTCTGCTGTATAATTTGCAATTTCCTCCAGCGTCTGCTTTTCTGCTAAGAGGTCGGTTTCATTGACACATACTATATGCGTAGGTTCATCCACAATAATGGGTTCTATTGATTCATGCGCCCATAATTTCATTATATCTGCAGAATCTTTTGGTTCTTGCAGAACCATTTCGGCATAGCGTTGAATCGCTTGATGTATATCATCACTAAGCATGTGTGATTTTGCTATCATAAAACTTGACCACATAAGAGCAAACTGCTAGAGAAAAACTTGACCACCTTGATCATTAAACCTGCTAAGCTAGAGTTGACTAGACCAAGCAAAGCAGGTAAAAAAGGATGATCAAAGTGGACA
>NZ_DATMYD010000068.1:0-32554 GCF_035561155.1 Sporomusa sp. | reverse complement strand
ATTTAAGCTACCCACCGCAGTTTAGCTGTGAATCTTGTGGCGGGGTAATGCATCCACGTTACTATAAAGGGGTCCATGGATTCGAGTACCGGATTTCGGATGTGCTCGATACCAAAGGACCGCGTTAGCGGTTTTTCTTATCTAAAACCTTAAAAAGAACATAGTCGAGATAATAAGTCTAAATAAAAATAGACTGTCGGGTATTCAATAAATGACAAATATCTGATTATTCAATTAATTTTAAAAATGCTATACTTATAGATAAGGAGATCGAGAGAGGCTGCATATAATGTACCGGGAGGTTGAGTGTATGCAGAAGCTATTATTAGTTATCGCTTGTTGTTCCTTTCTATGGAACTATACCATTCCTCAGCGCTACATGCGTTATGAAAAAGGTCAAGTTTTATGCGGACGCCGTTTTATCAGGCTGGCGCTATTAAAACTCGCTAGCCATGCTGGGTCCACGATTGCCCGGCGCTTGACACTTGCGCTTATATTTTTAACATGGGTGGCCTTATCCAGTTATTTTATTGCCAGCAGTACTGCTTTCCCTACAATAGGGCTCAAAGTGGTTGCAATGCTTGCGGCCACCTTAGGAACAATCGCCTTATGGCAGGATATGGCCGCGGCTTATCGAAATTTTACTGAGTGGTGTTATAATCAGGAAGATAGCTTGATTACGGTTAGTAAAGGATGTTGGGAGATTGTTCTTGCCGGCTTGATTTGTGTAAACATGTTTCTGAGAAATTAATTTTACCATTTTGTCCACTAGTAGAAGGATATTGTGTTTATATGGAGAATATAAAGTGCCATGCTAAATTGAATGCTGCATACAAAAGGGGGATTGGCATGGCACTAATTGTAAAAAAATTTGGCGGAAGCTCAGTAGCTACACCAGAAAAAATTATGGCAGTTGCCAGGCGGGTATTACAAGAAAAGAATCCTGACGATAAAATTGTTGTTGTAGTGTCAGCAATGGGGGATACTACAGATGATTTAGTCAGTTTGGCTGAGGCCATTACTGATAAGACCTATGGCCGGGAAATGGATATGCTCCTAGCAACAGGCGAACAGGTATCAATCGCACTTTTAGCCATGGCGTTTGCCAAACTGGGACATCCGGCAGTGTCCATGACCGGCTTTCAAGCTGGTATTACCACAAATGAAACATTTAACAAGGCGAAGATTACGGGGATTACTCCCGACAGGGTTTGGCAAGAGCTTAACGCCGGTAAGATTGTAGTCGTAGCAGGCTTTCAAGGTCTGACCAAAACCGGTGACATCACCACTTTAGGCCGGGGTGGCTCTGACACTACCGCAGTAGCGGTAGCCGCTGGACTGAAGGCAGACCACTGCGAAATCTATACTGATGTTGACGGTATTTACTCGTCTGACCCCCGGGTTGTTCCCACGGCTAGACGTATGAAAGAGATTACCTATAACGAAATGCTCGAGATGGCCCGGCTGGGCGCTGGCGTCATGCATCCGCGTTCGGTGGAACTGGGTAAACATTATGGCATGCCGATTCATGTCCGCTCTACCTTTACCCGTGAAACTGGTACATTTATCAGGGAGGAATATACGATGGAAGAAAAAGAATTTGTAATTCGTGGCGTAACACATGATACTAATGTTGCAAAAATTGCCGTGTTGGGCGTCCCTGACCGGCCGGGTATTGCGTATAAGATATTCTCCACGTTGGCAGAGGCCAACATCGATGTTGATATGATTGTTCAGAGTGTTCGTGCCATGGACAAACATATTATCGATATGGTGTTTACCATTTCTCAGGGAGATGTTCCTCAGGCCAGGAGCATCTTAGAGAAACTCAATGAAGAAATGGACTTTAGCGGTTTAACGATTGAAGAAAAGGTAGCCAAAGTATCAGTTGTTGGTGCCGGTATGTTGGGGAATCCTGGCATAGCTGCTGCTACCTTCGGCGCGCTGGCAGATGCCGGTATCAATATTGAAGTTATTAGTACCTCTGAAATCAGCATCTCCTGCCTCATCGAGTCAGATAAAGCCAAGGAAGCTGTTAACGCCATTCATAATCGCTTCTTTCCCGCCTAAATCAGTAGTAACAAAAACAAAAGTATAGTTAAGTTTAAACAATGACGGTTCTTGAATTCAAGAACCGTCATTGTTTTATTGGAATATTATTACAATAAATTCCCTTAATATACCAGTGGGGATTTTGTCGAATAAAAAGGAATTATGTCGAAAAAAGAGAATTACATAAATCACAAAGCAGTAAATAATCACTGCTTTAACAAGCTTATTACTGCTCTCAAACGCTAAGAAAAGCGCAAGGCGAGCGTAATAGGCATAACCAGTCAGACCCAAATAGCTGATAGGGTATAGCCAAGTATCTATGAGGAAACGTGGACACTCATGAGGAACAGCCAGATCCCTCCCAGTAAAATAGGTCGGACAGGGTTATGAATAGGTAACCTGCTTCCTGGATTCGTACCAGAAATACACGCCAAAATTACTGAGGAGGAATTACACATGAAAAAGAAACTGATCGCTGCTGCTGTAATGGCTGCCCTGACTGTATCGACTGCTTCCGTACTCGCTGCTGCTCCTACCTTCTCCGGTGACGCTAACATTGAATATCGTAACCAAGATGGTAGCGGAGATTATCTTACTAACCGTATTCGTCTAAACGTAGATTCTCAGATTGATGACAATTTCTATATCCATGGCCGCGTAAGAATGGACAACGACCTGAGAAATGGCAGTGTAGGCAACCAAACCACTTTTGACCAAGCATACATTGGTGCTAAAGCTGGCCAGTTTGATGCAAAAGTTGGTAAGCAATCACTGGCTATCGGTAAAGGTCTGCTGATGGATGACGACAAATTTACTGGTGCACAAGTAGGTATTGCTCTTGACGGGGCAAAGTTGAATGGTTTCTATGGTAAAGACGCCGCTGATGCCAAAACTCACTTTGCTGATCTGAGTAATGCTCTTGGTAATGTTAACGTTGGTGCTGCATTCCTGAAAGAAGCAGACAGCAAATACTATGCACTCAACGCAGATACCAAGCTTACAGATAACGTTGTTTTAAATGTTGAATATGCTAAAAATGATACTTTGAGCAAAGACGGCTACCTTGCTGAAGTTGCTGTAGGCGAAGCTGCTAAAAAAGGTGATTTCAAATATGCGGTATCTTATCGTGATATCGATGCTGGAGCTCTTCCTAACTTCACTACTGACGGCTGGTACAAAGATTCCAAAGGTTTCCGTGTAAAAGGTATCTACAAGGTATCGGACGCTGCTACTTTGACAGCTTATCAGGACCTTGGCGAAAAACAAAATGGCGATGACCACAAGCGTACCAACGTAGAATTCGCTGTAAACTTCTAATATAACCTAATAAATGTTTCTTAAGGCGGCTCACAAGAGCCGCCTTTTTGCATGTTCATGTTTAGACTCAAAGGGACGGTTCTCTTGAGTCTTTAGCGATACAAGTAAATCTTAGGAGATCAATACAAAAATTACAACGTATCTAATATTTAATAACAGGCATTCTATAAACAGGCACCAAAAATAAATTAAACGGAGGTTTTGCGTAATGTCAAGGAGCAAAAAACCAGTGAACCCTTCGGCGCAAAATGGCCTCGATCGTCTGAAAGAAGAAACGGCTGCCGAACTTGGTCTTAAAGATTACAAGAACACCTACAAAGGCGCTTTAACTTCGGCTGACAACGGCCGGGTAGGCGGACAAATGGTTCGCAAAATGATTGAAGCCCAAGAAACCAAATTTAACGGCCAAGGAAATACCCAAACTACTAGTGGCACTATGACTGCCAAATATGACGTTAACCAACAATCATAAAGCAGGCGCAAGCCTGCTTTTTCTATTAAAAAAAGCAAGTATTCATCAAAATTCTAACAGGAAATATAATGGCATAGCCAGAATAAGTATATAATAGCCATATTACTCATCATTTGCAATTTTATAAGTATTACATATGCAGTATTTCTAATAAGGAGGGCATTGCGTGGAAACAGCATTAATAAAAAACTTATCCCGCCATGTCGGCGAGCAAGTGACCGTACAAGGCTGGGTTTACAATCAGCGATCTTCCGGAAAAATAGTTTTTCTTATTATCCGGGATGGCTCTGGCTTGATGCAAGGTGTGGTAGCCAAACAGGAAGTAGGCGACGCGCTGTTTGCCGAGGCAAAAAAACTAACCCAGGAAAGTGCTGTCAAAGTGACAGGCACAGTGCGGGAAGAGCCGCGGTCAGTTGGCGGTTATGAAATGCAGGTAACTGCCCTGGAGATTGTTAGTATTGCCGAAGATTACCCCATTACTCACAAGGAACATGGCGTAGATTTTCTGGCCGAACACCGGCATCTTTGGATTCGTACCCCGCGCCAGGCGGCAGTTTTGCGCATTCGCTCTGAGATTGAACATGCGCTGAGGAACTTTTTTTATGAGCGCGATTTTGTCTTGGCTGACGCACCCATTATTACGCCAGCGGCCTGTGAAGGCACGACCAACTTGTTTGCAATTGACTATCATGGCGAAAAGGGCTATTTATCCCAAAGCGGACAGCTATATAGTGAAGCTAATGCTATGGCTTTGGGGCGTATATACTGTTTTGGACCAACTTTCCGGGCGGAAAAGTCTAAGACCCGCCGCCATCTCCTAGAGTTCTGGATGATTGAAGCCGAAATGGCTTATTATGACATTGATGCTAACATACAGCTTCAAGAAGAAATGATCTACTATGTTATTGGGCGTGTGCTTGCTAAATGCCAAAATGAGCTCAAAACTCTTGACCGGGATGTTGAAAAGCTAAAAGCCATCAAATTGCCGTTCCCACGTATCAGTTACACAGATGCTGTAGATATACTAAAACAAGCTGGCGAGGAATTTACCTGGGGTGAGGATTTTGGTGCGCCGCATGAAACAATTATTTCCAGCCATTTCAATGCGCCGGTATTTGTCCATCGTTATCCAACAGAAATCAAAGCTTTTTACATGAAACCTGACCCAGATAACCCCAAAGTAGTGCTGGGAGCTGACCTTCTGGCACCTGAAGGTTACGGTGAGATTATCGGCGGTGGCCAGCGTATTGACGATCTGGCGCTCCTGGAACAGCGTATTGAGGAGCACAAACTACCGAAAGAAGCATTTGAGTGGTATCTTGATTTACGCCGGTTTGGAACAGTGCCGCATTCCGGTTTTGGTCTAGGCCTTGAACGGACAGTTGCTTGGCTGTGTGGTCTTGAACATATACGCGAGACCATACCCTTCCCGCGCATGTTGCATAAGATGTATCCCTGAGTTGTTGATAAAGAGTACAGATAGCCAACAAATCAGGATAATTAAATATAATAAGTTAATACAGGGGGAGATAACATGACAGTAAGTATTGCCGCAACACATGCAAAAGGAAAATTCGCTACTGATAAAATCTTCGGAGCTGCCGCAGCCGCCAATCTGGCTGTTGGCCAGTACGGCAAAGATAAAGTAGTCAACGCTACAATCGGTGCAATTTTGGATGATAAGGAAACCTTGGTATGCTTGCCCACTGTGGAAAAAGTATTCCGCAACCTTCCAATCAATGAGGTAATTAACTATGCGCCTATCGCTGGTTTACCTGAATTTTTGGAGGCTGCCACGGCGCTGACATTTGGCGATAATCGCCCTGAGGCTTACACGAATGCGGTAGCGACTTCTGGAGGATCAGGGGTACTTCACCATACCATCTGGAATTATTCAGAGATTGGTGACGCTATTTTAACGTCTGACTGGTATTGGGGCCCATACAAAGTATTGTGTGAAGATGCCCTCCGCAAGCTGGATACCTACACTTTGTTTGACGAGAACCAAAACTTCAACATCAAATCATTTGAAACCAAAGTGAATGAATTGCTTGCCAAACAAAGCAGCTTGGTAACTATCATCAATACTCCGGCTCATAACCCTACCGGCTATAGTCTAAGTGACAGCGAATGGGATAACGTATTAGATGTTGTTAAGGCAGCTGCTAAAGACGAGTCTAAACGTCTCGTCATTTTGGTGGATATTGCTTACCTCGATTATGCAGGTGAGAAAAATGAATGCCGTGCTTTTTTGAAAAAATTCAGTAATTTACCTGACAATGTTCTTATCATCCTGGCATTCAGCATGTCCAAAAGCTATACCATGTATGGACAGCGTACCGGTGCAATGATCGGCATTTCCAAAAGCCAGGAAGTCATTAAAGAATTTGCAGACATTAACCAGTTTAGCAGCCGGGCAACCTGGTCTAATATTAACCGCGGCTGTATGCGCCTCCTAGCTACTATTTATAATGATAAGTCCATACTGGCTCAGGTCGAAAAAGAACGCGGCGAGTATTACTCCCTTATCCGCGAACGGTCTGGCATTTTTGTGCGTGAAGCCAAAGCTGCCAACCTTAACATGCTGCCGTATATAGCTGGCTTCTTCCTGACCATTCCAGCTAAGAATCCGGATGCCGTATGCGATAAACTGCACGACGACCACATCTTCGCTGTACCGCTTGGCAAGGGTGTGCGTATTGCCGTATGCGCAGTACCGTCAGCTAAAATTACCGGTATGGCCGGTAAAGTGGCTCAGGCCCTGGCTGCCGTTGAGAAGTAAAATTAATTGAAAAGCGAGATTGCTTCGCTTTGCCTGCAATGACATTAGGGAGATGCCCTGCTGTCATTACAGGCAACAGCGCAGCAATCTTTTTTTTGTTTTTTGTCACCATTCTCACATGAGCTACATAATATACAACGGGAAATTCTACTATGTAATCTAAATGAGGTGAGAGTGTGGCTGACAACCTGGCTATTGCCAATATTCAGGGCGGTCCGCTTGCTCCGGATATTAAGGGAACTGTAACTTTCCGGAGTGTGCAAGGCGGCACAAAAGTAACTGTCGAAGTGTGGGGCTTGCCCCGGTACCAGCCGGCAGCGAATGGGAAGCAGCCGGTCGGTCCCCACGGTTTTCACATTCATGAGGTTGGCACCTGTAAAGTAGGTGATCCGTCTAACCCGTTCATGGCAGCCGGTGGGCATTGGAATCCTGACAACCAGCCCCATGGTAATCATGCCGGCGATCTGCCTGTACTATTTTCCAATCGTGGTTTTGCTTATATGACTTTCTTTACAGATAGATTTACCGTACCGGAAGTTATTGGCAAAGGTGTAATTATCCACGAAAATCCGGATGATTACCGAACGCAGCCGGCAGGTAACGCTGGCCGACGCTTGGCTTGTGGTGCCATTAGAAGGGGCCGCGATATTTAATAAAATATTTACCACTAGTTGAACATTTAGGTGCGGGAAATACTATGCTAAAGGAGGTCGATCACAATGAGCTGCCATCACAACAATATTATTGATGACACCACATTCGAGTTTCCTCGCACCGGTTTTTGGATTGTGCATATTTTGGGGGCCGGTTTTCTCTTATTATTAGGTATGCGGATGGCTGTACGAAGAGCACCGCTGCCGATCATTGCGTATCGTTTGTTTAAATTGTTGCGATAATAAGCTAAGTGGTAAACGGCAACTGTTTGTAACGGAGCAGTTGTCGTTTTTTATTGCGGTTTACTTACTGACAATTTGCGCAGGAAATCAGGGGAATATAGTTGAATTATTTATATATAGTTTAGAGAGAGAGTTTAGCTGATAGTAAGGGGGCCTTCAGGTGTCAGAAAAAATTAATGTAACATTTTCTAATGGCCGCATTGCCGAGTACAACAAGGGTGTAAGTCTGGTAGAAGTTAGCCGGGATGCCGCTCACCGATATACTACACCGGTAGTGGCTGCCAAAGTGAACAATGAAATCAGAGATTTGCAAAGTATCCTGGAACAGGATAGTATGGTAGACTTTCTCGACCTTCGTACAGATGCGGGGATGAAAGTGTATCAGCGAAGTTTGACCTTGGTCATGATTGCTGCTGCTCAGGAGTTATTTCCTGGATGTGAAGTGACAGTTGAGCATTCGCTGAGTAAAGGATTGTACTGTGAGTTACATCATGGCCGCGAGGTAACGCCTGAGGATATCTCCAGACTTGACCGGCAGATGCGTCAAATTATTGTTGAAGACCGTCAGATTGTCCGCACGACTCTGCCCAGAGTAGAGGCAATCGAGCTGTTTAAGGCAGCGGGGCAAAAGGAAAAAGTCAGTTTACTGGAACAGCTTGACCGGGAAAAAGTCAGTATTTACTACTGCGGTCAGGTTTATGACTATTTTTATGGCACGATGACACCATCTACTGCCTATCTCAAGGTATTCGAACTTAAATATTACCCACCAGGAATTATTCTGCGCCTCCCTGAAAAAGAAAATCCGGATCTGCTGCCTAAATTTGTCGAGAACCCCAAATTATTTAAGGTATTTCAAGAAGGTGCTCAGTGGGGAAATATCTTAAGATGTAGTTATGTGCCTACTCTAAACGAATGTAGTAAAAATAATGATATTAAAGATATCATTAGGGTAGCAGAAGCCCTGCATGAGAAAAAAGTGGCCCAGATTGCCGACTTTGTTTCTTCTCATCGCAATGAGGTAAGAGTTATTTTAGTAGCCGGGCCATCGTCATCAGGTAAAACCACGTTTGCTCAACGGCTTCATATTCAGCTTAGGGTGAATGGGGTTTGGCCTGTGCCTGTTTCGTTAGACGATTACTTTGTTGATCGCTGTAGGACACCGCTTGATGAAAATGGAGATTATGACTTTGAAGCCATCGAAGCTATCGACCTGGATTTGTTTAATGCCCACTTGGCCAGGATTTTAGCCGGAGAAGAGGTTGAATTGCCTACTTTTAACTTCAAAACAGGCGAAAGGGAATACCGCGGGCACCGGATTAAGGTGGATAAAGGCCAGCCACTGATTATCGAAGG
Source organism: Sporomusa sp. (assembly GCF_035561155.1). Classification (GTDB taxonomy): domain Bacteria; phylum Bacillota; class Negativicutes; order Sporomusales; family Sporomusaceae; genus Sporomusa. The sequence goes on along the minus strand of NZ_DATMYD010000068.1, from coordinate 23,679 downwards.
AATACATGGTCTTAATGAACGTTTAACAACATCTGTTCCCCGTCACTGTAAAATAAAGATATATGTCAGTGCGTTGACACAGCTGTCAATTGATAATCATAACCGGATTCCGACAACAGACGCCCGGCTTATTCGACGCATTGTCCGTGATAGTCAGTTCCGTTCGCATGATGCCCTGATGACACTCAAGATGTGGCCGTCTGTGCGTCGTGGTGAAGAACGCAATATCTTTCCGTTCCAGGAAGAAGCTGATGTGATGTTTAACTCAGCGCTCATTTACGAGCTGGCAGTACTTAAAAAATATGCTGAACCGCTCCTAAAAAAGGTGACACGGGAAAATCCCGAGTATTCCGAAGCTCGGCGACTGCTCAATTTCCTGGAATATTTCAGTCTGGTAGAAGACGATGAAATTCCAAACAATTCGATACTCCGCGAGTTTATCGGTAAATCTTGTTTTGAAAAAAGTTAATCCGATGACTAACCCGCTCTAAGACTCCCATCTTCTACAAGTGGGAGTTCTAGAGCGGGTTCCCTGGAAGTTGGGCGACTAACCTTCAGATGGGGTTAAAACCCCACCTGAAGGTTAGTCTACTTTATAAATAATAGCAATACCCCTGCTTCTTACAGCAGGGGTATTTTCGTAGAAAAACTATTTAGGATCAAGCTTGCGTGCCAGAATAGCCGCCATTTTGCTTGTACCTGTCATGGTTGGCATGCCGTGATAATGACCAAGTTTGGCCAAAATGGAATATACCTGCGGATTTTCAACTGGCGTATGAGCATGAGCGGCATTGCCGTAGTCATTCACATGCCCTGTGCCCAGTTCAGGTGAAATCAGTCGTCCTGGGCCGCCTACACAACCGCCCTTACAGGCCATACCTTCGATAAAGTTAGCCTCAAGCTTCCCTGCTCTAATATCTTCTAATAGCTTAGTGCAGTCGGGTATCCCGTCAACTTTGACAGGCTTGAATTTCTCGGCACGGCGGGGAATCAGCTTTTCGAGAGTCGTGCCGACAGCCGCGCTGACACCGCCAGTCCGCCCATAAAGACGGCCGCCCCAAGAGGCCACCGGGTTTTCTTCGTCCGGCTCATCGGCCGGGTTGACTTCAGCCGCCTCAAAGATTGTCTGAAGCTCCTGAAAGGTCAGAACAAAATCAATAGCACCTTTCAGATCAGGCAGTTGAGCCTCAGATTTTTTTGCGACACACGGGCCAATGAATATTACCTTGGCGTCCGGTTCAAGTTCTTTGATTACCCGGCCAGAGGCAACCATGGGGGATACAGAAGGCGAAATATGACCCATTAAGTCAGGAAATTTATTTTCAATTAACTTAATCCAAATGGGGCAGCAGCAGCTCGTAATCAAAAAGTCATGCTCGTCTTGGACGTGCTCATCATATTCAAAGGCCTCTTTAACTGTAACAAGGTCGGCGTACAAAGCCGTTTCCACCATTTCGTTAAAGCCTAATTTTAACAATGCACTGCGCAGTTTGCCTGCGGTTACTTCAGGACCAAATTGGCCAGCAAAGGCAGGTGCAACGGATGCATACACTTTGTGGGTGTTTTGGCGGAGTAGATTGATAAGTGGAACAAACTGGGATTTGTCGGCCAAAGCACCAAACTCACAGGCACTAATGCAATAGCCGTCATTGGCACATTTGTTTCTGTCAATGGATGGGCGCCCAAGCTCATCGCGAGTGATAGCGCCGAGCGGACAAGCTTTTTCGCAAGCTGCCCCCTTGCAATCTTGACAGGCTTCCGGGTTAGCAATAACAACAGGCTCGCTGCCCATGCCCATTAGAGCCTCTTCGTCATACTCATTAATAACTTCTTCGGAATTATTAGGCTCAAGCCCCATGGCAATGCGAATCTGATTGGCAACAAGCCGGCGGGTCGCCTTATCTTCAAATTCCTGCTGCAATAAGCGGCATATCTCTTCTTTGCGTTCGAATAGATGCCCTTCCCAAGCTGCCTTTGCCACCTGGTACAGGATACGTGGTCTAATATTGAGATCTGGGGGAGTAATCTTTGCCATATTTATCACCTATCCAATTATGATATTTCACTATCATTATTTTGACGTTTTTTGTAGAAATTCCTGTTGTAGTTTGTGTAAATTTTTGATATTGTAGTAGAGTTATATGAAATCCAATAAAAAATTTCTTCTAGACATGCTGTTAGTAATGCAATGCTTCAGTGTTTGGCGCTTGATTTTTCCGCTTATACTAACAGCATGTCTGTAAATTTTATTGGAGCGATATAGTATTTAATAAAAATGATAGGAGTTTATATGAGTCAGAAACCTACTTTGAAACAAGATCTTAATTTGCTGGCTGCTACGGCGCTGGTCGTCGGTATGGTAATCGGTTCGGGTATTTTCATGAAACCCGGTAAAGTTATTGCTGCTGCCGGGGATTCGACTATGGCGCTTATCGCCTGGGGATTAGGTGGTATTATTACAATTGCTGCTGGGCTTACTGTAGCCGAACTTGGGGCGCAGATTCCGAGAACTGGCGGTCTGTATGCTTATCTAGACGAAGTCTATGGCAAGATGTGGGGATATCTGTTTGGCTGGGTCCAGACCTTAATTTACGGTCCGGCGACAACCGGTGCGCTCGGTCTTTATTTTGCCTCATTACTACTGCCTTTTTTTAGTTTACCGGAAACCTGGAAACTACCTGTGGCAATTTTGACAGTTGCTTTTTTAGGTGGGGTTAATGCGCTTGGTACAAAATACGGCGGTTTTATTCAGTCGGTGTCGACAGCGGCCAAGCTTGTGCCGATTGTGCTTATTGCGATGTTTGGTCTATGGAAAGGAAACGGCCAGATTCTGAGTATGCCAAGTGGCGTGGCAGAAACTGCTGGTATGGGTGCAGCCATTTTGGCTACTCTGTGGGCGTATGACGGCTGGATAAATGTCAGTTTTGTCGCCGGTGAAATGAAGAATCCGGCAAGAGAATTGCCACGCTCGATTATTGTTGGTTTAGGTATTGTCATTGTTGCTTATCTTTCGGTCAATATGGCCCTACTTCATTTGTTGCCTGCTTCTGAGATTGCCCTTTTGGGAAATCGTGCCGCTGGTACGGCAGCCGGGTTGTTGTTTGGTGAAATGGGTGGCAGGCTTATCAGCGTCGGCATATTAATTTCGATTTTTGGAGCGCTTAACGGTTATATCTTAACAGGAGCCCGGGTACCTTACGCTATGGCACAGAATGGCCTTTTGCCCGGATCAAAAATATTAGGAAAGGTTCACAGACAGTCGGGCGCGCCAGCCAATGCTCTAATTCTGGGGGTCATCCTGGCGACAGCCCTGATGACGCTCGGTGATCCTGATCGTTTAACCGATATGGCCATGTTTATTATCTGGATATTTTATATCTTAGCATTTGTCGCCGTGTTTATTTTGCGTAAACGCAACCCTGATGCGAAACGCCCCTATAGTGTTCCAGGCTATCCGGTAGTACCTGCTATCGCTATCTTAGGTTCAGTGTATATTGCCTTTAGTATGCTGACAAATAATCCCGGGGATGCTATGTATGCACTCTTTATCACACTTGCCGGTATTCCGGTGTATATGCTTCTGAAAAGAAATAGATAAAGTGGACTTAGCCGCTTTTAACTCCGACTTGTACCCAAAGGACACAGGTAGAAGCTGGGAGTCTTACAGCGGCTTGGTCATCGGATAAAGTCCAAACAGGTGTAAAAGAGGTAATCTTCTTTTACACCTGTTTGTTTGTTTGATTAAAATGCAGGCTGTGTGAACAAACTAACCGTGAAGGTTAGTGACGAGGTGTTAAGCCATGGAGAAGGTTTGTCCGCTGTGTAATGCAATGCAGGCGATTGATAAAAAATGTTCTTATTGCGGTCACCAAATGATTGACGGCGGTTCACTTAATAATTACCTTGGCCCATACAGTCCATATGTGGAAACTGGGTCACTGCCGTTTCAGTCTGAGGGACACTGTGTCCATCTTTTATATTGTCCGGTGTGTGATTATGATACCCGGGTGGCGCTGGCGCTTGTGACAATTTAAATGGCATAAAAGCTTTCTTATAGACAAATAATAAAGTGAGACTTAGCTTCAGGTGGGGTTTTAACCCCATCTGAAGTTTAGTCGACCTTATCCAGGGACTTAGCCGCTCTTAACTCCCACTTGTAGAAGATGGGAGTCTTAGAGCGGCTTGGTCATCGGATAAAAAAAACAAAGGAGTGAACAACTATGTCCAATCCAATGGTTAAGTGTAGTGTTGATCAATGTACCCACTATATGCCTGGTGATCAGTGTATGGCCGCAAAAATAAGCGTTTATAATGATGAAATGAAAGCGACTTCAGCTACGTCGCAGGATACCCAGTGTAAAGCCTTCCATCACCGTAAAACAATGGGCGACATGATTGGCGCTTTTCACAATGCCAATATCGGCGGCACTATGTCAGCCGCCTTTATGGAAGGCACACAAATCACTCCGGCGGTAGAATGCTTTGTTAATAAATGCAAGTTTTGGGACAACGGCAACTACTGCAATGCTGAGAACATTCATGTAGCTGGCCCTAACGCCTCTAAAACTGTTGATACTGATTGTGAAACTTTCGAATCTGCAAAATAATCTAAATAGGTGAAAAATACGCCGCTAACATCGACGCAGGATGTTAGCGGCGTATTTGCCTTTGCTAGTGCTGGCTATGGCAACCGCACTTACAGTGATCATCATGGTCAACAACCTTGACACAATCAAGCTGGGCTTTAACCTGGGCTTTCATATGATCAATATAACGGCGGCGCAGATCTGCCTGCTCAGAGCGTTCACTGTCAGTAAGACCGGTATCACGGCTCTTTTTAGCTAATTCATTGATTCTGGCAATGACTTCAGGGGTTATCATTAGAGAGTACCTCACTTTTTAAATAATAGATTGTTATAGAAAAATACTAGCAAATTATTGACAAATGTGCAAGCAAGGCTGAAAATAACAATTACAGGAAAACTATGTCGATTTTTTTGATGGGAAAGGTGAGCGAATATGAAGAAGTGGCGTTGCAATGTATGCGGTTATATACATGAAGGAGACAAACCCCCGGCAGAATGCCCGATTTGCGGTGTTGGGCCTGAAGATTTTGCTATAGAGAAAGAATCGGCTAGCGAGCGGCCGGTGACAGCAAAACGCTGGAAGTGCACCGTGTGTGATTATGTTCATGAGGGAGACATGCCCCCGGACAAATGCCCATTATGTGGTGTAGGGGCTGAATTATTTGTGCTGTTGCTGGACGAGGCTGTGCAGTTAACTAGAGAAGCAGTGGTTGAGGCAGGCCAGGACACCGCTCATTCGGCACTTGATAAAATAAGCTACGGCTTGTATATAGTTAGTTCCATTAAGGATAATAATATCAACGGGCAGTGCTGTAATACGGTCTTTCAAGTGACTAGCAAGCCCTTGCGTATATCGATTTGTCTTAATAAAAACAATCTTACACATGAATATGTCATGGCTAGCGGTGTATTTGCCGTGTCTATGCTGGGAAGTGAACAAACAGACGCTGTCCGGCGGTTTGGTTACAAATCTGGTCGGGATACCGATAAGTTTGCGGGAGTAGACTATATTTTGGGGAAAAACGGCTGTCCCATTCTCACAAATTGCCTTGCCTATGTGGAAGCTAAGGTAATGCCGGAAAAAACGGTAGACATAGGAAGTCATACTTTATTTATCGCAGATGTTACTGCCGGAAGAATGGTAGCAAATGCCGAGGCACTGACATATAGTTTATACAGGAGTAAACGTTAAAAGGGTGATGGCTTTTGTATGAGCTGATCATTATTGGCGGAGGGCCGGCTGGGATGACGGCTGCCGTGTACGCGGCACGTAAGCAAATGAATGCACTGATGCTGATGAAAGAGTTTGGCGGACAACCGATGTGGACGATGGACATTGAGAATTATATGGGTTATCAGTTTGTCACTGGACCTGAGCTTATGGAGAAGTTTGATGAGCAGGTAAGAAAGTTTCCCATTGAAATAAAATTTGAGGAAGTCACCGGTCTTGCTGTCAATCCTGATGGAAGCTTTACTGTAACCAGTGATGGGGGCGAATATCAGGCTGAAAGCGTTATTGTTGCCTCAGGCAAGCGGCCGCGCCGTCTTGAAGTGCCGGGTGAGACTGAGTTCACCGGACGGGGTGTCAGTTATTGTGCTACTTGTGATGGCCCGCTGTTTGCGGGTAAGACAGTAGCCGTGATTGGTGGCGGCAACTCAGCTCTACAGGCAGCTATCGAGGTCAGTAAGGTCGCTGAGAAGGTGTACCTTATATCATTATTGAACAATTATCAGGCTGACCCCATCGTTATCGAGAAACTTAAGGAACTAGAGCAGCCTGTTATCGAGTTTGTAGGATATACGACTAAAGCGGTTAAAGGATCTCAGGCGGTTGAAAAGCTGGTCATTGTCAAGGTCGGTGAAAGTAATGAAATCGAGCTTGATGTGCAGGGCGTATTTGTCGAAATCGGGTTAATGCCTAACTCTGAATATTGTGAAGGGCTACTTAACTTTAACGAGTATCGGGAAGTCATTACTGATTGTCGCACTCGCACCAATATTCCGGGTTTGTTTGCTGCCGGTGATGTAAACAACGGGCCTGATAAGCAAATTGTTATTGCAGCCGGCGATGGTGCCAAAGCTGCTTTGGTAGCCTATGAATACCTGCTGCATAAGCTAAGAACAAAAGGGTAGAATGTAAGAATATATGTACAAACTGACACCTGTCATGTGCGGCAGGTGTTTTTTCTTTACATTTACTTGGCTTTTCCGGAAAAATGAGTATAATATTATCATACCATCAAGGCTATAATACAATATTTATGGAGTGTGAGAATATGAAAACGGTCATAACAATTGTCGGGCAGGACAGGGTAGGCATTATTGCCATGGTCAGCAACATTTTGGCGGAAAACAATGTTAATATTCTTAATATCAATCAGAACATACTTGAGGGCTTCTTTAATATGGTGATGCTGGTCGATATGACTCAGTCCATTATCAGTCTGAAAGACCTGGGCCAATTGCTCGGAGGAAAAGGCGCTGCTATGGGCCTCGAGATTAAAGTGCAGCATGAAGATATATTTCGCAGCATGCACCGTATATAGGTAGGGGGACAATTTACTATGTTCACATTACAGGATGTCCATGAAACTAACCGCATGATCGAAGAGAACAAGCTTGATATCCGGACAATTACTATGGGTATCAGCCTGCGCGACTGCGGCCACCCCGATATTAAAGTTCTTTGCCAAAACATTTATGACAAGGTGACCCGAACTGCTGAAAAACTGGTCAAGACCGGTGAAGATATAGAGGCCGAATACGGTATTCCTATTATCAATAAACGTATTTCGGTAACCCCGATTGCTATCGCTGCCGAGAGCTGTCGCTCTGATAGCTATGTTGCAGTGGCGCAGGCGCTGGACGCTGCCGCCAAGGAAGTAGGCGTAAACTTTATCGGCGGCTTCTCGGCGCTTGTTGAAAAAGGCTATACTAATGGTGATCGTATACTGATCCGCTCTATTCCTGAGGCTTTGGCCGTGACTGAGCGGGTATGTTCCTCCGTCAATCTGGGCTCAACCAAAGCCGGCATTAATATGGACTGTGTTCGCGAAATGGGCGAGATTATCAAACGTACGGCTGAACTAACGAAAGACAGAGATGCATTAGGCTGTGCTAAATTAGTGGTATTTGCCAATGTGCCTGAGGACAACCCCTTTATGGCCGGCGCTTTTCACGGTGTGGGCGAGCCTGAAACCACTATTCATGTCGGTGTAAGCGGCCCAGGTGTTGTTAAGCGGGCACTGGAAGATGTACGCGGGCGGGATTTTAGCACAGTAGCTGAAACCATAAAACGCACTGCTTTTAAGATTACCCGTGTTGGCCAATTGGTGGCACAGGAAGCTGCACGGCGGTTAGGCCATCCCTTTGGTATTATTGATTTGTCCCTGGCGCCGACACCGGCGGTGGGCGACAGCGTGGCGCATATTCTGGAAGAAATGGGTATCGAAAGCTGTGGCGCGCCTGGCACAACAGCGGCCTTGGCACTCTTGAACGATGCAGTCAAAAAAGGCGGCCTGATGGCCTCCTCACATGTCGGCGGTCTGAGCGGAGCCTTTATCCCGGTTAGTGAAGATGCCGGTATGATTGCTGCTGTTGAGCGCGGCAGTCTGTCTTTAGAGAAGCTGGAAGCTATGACTTGCGTATGCTCGGTTGGTCTTGACATGATTGCCGTACCTGGCGATACTTCAGCAGCCACCATTTCAGCAATTATTGCTGACGAGGCAGCCATTGGCATGATTAATAACAAGACAACGGCAGTGCGAATTATCCCCGTACCGGGCAAAACCGTGGGCGACACTGTTGAATTTGGCGGTCTATTGGGTTATAGCCCAATAATTCCGGTTAGTAAGTTTAAATCAGACGACTTTATTGCCCGGGGCGGAAGAATTCCGGCCCCTATCCGCAGTCTGACTAACTAAAAAAGAGTATAATAAAGGCGAGATTGCTACGATAATGAAGCAATCTCGCCTTTTTTGATTTATTCCGGGTTTAGAATGTTTCGTTTGCCTCCCGGTGTTTTACAATGGCATCAAGCCTGGCCTCGTTTGTTTGGGCTCCGGTCCACAGTTCCTTAAACGCAGTCGAGCTTTTGAAGCTGGCGCTCCAGAGAAAGGAACCGTCAGGTGTGTAGTAAGCAAAGATGGCCCCCTGGTTTAAGCTCTTCGGCATGGTGCCCTCGTCATCGGTAATTAAGGCATAATTGCCTTCCGGGGTAAGCTCAATGCCAAGCACAATCAGTCCATCCTCGATTTCTGTTTCTTCAAAACCCAGCGATTCATAAAACTCTAAAATAGGTTCACTGCTCATTACTTATCATCTCCATATTCCAATTTTAATGGGTACCCTTGCCATATTAAAGGGTTTGAGCCCTCTAACGTTGAATTAAGCCATGAGAATGACTAAAAAGGGACATAATTAAATGGGGTGATCAGTGTGGATCATACGATTGATTTATTCAGCGTGATTGACAGGCTTAAACAGCTTGTTGTAGAAATAGGCAAGCTCCAAAAGGAGAGCTTAGGGAGAGCTAATCTAGCTTTTGATGTAAAATCAACCGCTATTGATATTGTCACCGAAATTGACAAAAAATCAGAAGAAAAAATAATTGCTTTTGTCAAAGAATATTATCCCTCCCATGCAATACTTGCTGAAGAGTCTGGACGGTCGGAGGCTCAGTCGGACTATTTATGGATTATTGACCCACTGGATGGTACAACAAACTATGCCCAGGGGCTGCCGATATTCTCGATCTCAATTTCCCTTGAATATCGCGGACAAACGATTCTCGGCATGGTTTATGCGCCTGTCCTTGACGAGTTATATTATGCGGTGCGCGGGCAAGGTGCATTCTTAAATAACCGGCCTATTCATGTCTCAAACAAAACCCAACTGCTGGACAGCGTGCTGGCAACAGGGTTCCCCTATGATGTGGCAGAACATCCAGCCAATAATATAAACTATTTTACCAGGTTATTGCCAAAAACGCGAGCAATACGAAGATTTGGCTCAGCTGCCTACGATTTGGCCAGTGTGGCTTGCGGCCGCTTTGACGGCTACTGGGAACTAAATCTTTCGCCTTGGGATGCGGCAGCCGGAATTTTGCTGGTGGAGGAAGCCGGTGGTAGTGTTATATCTTTCCGAGAAGACAGGAAGGTTTCCATTATTGCTGGTAATAATACCATAGTGGGCCAAGTTTATGACGAGATAAAGTGAGACTTAGCTTCAGGTGGGGTTTTAACCCCATCTGAAGTTTAGTCGACCTTATCCAGGGACTTAGCCGCTCTTAACTCCCACTTGTAGAAGATGGGAGTCTTAGAGCGGCTTGGTCATCGGATAAAACAGTTGCAATAGCTGGAGGTTGAATGTACACAATTATGACTACAAACTTTGAACAATTAGGGCTGATAGCGTCTCTGGCCGCAGGGCTAACCACTGCAGGCATCTCTGTTCCGACTGCCATCCAGGTAGAAGTTATACCGGCAGCGCTGGCAGGCAAAGACATTATTGGACAATCGCCTACTGGCACAGGTAAAACATTGGCTTATCTTTTGCCGCTCTTTCAAAAAATTGATACTGCTAAACGCGAGACGCAGGCTCTTATTCTCGCACCAACCCATGAATTAGCTATTCAGATACAGCGGCAAATCGAATTATTGGTAAAAAATTCAGGCCTGCCGGTAACTGCGACCCCCATTATTGGCGATGTCAACATTACGCGGCAAATTGATAAATTAAAAGAAAAGCCGCATATCATTACAGGTTCGAGCGGGCGAATCCTTGAACTGGTACAAAAGAAGAAGATCAACACGCAGACAATTAAAACAATTATTCTTGATGAAGCAGACCGGCTGCTTGATGATAAAAACGCTGACAATGTCAAAGCAGTCATCAAGACTACGCAAAAAGACCGGCAGATGCTGGCCTTTTCGGCGACAATACCACCGTTAGCACTGAGCCGGGTGCAAGAACTTATGCACAGCCCTGTTGAAATACTATCAGAGCAGAGTAAGACCCAGAATAAGCCTGATATTGAGCATGTATATTTTGTATCAGACCGGCGGGATAAATTTGAGGTGCTGCGCAAAATAGTCAATAGCATTAATATTGACCAGGCCCTTGTGTTCATCAATCGCAGTGATGACGTGGAACTGACTGTTGACAAGCTTAACTATCACGGCTTAATAGCGGCTGGTATCCATGGAAAATTTCTCAAAGAAGACCGGAAAAAAGCCATGGAAGGGTTCCGCAGCGCTAAGCTTCAACTGCTTGTTGCCTCAGACTTGGCCGCCCGGGGGCTTGACATCCCAGGGGTTGAATATGTCTTTCATTTAGACTTGCCGGAAGACCCGGAGGTTTATTTGCACCGGTCCGGACGGACCGGGCGGGCCGGGGAAAGTGGAGTGTCTATCTCGATTATCACACCACGGGAAGCTACCCTAATTGATCGCTATGAGAAAGTTTTACAAATAAAAATGCTACCCAAACACGTTACTCACGGTAAAGTTTTCGATAAGAAAACTGCCAAGAAGCCTAAATAACCAATGCTAAACGGTACTGGTGAACCAGTACCGTTTAATAATGTCCAGACGGCATTATTTATCGCCGATATTCCATGGATTCATTAATATTCCGATTACTCTTATTAGTGGCAAATACGCCAATGATTATGGTAAAATGTAAGACGGTATATAAGAATGGTTGAGGTGCGACTTTGAGATTATACATTGCAGAAAAACCGAGCATGGCAGCCGAAATCGCCAAATGCCTGCCAGGGCCGGTAAGCCGCAAAGACGGATATATCAATACAGGCGGCGGCATAATTACTTGGGGCTATGGACATATTTTGCGTCAGGCAGAGCCGGACGAATATGACCCAAAGTATGGGAAATGGCGAGCAGAGGATCTGCCGATTATTCCGCAAAGCTGGAAGCTGCTTGTGGCCGATTCCTGTAAAAAACAATTTGAGATCATCAAAAACTTGATTGACCAGGCGAGCGAAATTGTTCATGCCGGTGACCCTGACCGTGAGGGACAATTACTTATAGATGAAGTACTCGACTATGTAAATAACCAGAAGCCGGTACGCCGGATTCTCTTAAATGCACTTGATGAGCAGAGTATCAAAAAAGCCATTAACAGTCTTCGTGATAACCAGGATTTTTATAACCTGAAGCAATCGGCCCTGGCCAGAACGCGCGCTGACTGGCTTATTGGTATGAACCTATCCCGCGCATATACCCTGGCTGCGCAGCAGGCAGGACACAGAACTACACTGCCAGTGGGTCGGGTCAAGACCCCCACGCTGGCGCTTGTTGTCCGCCGGGAACGTGAGATTGAAGGGTTTAAACAGGCTGACTACTTCACTGTCAAAGCTGATTTTGGGCATGATGACACCGTGTTTACGGCTTATTGGAAGCCGCGGGAGAATCAGCCAGGCCTTGATACTGAAGGCCGGCTAGCGGATAAGTCCATTGCTCAGGCCTTGCTGGAAATGCTGCAGGCGGCCACGGAACCTGCGGCGGTTATCTTATGCGAAACAACCGAAAAAAAGGAACCGCAGCGCCTGCCGCTGGCTCTGTCGACACTGCAGGTTATGGCAGGTAAGAAATTTGGCTATGACCCGCAACTGGTGCTGGATACAGCGCAGAAGCTGTATGAGAAGAAACTGACAACATATCCGCGTTCTGATTGCGAATTTTTGCCTGAGTCTCAGCATGATGATGCCGGAGTGATTCTGCAAAACCTAATCGGCCTGGCCCACACAGAACTGGCAGGTTGGTCTGGCAAGGCCGAACCTATGACGAAAAGCCGGGCTTGGAACGATAAAAAAATCACAGCCCACCATGCGATCATTCCAACGGTAGAGCGATGCAATTTTGCCACCTTAAGCGACACCGAGAGGAATATCTATTTTCTTGTTGCTCAAGCCTATATTGCCCAATTTTATCCAGTGCATGTCTTTGACCAAACGCGGGCTGAACTGGACTATGCCGGTGAAAGATTTACAGCCAATGGCCGGATTATCAAGGAATTGGGCTGGAAAGAAGTGTATAGTGCCGAGGTTGAAGAGAAAAAAGAGGATGACAGCACAACACTGCCACCTATGGCAAAAGGTGATCAGCCTTTATTTGTGAAGGCTTCGGCTGAGAAAAAGTCAACGAAAGCGCCAGGGCGGTTTACGGCAGCCACCTTATTGGCGGCTATGAAAGAAATTCATAAATATGTAAAAAATCCAGACCTAAAAAAACAGCTCAAGGATGTAGCAGGCATTGGTACGGAGGCTACCCGTGCCACGATCATTAAAGAGCTGACTGAACGCGGTTTTTTGCGGGAGGAAACCAAGAAAAAATATCTCAAACCAACCGAACCCGCGTATTTGCTTGTTGATATTCTGCCGGAAGAGATTACATATCCTGATTTTACCGCCTTGTGGGAAGATATCCTGCACCAGATGGCTGCCGGCAATGCGAGTCTGGACACCTTCCTGGGGCAGCAGGCCCGTTTTGCGTCAAGTCTTTGCACTAAGGCGAAAGGCGCTGCCATCCCGCTAAAAGGTGAGCATCATTGCCCGCGTTGCCGCAAAGGGGTACTGCAGTTAAGAAACGGCAAGCACGGCAAGTTTTGGGGATGTTCGCGCTACCCGGCCTGCCGGGGTTCCTATGATGACAAGAATGACAAGCCGGATATACCACAACAGGCAAAAGGACAAGGACAAGGGCAAGGCTAATTACGCCTTGCCCTTGGATATTTTACGTTTGTCGCTATGTTTTTTGCTGCCAGCGGCTCCCGTAGCGGGTTTCGGTTTACGGCGGCTTCGGAGATTATTTCCGCCATGGCTGTCTACTTTTTTATCACCGGTCTTCTTCTCAGCCACTGGTTTTTCTATAATCTTCTTCGGTGCCGCAGCGATTACGCTTTTGCTGGCGTTTTTAATTACTTTTTGGCCGTTGGCTTTGTACTTTTCGATAGATGATTTAATACCCTGCTCAATCATCCGCAAATATAGGTGTTCACCTGGGGCAACAAACGTAATGGCTGTCCCGGTTTGACCAGCCCGTCCGGTTCGGCCGATGCGGTGAATGTAGCTTTCAGGGTCATGAGAGATATCATAACTAAAAACATGGGTCACGCCTTCAATATCCAGGCCACGGGCGGCAATATCTGTTGCAACTAAGATCTGTAGTTTAGCCTCGCTAAAGCGTTTCATAACCTGAGTACGCTTAGCCTGTGACAAGTCTCCGTGTAACTCATCAGATTTGTAGCCGCGCTGAATGAGTGCAGTATTAACAGCTTTGGCCCGGTCTTTGGTATGGCAAAATACAATGGCCAGATAAGGCTGGGATTCATCAATCATGCTGCAGAGTTTGTCAAGCTTGCCTGCCTCAGGCAGTTCAATGATAATCTGTTTAATCTCATCTAAGGTTACGTTCTGGGTTTGAATGTGGATATCTGCCGGTTTAGTCATGTAACGCGTCGCTAATGCCCGGACTTTCGGAGGCATTGTGGCAGAGAATAGCATGGTTTGGCGTTTGGGAGAAGTCAATTGAATAACTTCCTCTACCTCATCTAAAAAGCCCATGTGGAGCATCTGGTCAGCCTCATCCAGCACCAACTTTGATACCCCTGAAAGCACAAGCGTTTTGCGGCGGACATGGTCGAGCAGTCGGCCCGGAGTGCCAATCACAAGGTGGGGGTGCCCGCGCAGTTTGCGAATTTGTTCGTCCACATCCTGGCCACCGTAAACAGATAACACATTAATATCAAGTACGTCAGCGATTTTTTTTGCCTCTGCCGTGATTTGCAGCGTCAATTCGCGGGTCGGGGCAACAATCAGGGCTTGGACATGCGGCGCCGCTCCCCTTATTTTTTCTAAAATTGGTAGCAAAAACGCCAGCGTCTTGCCTGTACCTGTCTGGGATTGGGCAATTACGTCTTTACCTGCCATTAACACCGGAATGGTTTGTACTTGTACAGGGGTAGGACGGGTAATGCCAGATTCTTTTAAAAATTGAGTCAGTTCAGGGCGAATGCCTAACGCTGAAAAGTTTGTCGACATCAGAGAACACCTTTCTTTTCTGAAAATATGCCGTTAGTTCAGTTTGTGCAAGCCACAGAGAGGCTATGCGTGAATAAAAATATAATATACTACTATTTTCCATAAAAGTAAAGAGTTTTTCTTCAATAAACCTGAGATTTGTGTTAGAATGAAGAAAATTGAACAAAAAGGACTGTAATATGAACTTACTATCAATAGAAAACCTGTCCAAAACTTATGGCGAGAAAGTCTTATTCGGCCAGGTTACCTTTGGCGTTGACGACGGGGATAAAATCGGTCTGATTGGGGTCAATGGCACAGGGAAATCAACATTTTTAAAAGTTGTCGCCGGGGTAGAGCAAGCAGACTCAGGCAAAATAATGATTGGCAGCAGTGTACAGATAGAATATTTACCGCAAAATCCCGAATTTGATGCCAAGGCCACAGTACTTGAGCAAGTATTTAAAGGCCATTCACCGGTAATGCAGGTTTTAAGAGAGTATGAGCAAGCTTTGACCGAGGCTCAGCATTATCCAGCAGATGTTGAACGCCAAAAGCGGCTCATTGTATTGACACAGCAGATGGATACCCAAAATGCGTGGCAGCTTGAAAGCGACGCCAAGACTATTCTTACCAAGCTGGGGATTACTGATTTTGCGGCAAGTGTCAGCATTCTGTCCGGTGGTCAGCGAAAACGGGTGGCGTTAGCCAGTGCGCTCATTAATCCAGCCGACTTGTTAATCTTGGATGAACCGACCAACCATATTGATAACGATACTGTAGCCTGGCTGGAACAGTATCTGCACAAACGTAAAGGCGCACTCTTAATGATTACCCATGACCGGTACTTCCTTGACAGGGTAACAAACCGAATCATTGAACTGGATAAAGGCAAGTTGTATACATATACCGGTAACTATAGCAGGTTCCTGGAGTCCAAGGCTGATCGGGAAGAACAATTGGAAGCCAGTGAACGCAAACGTCAAAATATATTAAGAAATGAGCTGGCCTGGATCAGACGCGGGGCACAGGCGCGCAGCACCAAACAAAAGGCCAGAATCGAAAGATTCGAAGAGCTCAGCGCCCAGACCCCGGAAGCCGGTAATGGCCAATTGGAGATAACTGTCGGCGCCAGCCGGCTGGGCCGCAAGACTGTCGAGCTAGAGCATATCAGCCATGCCTTTGGCGGCAACATCCTAATCAATGACTTTAACTATATTATCCTCAAGGATGACAGGGTAGGGATAGTTGGGCCTAACGGTAGCGGCAAATCCACATTACTCAATATGATTGCCGGGGCACTGACTCCTGACAACGGCAAAGTGGAAGTTGGCCAGACCGTAAAAATCGGCTATTTTTCTCAGGAAAGCAGCGAAATGAACCAAGATCTACGGGTTATTGAATATATTAGAGAAGAAGCTCACTTTTTGCCTACGGCAGATGGTGGTACGATCAGCGCAGCGCAACTCTTAGAACGTTTCCTGTTTTCGCCGAATCTCCAATGGACACCTATTGCTAAGTTATCAGGCGGGGAAAAACGCCGCCTGTATCTGCTCCGGGTGTTGATGAGTGCGCCTAATGTCCTGCTCCTGGATGAGCCCACCAATGACCTGGATATCCAGACCTTAACCATTCTGGAAGATTATCTTGACGACTTTCCTGGTGCTGTCATTGTGGTGTCTCATGACAGGTATTTTCTTGACCGAATTGTTGATAAAGTATTTGCCTTTGAAGGCAAGGGCAAGATTACACAGTATACTGGGAATTATTCGGACTATCAGGATAAAATCAGTGTAGTTGAATCAGACGCCGCTGAAAAGGCCAAAAGTGTTGCAGATAAGAGACCGGTTGCTGCGGACAAGCCCAAAGAACGTCCCAATAAACTGTCTTTTAAAGAGCAGCGGGAGTACGAACAGATAGAAGCGATAATTGCCGGGGTTGAGCAAGAACTAGCCCAGGTGGCCGAAGGTCTTAATACCGCCGGCAGTAACTTTGAATTGCTGCAAGAGCTTACCGGCAGGCAGCAGCAGTTGGAAGGACGGCTTGACGAACTGCTCAACCGCTGGACATATCTTAATGAACTTGTGGAAGAATTCAATAACAGATAAGATAAAGGAGTCAGTAGAGCGCGCTATGAACATACAGATATTTGGTATAAAAAAATGCCAGGATACCAGAAAAGCTGAGCGTTATTTCAAGGAGCGAAAAATAGCTTTTCAGTTTATTGATCTAACAGTGCGCGGCTTAAGCAAGGGTGAACTGGATAAAGTGAGGGTGTCAGTCGGCGGGCTGGAGAGCCTTATTGATAAAACCGGCAAAGAATATGAAAAACGCAATCTGAAGTATCTGGTACATAATGTGGAAGAGATGCTGCTTACTCATCCGCTGCTGTTAAAGACCCCGGTAGTACGGAACGGCGCCAAAGCTACAGTTGGCTATTGCCCTGAAATTTGGGGGAGCTGGAGCTAATTTATAAATGGGAGACAAGAACATATGCTAGAAATGGCGCGCAAAGTGCTAAAAAAATATTACGGTTATGACGAATTCCGGCCAGGACAGGCTAAAGTTATTGCCAGTTTGCTTAATGGTAAGGACACTGTAGCTATTATGCCCACCGGGGCGGGAAAATCACTGTGCTTTCAAATCCCGGCGATGCTATTGCCAGGTATTACGGTCGTGGTTTCACCGCTTATCTCGCTTATGAAAGACCAAGTGGATGCGCTAACCGAACAGGGGATACCGGCTACCTTTATCAACAGCTCACTGACAGGCTCAGAGGCTGGGAGGCGGCTGCAGCATATGCGTGCCGGCCGGTATAAGCTGGTATATGTAGCTCCTGAACGACTGACTGCCGACTGGTTTCAAACGGCAGTAGGTGAACTTAACATCAGTATGCTGGCGATTGACGAAGCCCACTGTGTTTCACAATGGGGCCATGATTTCCGACCAAGCTACCGGAACGTTAGCACATTTATTGCGAATTTACCCAATCGTCCAGTCATTGGTGCATTTACAGCCACGGCAACACCCGAGGTTAAGACCGATATTTCGAGCTTACTGGCGTTGCATTGGCCACAGGTCCATATAACAGGGTTTGACCGGCCTAATTTGTCCTTTACAGTCATGCGCGGCGAGAACAAGCAGCAGTTTGTTCTGCAATATATTAAGGCAAATACCAACCAATCAGGTATTATCTATGCGGCAACCCGCAAAGAGGTTGATGGTTTATATGAGCTGCTGCGTAAAAAAGGCTATGCCGCCGGCCGGTATCATGCCGGGTTAAGTGATGATGAACGCATGTCTCAGCAGGAGCGATTCCTCTATGACGATATCCGGGTTATGGTGGCGACAAATGCTTTTGGCATGGGTATCGACAAATCCAATGTACGCTATGTTGTGCACTATAACATGCCGAAAAATATGGAATCGTATTATCAAGAGGCTGGGCGCAGCGGGCGGGATGGCGAACCGGGTGAATGTATCCTGCTGTTCGGGCCGCAGGACCCGCTCTTACAACGATTTTTGATTGATAAGTCGGTAGAACATCCTGAGCGCAAACAGCATGAACTTAAGAAACTGCAGGAGATGGTGGATTACTGTCATACCCCTGACTGTCTGCGGCAATATATATTGAGCTATTTTGGCGAACCGGCAGTAGGCTCAGGCTGCGGTCATTGCGGCAACTGCACTGCTGACGGTGAACAGGTGGATATTACAGTAGATGCCCAAAAAGTCTTTTCCTGCGTTTACCGTATGAAAGAGCGTTTTGGCATTTCTGTGATTGCTGATGTGCTTAAAGGCTCTAAAAATAAAAAAGTCCAGCAACTGGGCTTTGACCGGTTGCCGACCTATGGGTTGATGGCCGAACGCACGCTGCAGGATATTAAGACATTAGTGCAGCGGCTGGTAGCCACAGGGTATCTGCGCTTGACCGAAAGTGAGTATCCAGTGGTAAAGCTAGAGCCTGAGGCAATGACTGTACTTAGAAGTGAAGCTCAAGTATGGCAAAAGGTATTTACTGAACGCCAGCCGGTTGCTGATGATACCTTATTTGAGCTGCTGCGCGTGTGTCGTAAGCGGATTTCTGAGCGGGAAGGTGTACCGCCGTTTGTCGTGTTTGCCGATACAACCTTACGGGAAATGAGCCAGCACCGCCCGGCAGATCTTACTGCCATGCGGCAAGTCAAGGGTGTCGGCGAGCTAAAACTGCAGAAATATGGCGGAGAATTCTTAGCGGTTATAACCAAATATCTAGCAGAGAATATCGCTGTCGCTGGCAGTACAACTGCAGCAATCGACCATGAGCCGGCAAAAAAGGCGAAGGCGGCCGGCAAAAAGAGCAGCAGTAAAGCTGAGGCGGAACCCAGTCATGTAGTTACACTTGATATGTACCGGCAGGGGACTGATTTGGCCGAGATTGCCCAATTAAGGGATTTGACAATTAACACTGTGCAAAACCATCTGGTTCGGTGCGCCCAGGAAGGGCATATTGTTGATTGGGATAGGCTTATCCCTGTCCAGTATGAAGAATTAATTATTGTAAAGATAAAAGAGATTGGTTGCAAACAGTTAAAGCCGCTTAAAGACGTCTTGCCTGATGCTGTGAGCTATGCCGCAATTAAAGCGGTGTTATGCAAGCATTTCGACGCTGCAGGGAATTAAAGGGGTAAGCTAGGAATATTATATTGCTAGAGTAAGAGACCAGATTCATGAACGTTTTTAGCGGGAGAGTTTCTTATGAACAAAAAAGCGGTGGAATGGCTATACCAACAGTTGCCGGAACTTGTGGCTAAGGGAATCATTACGGCTGAAAGCGCTGAACGGATAAAAAATCACTATGGCCCTGTTACTGACAACACCGGGACCAGGACGTTCCTCGTTATCTTCGGCGTTATTGGCGCTCTATTGGTAGGGCTTGGCATTATCCTGATTTTGGCTCATAACTGGGCTCAGTTGACCAAGATAAACCGCCTGGCAATTTCAATTAGCCTGCTTGTAGCAGCCCAGGTAATTGCCGGAGGCGTGCTCTGGTTCAAACGGGACAGTATAGCATGGCGTGAAGGGGCAGCTACCTTGCTGATGCTGATGGTTGGCGCAGCGATGGCGTTAGTCGGGCAGACCTACCATTTGGTGGAAGACACTGATGCCTTTCTGCTTACCTGGATGCTGCTGTCGCTGCCTTTGATATACTTAATGAATGCGGTCAGTGTAGCAATATTGTATACTGTCGGAATAACTTTCTGGACAGGGGGTCATTTTGGTATAGGCAAGCAGCTCATCTGGGCATTACTCGGTGTAGCTATGCCATATTATTGGGGGCTGCTAAAAAACAGCCGCTATGCTAATACGACCGTTATTTTGTCGTGGGTCTTGACGATCTGTTTCTATTTTTGTTTTGCAGCAGCTTTTTCAGGCTATCTGGACCGGCTGGGGCTGCTCATTTATAGCGCGTTATTTGGCCTAACGTATCTGGCCGGAGAGCTATGGTTTACCAGTCCGGACCACGGCTGGTGCATGCCGTTTAAAGCAATAGGTCTGGCCGGGAGTATCGGTTTAACTTTTATCCTGACCTTCAATGACGTCTGGCGGCATGTAGCCTCAGGCTGGAACTCGGTGCCGCCGGTATCCTATTTAATAGCCTCTGTACTCTTGGTCATGGTGATTGGCGGTAATCTTATGCTGGTCAAGAGAACAGACAGGGAATCCAGGAAGTTCTCTTTGATACCCTGTGTCGTTGGACTGGCGTATCTAGTCCAGTTTTATGATAGAAGTGGTTTAGGAGCTGCAATTATTTTGAACGGTTATATGCTGGGGCTGAGCATCAGTATTATCTCTAAAGGGGTGCGGGAACACCGCCTTGGCATTGTAAATCTTGGTATGATCATGATGACAGCGCTGATTGTTGCCCGTTTTTTTGATATTGATTTAAGTTTTGTCGTGCGCGGAGTGATATTTGTCTTAATTGGCATCGGTTTTCTTGTTGCCAATGTGGTTTTAGTTCGCCGCAAAGCGGGGTGGCAAAATGAAAAGTAAGAAACTGCTGCTTAGTTTATTTATCGGTGTTGCCTTGCTTCAGGCAGCTGTACCGCTGTACATGGCCTGGCGATGGGAAAACGTTCTGCAGACCGGACGCCAGTTTTACTGGCAAACAGCTCCGGTGGACCCGTATGATGCTTTCAAGGGGCGCTATGTTGACCTTAGATTTAAGGAAAACGCCGGCCCGATTATCGATCATGACAACTTGATAATGGGACAGATGGTATATGCCATTATTGATGAGAACGCAGAGGGTAAAGCGTACATCAGCGGGGTTAGCGTCAACCGTCCGGAAAAAGGCTCCTATGTAAAAGTTAGGGCATATGCCAATAGTCAAAATACCGCACATGTGATCTTGCCGTTTACACGGTATTATCTACCTGAAGACCTGGCACCTGCTGCCGAAGACGCCTATCGGAAGAGCGCTGGCAAAACAGGGGTTGCGGCCGTCCGTATCAAAGATGGCTATGGCGTTGTCGAGCAGCTATATATTGGTGAAAAAACGCTTTATGAATTTTTGCGGCAGTCGCAGTAAGGATTATTGAATATTTATGGCATATACGTATATTGTTCAATGTGCTGACGGCACTTTCTACACAGGCTGGACAACCAATCTTGAAACAAGGGTGGCAGCGCATAACTCAGGCAATGGCGCCCGGTATACCCGCAGTCGTCTGCCTGTTGCCTTGATCTACTATGAACTTCAGCCCAATGAAAGCCAGGCCCGGAAACGGGAATGTGCAATAAAATGCATGAGCCGCAAAGCAAAGGAAGTGCTTGTTGCTGGTTTTACAATAGCTTAACTATTGCTTACAATTCTAAAAGACAGCCTACGCCTCTGCTATTTTTAATTAGGTTGCCTTGGCTGCCAAGCTTTTGGCGCAAACGGTATATTAGCAGATTTATTTCATCAAGACCGACATTAGGAACTTCATTGGCCGTAAGTATCCGCTCTGGCCATACGTTAGTTCTGATATGATCATAATGGACAGTCTGGTTAAAATTCGAATATAGTAGTAGCAGTAGTTGCCATTCTTTTGGAGAAAGGGCAATTCTGTTGCTGTTGACAAAACACTGCCTTTTCTGGATATCTAGTTTTAGCTTTCCTGTGTCTGGTAAAGACAGGGCTGAATGATAATTTGTATTGCTAAGCTCCAGTGTTGCATCGTCAGGGTTTTCCGGACTAATATAGCGCAGCACAACAGCGCCCTGAGCGAGAATAATTTTATCATTATGCTTAAGCGCAATTGGCATGCCGGGAGTAACTGGTTGTTTATTAACCAGCGTACCATGTTTGCTGTGTAAATCAGTCAAAACGGTTTCATTTTCGTTGATTTGGAGTAAGCAGTGTTTGCGAGATATGAACTTGTTTTCAAAGCTAATATCAGGCTTCTCGGTGTGACCGGCGCGGCCTAGTACAACTTGCTCATGATTAAGCCCTATCTTATACCCAGGCTCATAAGGAAATCCCTTTTCTAATACAAGATAATTAGCCATAGCTACTCCTCTCTATATAGGACACATTAAAGAATCGCTAAACCCCTGGCGCAGATTCTTAATGAAGAATATATAAGCAGGAAAAGTCACCGTGTGAAACGGTGACTTTTCCATCAAAGCAGATCCAGTTCTTTTAGGATCAACTTTGATATTTCCCTGGCCTTGCCGCCATGAGCGTCTTGACCATTTAGAATATTAGTCGCGAAGAAATACTTATGACCATTTTTTTCAACACAGCCAACAAACCAGCCTAAACTATACTGACCATCCTGATAGGCTGAACCTGTTTTACCTGAGAGAACCAGGTCATTGCTTGTAGATAGAACAATAATCTTTCGAACCACAGCCATGTTGTCTGGTGCAAACGGCAGCTTATCATTATAAAGCTGTTTTAGTAATTCAACTTGTTCCCGGGCAGATATCTTTAAACTTGACCTTAGCCAAAACTGGTCAATACCGCCACTGATATCCTGATTGCCATATTGAAGCTTATTGATGTACTCCTCCATACGATCATTGCCGACTCTTCTGGCTACTTCTTGATAGTACCAGACAACAGAATTGGCAATAGCAGATGACAGGGTATGGTCACGGTTCCAGGCCGGAAAAGGGTATTGTTGACCATTCCATTTGATCAGAGTAAATACATCTTCTTTGTCGAGGACGCCGCTCTCAAGACCGATGAGCGAATTGAATATCTTAAAAGTAGAACAGGGACTAAGTCTGACACCGCTTTGCTGCTCGTTATAAATCGTATATCGATCGGAATCTTCGTCATATAAAACGAATGTTCCTTCATAACCTGTAAAAAACTTATTCAAATCGTCGCGAATTATGCTGCTGCTGGCCTGCCCGGAGCCAAGAGAGTTAAAACAGAAAATGATGGTTAAAAAGATTATCGTTAGGTAACGTTTCACTCAGATCTCCCCTTACTAACAAATATTGCCTGGCCAGGGCCCTAAATCTATAGTAACATGTGCAAGGGGTGGAATAAATAGACGGATAATTAAAAAACAATTACAATAATATATGGAAAGGGAACTGAGATTCATACTAATTCAGTGAACTGTTCCCCCAACAGCAGTTGATAGTAATAGAAAGTGCCTGTGCTGCATTGAAATGAGCGATAGGCAGGATAGGAGTATATTATGGACGGTACACAGCGAAAAAATATTACACCAGGCGCTAGAGTAAAGATTGTTCAAAAACCTCATCAACGGACAGGTCAGCTAACTGAAGGAATAGTAAAAGACATTCTGACAAGCAGCGCCGTGCATCACCGCGGCATCAAAGTCCGGCTAACAGACGGAGTTGTTGGCAGGGTTCAGGAAGTGTTAAATCGATAGACTCAAGAGAACCGTCCCCGTGAGTCTGACTCATGGGGACGGTTCGAAACCACTGAAGAATGCCATGTTTTAAGCAGTAATACCATCCCGGTGCAGAGCCGTTTGGGGCAAAAAGTCGGTTGTGGGCAAAATCGAGTACAAGTACGCAAATAAAAGGATACCAGTGCCGCGATCC
>NZ_DATMYD010000067.1:0-30028 GCF_035561155.1 Sporomusa sp. | reverse complement strand
TGGTGACCCGTAAGGGAATCGAACCCTTGATACCGCCGTGAAAGGGCGGTGTCTTAACCGCTTGACCAACGGGCCAGATGGCTCCTCGAGTAGGACTCGAACCTACGACCGATCGGTTAACAGCCGATTGCTCTACCAACTGAGCTATCGAGGAATATTATAACATAATGAATTATATACTAGGTAAACTAAAATTGCAAGTAGCCGTCCATATTTTTATTGTCAATTAGTACCCTGTATTTTACCGTTAATACCGTTAAATGAAAGGATATTTTTGTTAAAACATCAAATACTGATATTAGACCAAAAAATCATTTAAGGAGGTATACCCTTGGACCCAAGAATAAAAACTCTCGCCAAAAACCTAATTGGTTATTCAACCAGCCTTGCGCGTGGTGAAAAAATATTAATCGAAATGTTTGATGATGCCCTGCCGTTGGCCAAAGCGCTTGTAGATGAAGCTTACGCAGTTGGCGGCATACCCTTTCTCGAACTCAAGAACAGCCAATTGCAGCGGGCCCTGCTGATGAGCGCCTCAAGCGAGCAACTTAAACTGGCTGCTTCCTGGGAAGAGGCCCGCATGAAAGAGATGAATGCCTATATTGCCATCAGAGCCAGTTACAATATCACCGAGATGGCCGACGTCCCGTCCTCACAGCTGCAACGCTATCAGCAGGACTGGGTAAAACCAGTGCATCTTGACGTGCGCGTCCCAAAAACCAAATGGTGTATTCTACGCTGGCCTAACGCCTCTATGGCGCAGTCGGCGAGTACCAGCACCGAAGCATTTGAAGACTTCTACTTTAATGTGTGCAACCTGGATTATGGCAAAATGGCCAAAGCGATGGATCCCTTAGTCGCGCTTATGGAAAAAACCGACAAAGTGAAGATTACCGGGCCTAACACTGACCTAACATTTTCAATAAAAGGCATTCCGGCAGTAAAATGCTCCGGTCTCCGAAATATACCTGACGGTGAAGTATATACCGCACCTGTCAGAGATTCAGTTAATGGTGTCCTTACTTATAACACGCCGGCAGTATACCAAGGATTTACTTATGAGAACATTCGCCTTGAATTTAAAGATGGGAAAATTGTCAAAGCCACAGCGAATGACATCGAAAAGATTAACAAGATATTCGATACTGACGAAGGTGCCCGTTACATAGGCGAATTCGCCTTAGGTGTCAATCCTTATATTGAAAAGCCCATGAAAGATACCTTATTTGATGAAAAAATCAAAGGCAGTTTCCACTTCACCCCTGGCAACGCTTATGATGTCGCCTTTAATGGTAACAAATCGGCGATTCATTGGGATTTAGTCTGCATTCAGAATCCGGAATACGGCGGCGGCGAAATCCGGTTTGATGATAAGCTAATCCGTAAGGATGGTCGATTCATACTCCC
The DNA here is from genome assembly GCF_035561155.1 of Sporomusa sp. GTDB lineage: Bacteria > Bacillota > Negativicutes > Sporomusales > Sporomusaceae > Sporomusa. The sequence goes on along the minus strand of NZ_DATMYD010000067.1, from coordinate 28,621 downwards.
TGAGCTTGAGGGTTTAAATCCGGAAAATCTGATGTAATTAGAGCAAAAGCGAGATTGCCACGTTATGTGGATCAATCTCGCTTTTTTCTCCGCTTTAATATCCTATTTCAGTAGTTCTTGCACAAAATTCGGCAGTGCAAAACAACTTTTTTGAATCTCACGGTTATGATACCGTGTACCTAAGTTTTCAGGAATCCGGGCCACATCGGCATTAATTGGGTCGTATTGCTTAGAGCCGATGGTGAAGCAGTGTAACCCGCTCGGGTACAGCGGAATGTTAGCCAAATACAGACGAGTGATTGGGAACAGGGACGCAATGTCAGTCTTAAGCCGTTTTATCAGGTCCTGATGAAAAAACGGTGATTCAGTCTGTTGTACAAACAAGCCATCTGGCTTGAGTGCTTTGTGCACGTCTTGATAAAACGCGTGAGTAAATAAACCTTCCCCTGGGCCGATGGGATCAGAGCAGTCTACAATGATGACATCATATTTGTTCTCTACTTCTTGCATATGTTTAATGCCATCACCAATTTTAAGACGTAGCTTAGGATGGTTTTCATTTAAAGCCACACTAATTTCCGGCAGATATTTTTTGCTGACATCAACGACCATGCCATCAATTTCCACCATCTCCGCCACTTCAACCGATTGATGTTTAACGACCTCGCGGATAGTCCCGCCATCTCCGCCGCCAATAACCAGGACGGTTTTAGGATTAGGATGCGTAAACAGCGGTACATGGGCAATCATCTCATGATAAATAAACTCATCAAAAATCGAGGTCTGGAATACGCCATCTAACACCAGCATCCGCCCAAATTCATGAGAATCCACTACTGCGACTTGCTGAAATTCCGACTGTCCGGCATATAGTGTTTCCTTTATCCGAGCGGTAAGACCCAGATTTTTAGTTTGATATTCTGTATACCATAACTCCATTTATTTAATCCCCCTTACTTATTTTGGCTTCTATAGCTTCCCCCAATTTATATGATTTGTTCAGGCACAAATTTTATCACAAATATTGCCAAATGGAAAGATAAATCTGTAAAAATGGGAGATGTATACAAATCTTTAAAAAATCTGTGAAAAATTTAACTTTTTTCTATGTATAGTACTTTATTTCACAATTATAATGGTGTATACTTAACTTACAGGTTCTATTATACCTTTCCACTCAGCTTACATTATACAAAGGAGGGGGGTGAGCTTGTGTTTAAGAATATGGCGTTTTACCTGACATTGGCAATTGTCTGCCCGCTGTTTATGGTTTTTCTAATGTTGCTGATATTTACTTCACCAATATGGTTTTTCCTCACATTGCCCTATCATATCAGCCAACGTACCCAACCTAACACTGCACTTGCCTTAAAGTAAAACACCGCTACAAAGCTCTTTCGTTTTTGATTCGTAGTTGTACGGATAAATAACAAAAGCGCCTTGTTTTATCCTCAAAAAAAGAAGCGACCGCCAGCGTAATTGCTGGCGGCTGCTTCTTTTTTATGCGTTATTTTTCTTCTGGCCGCTTGCCGTATTTATATTTATACTTAGGCATGGTTTTCATAGGCATTTCACACTCATCCATATCTTCTTCCTCTTCACACTCATCCATATCTTCTTCCTCTTCACAGTAATCTTCTTCTTCCTCTTCGCAGTAATCTTCTTCTTCTGAATCCGGGCAGTCAGATGGTCCAAGACCGGTAGCACCGGCAAAGCTGTGGCAATGATTGTCATCCTCACTTGTCATACCTTGGAAATAGTGGACATGGTTACAGCACGGCATTTCAATGGCCGGTCCGGTCATGACATCTTCGGTATGCCAGTGGCCGCATTCCCCTTCTTCAACAATAAATGAAGTCCGGCCATGGATCCGGTGAACATGGGATCTTCCCTTTTCCTGCGCTGGGCCGCTGACACCTAAAATAACATGCTGATGATCATCAGCTACATCGACTTCAGTAAGATAAGTATGAACATGTAACATACTGGGCCGGGGCTTATTGTGGTGATGTTTATGTTTACGGTCTTCTTCATTGATAGGCATAGCCTGTCGCACCTCCAAAAGATTTCGTACACCATATTCTATGCTTCAGGCTAATCATTGGCTACTACCAGTTTTATTTACATATTATTAAAAGTGTCAACTTGATTTTACTAAGCATATAGTATAGTAACAAGAAGTCAAGTTCCTGTACGGAGGTATGTGATGCCCAAAGGTAAAGAAATCGTTAGACCACTGGCAACCCGTATGTTTGTCTTAGCCTTAATTACCGGCCTTTTAATCTCTTTCTGTACCCCCCTAACGTATCTCGGTTGGGCCTGGAAAACCAAACAGGCCGAAACAGCGGCACTTGCTCAGCAAATTGCCCGTGAAGCACAAGAAATTATCCTCAGCAATCCGGATGATCATCAGCAGAAATTACCACTGCTTAACAGCTTGGTCTCTGTATATCAGCAAAAACCTGATATACAACATCTTAAAATAACCACCAACTGGTCAAACAGTGAAAGTTCAGCCACAACACCTTCACCGTCGCTATTTGATGTTACCCAGCGTGTAGATATCACTTTTCACGGCACAACATACGGCTATGTTGAGATAACGGTAACAGCCGCCAATGTTATTATGTCTACAATACTCTTGGTTGGCATCTTTTTCGGGCTGGGACTATTGACAAACACCCTGCTATACCGTCTTCCGGTCGGTATTATTAGTGAAAACAAAAAAGATTTGGATATTATGGCTATCAAGTTGAAAAAAAAGGCTGACGAACTTGCCCACGTCCAAAACATGCTTGATCAGGCATCCCTCATTGATTGCAAAACCGGCCTGTCTAATGCCAGCCAATCGATAAAATTCCTGAAGGAGGAAATATCAAAGGTATCCTATGGCGGCTCGCTGAGCGTGCTTATGCTGGACATTGACCATTTTAAGCAATATAACGACCATTCCGGCTACACCCTGGGCGATGAAGTGATTGTCACAATATCTACGCTGTTAAAAAACCATATTCGCAACAACGACTTGGCAGGGCGGTTTGGCGGCGAAGAATTTATCATCATCCTGCCTGACGTTGACGAAACTCGAGCGGTGGTCACTGCTGACCGGCTGCGTGCCAGCATCGAAAATTATCCTTTCCCGGATGAAGAACACCAACCTGGTGGCAAACTTACTGTCAGCATTGGTGTTAGAACCTATACCGGCGGTTCCTTGTCAGTTCAGCAGCTTATCGCTCAAGTTGAAGAGGCGCTGCTCCAAGCTAAAAATTCAGGCCGCAATCAAGTCGCTATATTCCAAGCCACCTAAGCGACAGTATAGCCATTAAACCCAGCCCCATAGTAAGTATGGCGTTCCGGAATGTATAAGCCACAACAGCAGCCAGTATCCCAGCCAGGAGATAATGATTGTTCAGAGAAAAATCAACCCGCCCCTGTGGCAAAATCAACGACGGCACAATAAGCGCTGTCAAAACAGCGGTGGGAAGATGTTTGAGCCAGCGCTCAAACCAGGTTGGCAAACCAGTTTTCTTTAATAATGCCACTGCACCAAACCTTGTAAAAAAAGTTACTGCCGCCATTCCGACAATGATCAGCATCATTTCAAACCGCATGATTATCCTCCTTTTCCAATAAGCCGCCTGTTATGCTTGCAGCCAAACAGGCGGCTATTATATACCATTTCCCCGGCAAATATGCTGCTCCTACCACTGCTGTTACGGCAGCAACGAGGCATACAGCAACACTGACATGATTCGTCAGCCGCGGCATCAGCATTGCTAGAAAAGTAGCTGGCATAGCAAAATCAAGGCCCCAGGCCAGTGGGTCAGGTATATAGCTGCCCACCAGCACACCTATGGTCGTGGACGCGGCCCAGATAAAGTAAAAGGCCCAGCTGCTCCCCATCTGATAGTTAGCACTATACCCTTCTTTGGCCGTCCGGTTCATTGTAACAGCATAGGACTCGTCAGTCAGAGAAAAGGTCAGTAGCAGTTGCCTGGCGAGCGGCAGCTTCAGAAGGTGCGGCGCCAGTGATACCCCCATCAGCAAGTGGCGAAGATTAATTAATAGCGTAGTAAATACAATAAGACCCCAACCGGTAATCCCGGCTCCCAGCATAGTTATACCGATAAATTGTGCCGCCCCGGCAAATACCAGCAGCGACATAAGCACCGTTTCTACAGGCGTCAGCCCGGCCGTTAGTCCCATCACACCACAGGTAATGCCAAAGGGTACGACCCCCAGCATAACAGGTAGACTGTCACGCACCCCTTGTACATAATCTTTCATAAACCTCACCGCCTTTAGTAATTTATTTCATATTACTTTGCAGGAAAAACATTGTAAATATCCAATTGTTAAATTAAATAATATAATTGGATATTTAGGGAGATTTTTAGAAATGGATATATCCAAAATCGTTGATAAAGTCTTACTTACGCCGAAGTCAGCACTACCGCTATATAGTCAAATTGCCAGAGTACTAGCCGAAAATATCAAGAATAACGCATTGCCTGCCGGAATTAAACTGCCGCCGGAACGTGAACTGGCCGCCCTTTTGGGGGTAAGCCGCACAACAGCAATTAACGCTTACCGGCAGTTGGAGGAACAGGGACTCATCATTACCAAAGTCGGCAGTGGTACCTATGTGGCTGATTTAACGCCATCCCTGCAGCCAACCCCTGCCGTCCCCTGGTCACAGCTATTTACCCCTAGTCCCAATATACAACTATCGTCAATTTTACGTGAACTGATTGCATCTGCCGCTGCAGAGGACATTATCTCCTTGGCTGCGGGTATGCCTGACCCCGCACTTTATCCGCTCAAGCACTTTCACAGGCTGTTTAGCCAACAGTCTTCCCATCTCAACGGCTCCGACTTAGGGCATATCCCAACAGAAGGCTATCTGCCGCTTCGCCGTGCTTTGGCTGCGAGGCTGATAAAAAAAGGCTATAATATTACACCGGAAAATACAATGATTGTAAGCGGCTCCCAGCAAGGGCTGTATTTAATCACAAAAGCGTTTCTGGAACCCGGTGATTATGTTATTGTTGAGTCCCCCACCTATCTTGGAGCCATCCAAGTATTCAGCGCAGCCAATGCCCGGCTGCTTAGCCTGCCGGCTTTAGGCAGTTTGCCCCTTGATCTTCTGGAAGATTACCTCATCCGCTACCGCCCTAAACTTCTTTATATTATGCCGACATTTCAAAATCCTAATGGCCGGGTTATGCCTATTGAAGAGCGGCATAAACTCTTACAGCTCGCTGCCAAACATCGCCTGGTGATTGTGGAAGATGACCCCTACGGAGAATTGTACTACGGCGAGCAGCCTCCCCATTCACTCAAAGCGCTTGATCCGTACGGCGGCGTCATCGCGCTTGGTACTTTTTCCAAAATTCTCTTCCCCGGACTGCGCACAGGCTGGGTTATTGCACCAGAAACAGTAATTAACCGGTTTGCACTTGAAAAACAATACATTGACCTTCACAGCAGCAATCTGTCTCAGAAACTGCTCTTTGATTATCTGTCTGAAGACTTACTTGATGGCCACCTAGCCTTTGTCCGCACTGAATACAAAAAGCGCCGCGACTCTGTAGCCGGCGCCCTCAAACGCTATTGCAGTCCGTATCTGACCTTTGCCTTGCCGTCAGGCGGATTTTATTTCTGGTGCACTCTAAACGAAGGTATCCTGACCCGGCAGTTATTGCATGAAGCAGGCAAAACAGGGGTGTCCTTTGTTCCTGGAGAAGCCTTCTATGCTGACGACTCTGGCTCCCGCGAGCTCAGGCTGTGCTTTACTACCCATCCCGAAGAACGCCTGCTTGAAGGCATTAAACGCCTAAGCAAAGCATTACATGTCCTGGCAAATAATAATACCGGCAGTCATGAGCGGCGGGCAGTTACTCCAATTATTTAATTTGACAGTATTTGAGGAGAACCGCGCGGTGATGGCGCAGCTATCGGTTATTGGTTTATCAGCAGTTCTTTGAGCTCCAATAGATTACGTTTGGCAGCCTGTTCGTACTTTTCCCGGAAACATTTAGTTTGGAATATTGAGTTCCGTTGCAGAAATTGCTCGATAACCTGTTGCCGTCCCTGGCGGTAGTCTGATTCAGCTAAATGATTGTACTCAGCCCTTATCTGGCGCTCGTAATCCATGAAACCATTCCAATCCCGCCCCAAGACCACCAAATCAATATCTGTCAGATAAGCCCCGTCCCGGCTACCGCCAGCTTCCGTGTGACTTGTCAATAAGATCAGCCTGACAGCCTGACGACTAAATTCAGTTGACAGCCCAAGCTGGGCAGCAGTATACGCTGCAGCGGCAGCGCTCAGTGTTTCATTACTTTTGGCACTAGGCACACAGACAATATCATGAAACCATAGCGCATACTCTACCAGTTCAGGATGAGCCAGTTCCTGTTCGATTTCATCCAGATACATAAAACATTCGACAAGATGACTACATCCGTGGTAATGACGGAAATATTGTCTATAACTGTCTAGTAACATTTGAAATACTTTTTCCGATGACGGGGCATTAGCCCCTAACTTAGCAGTAAGAGCCTGCCAGCGGTCAGCTAAAAGGCGTTCCACGCTTCTTCCTCCATTGTATCTTTTTTGTATTACTTCAAGTATTACCATTACAGCCTGGGGGATACTATTGTTAAAAAAGGTGCGGGGAAAACCTGTGAACAATTGCTTTACCCTTATGGCTGCAGCTCCTGATTTTAACGCTCCAGCCTATCACAATGCTACCCAAACAACTGCGTCACTAAACGCATTTCACGGGCAATGGCTTATCTTATTCTTCTACATGTCAGACTTTAGCTTTGTCTGACCGACAGAGTTGGCGGCAGTTGCCGACCACTACCAGTCTATTATTACCCTCAATACCGCTGTTGTCGCTATTAGTTCGGATACTGTTCTTACTCATAAGATTTTTTGTGATATCTCGCCTAGCGCACGAAAAGTACAATATCCGCTAATCGCTGATCAAAACAATACCATTGCAGCAGCGTTCGGAATTATGACTAACCAAGGCAAATCTCAGCGGGCTACCTTCATTATTGACCCTGAGGGCTTAATTCGCCACGCCACTGTTTACCCTAATGAAGTTGGGCGCGATGTTCCTGAGCTGCTACGTATTTTGCAAGGCTTACAATATACTGATTTAACCGGTTTTCTGTTACCAGCCGGGTGGCAGCCTGGCCAAACTGGAATCAAACCTGCTCTTGATAAAGCAGGTCAATATTAATTGCGTTACCTTTTCTTCCTTCGAACGTTTATATATACGAAGGGAGATGATTACTATGTTTAAATCAATCAAAATTTTAACTTTGGCGCTGCTAATCATGACAGCTGCGCTACCAGCCACTTTGGCTGCCGAGAAAAATCCTAATATCACTGAAGTCCAGGTAAGCGGTAGCCACCAGGAGGAAGTTGCGCCAGATATAGCCTACATTAATCTGGGTACACTGACAGAAGCTGAAACTGTTGCCGCTGCGCAAGCAAAAAATGCCGATATCTCAGCAAAAGTACGCCGCCAGTTGGAGGACTTGGGAATTAAGTCTGAATACATAAAAACGGCGCACTATTCGGTAACACCGCTCTATAAAAATGATGACAGCGGCCGCCGCACCCCCAGCATTATCGGCTATCAAATTACCAACAGCATTACGGTAACTTCTTCACCCGAAAAAGCAGGCCAGGTTATCGATACTGCCCTTAATGCCGGTGCCAATCAAGTCAATAACATCCGGTTTGGTAAACAGGACGAAACCGATGTTAAAAATGCCGCTTTGGCTCAGGCCGTCCGTGATGCCATGAGTAAAGCCGACGCGGTTGCCACAGCGTTAAACAAGCGGGTGGTCAGGGTTAAGACAGTAACTGAAACTGGTATCAATCTGCAGTCGCCCGAGATAGCCGGCCGCCTTTACAAAAGTGCGATGGCCGATACTACGCCTATCTCGGCCGGATTGGTGATGTTAACAGCCAATGCCCAGGTAGTCGTAGAACTGGAATAATGTAAAAATAGTAAAAAGGGTCAGGCGCTGCCTGACCCTTTTTACTATTTTTTTTTACAAAAGCGGCTTAATGTTTAAAATGCCGCATGCCGGTGAACACCATAGCAATCCCATGTTCATCAGCAGTTTTAATAGAATCTTCATCATTTACCGAACCGCCCGGCTGAATAATAGCGGTAATGCCAGCTTCGGCAGCAGCTTGAACGGTATCAGCGAATGGAAAAAAAGCATCTGACGCTAAAACTGCCCCTTTGGCCTGTTCGCCGGCCTGCGCCAGCGCAATGCCGGCAGCCCCTACACGATTCATCTGACCTGCGCCTACGCCAAGTGTTTTATTGTCATTTGCAATGACAATGGCATTAGATTTAACATGTTTAACAGCCTTCCAGGCAAATAGAAGCTGTTCCCATTCTACCGCTGTCGGCTGGCGTTTGGTAACTGCTTTCATATCATTTTTAACGGCGGTAGTCATATCAGCCTGCTGCAAAAGCACACCGCCAGCCACTGATTTAACGTCAAGACGAGTGCTGTCAGGCTGTGGCAGAGCGGCTGCCAGCAGACGGATATTTTTCTTTTTTGTCAAAATATCGAGTGCTTGCTGGCTAAATGCCGGAGCAATGACGGCTTCGACAAAAAGCTCGCTGATGAGCTGCGCAGTGTCTGTATCCACTTCCCGGTTTACGCCGATAATGCCGCCAAAAGCTGAAACCGGGTCAGCCTGATAGGCTTTTTCATAGGCTTCGGCCAAAGTAGCGCCAATCCCTGTACCACAAGGGTTAGTATGTTTGATAATGACAGCTGCCGGTTGCTCAAATTCAGCGGCAAGCGCATAGGCGGCTTCTACATCAACAATATTGTTAAACGACAATTCTTTGCCATTAAGCTGCTTGGCATTGGCAACACCTGGCCCAGAGTAATATTGTTCACGGTAAAAAGCAGCAGCCTGATGCGGGTTTTCCCCATAACGCAGGTCTTGGGCTTTTTCGTACACCAAATGCAGCGTTTCCGGGAAAAGCCCCTGTCCAAGCTGCCCGCTTAAGTAGCGGGAAATATATGCATCATAACCAGCCGTGTGGCTGAAGGCTTCTTGCGCCAGTGCCATGCGGCTTGTGAATTCAACTTCACTGCCAGCGGTCAGTTGGGCAATGATTTCCCCGTACCGTGCCGGATTCACAACAACTGTTACATAGTGGAAATTCTTAGCTGCTGCCCGAATCATAGCCGGACCACCAATATCAATGTTTTCTACAGCGTCGTCTAAAGTCACATCTGGTTTAGCTACAGTCTGACGGAAGGGATACAGGTTTACAGCCAATAAGTCAATGCCTGTGATATTATGCTGAGCCATTGCCGCTTGGTGGCTGGGGTTATCACGGATAGCCAGTATACCTCCATGAATATAGGGGTTAAGTGTTTTAACCCTGCCGTCCATGATCTCAGGGAACCCAGTGACTTCACTGACATAAGTGACAGGTATGCCGGCATCTTTAATAGCTTTCATAGTGCCGCCGGTCGAAATAATTTCAACACCAAGTCTATGCAAAGCATTAGCAAACTCAACAATGCCGGTTTTGTCCGACACACTTAAGAGCGCGCGTTTAATCTTCATCAATGTCCCTCGCTTATCACTACTCTTTGTCAATTATACGCACACGCCGGCCTTCAGAATGCAGTCGCCCTTCACAGTATAAAGCAAGAGCGCGGGGATACAGAATATGTTCGGCGTGCAGAATTCGTTCTGATAATGTCTCAGCTGTATCGTCTTCTAAGACCGGTACAGCTTCCTGTAGAATAATCGGGCCAGTATCCATACCTTCGTCGACAAAGTGGACAGTACAGCCCGAAACCTTCACTCCATAATGCAAGGCTTGCTGCTGGGCGTTTTCACCGGGGAAGGCCGGGAGCAGCGAGGGGTGAATGTTCATGATTTTTCCGGCAAACCGGTCAATAAAATACTGGCTTAAGATACGCATAAAACCGGCTAGTACGACCAGTTCAACATGGCGAAGGTTAAGCTCTTCGGCAATAGCAGCCTCAAATTGCTGGCGGCTGGCAAACTGCCGCCGGTCAATACACAGAGCCTGAATGTCCGCCCCTGCCATGCGTTTGAGCACATTGGCATCTGGGTTATCACTGATAACCACGCCAATCTTGGCGTCAAGCCTGCCTGCTTGAATGGCGTCAATGATAGCCTGCAGATTGCTGCCGCGCCCTGATGCCAATACACCGATTACCGTTTTATTCATGCAACAGCCCTCCCCTACTTGAGTTCGACCTGACACTCGCCTGCTACAACCTTGCCGATTATATACGATTTCTCATCCCTTGCGGCAAGATCAGCCTGTATGGTCGGCACTTGTTCAGCCGGAACGATTAAAATCATGCCTATACCCATGTTAAACGTCCGATACATCTCTGCTTTAGCGACACCGCCCCATTCCTTTAAAAGGCCAAAGATGGCCGGCTCAGGCCAGGCGCTAGTATCTACCGCTACGCCGCAGCCTTCAGGCAATACGCGCGGAATATTATCATAAAATCCGCCACCGGTAATGTGTACCATGCCATGAATATCAAACTTTTCAATAAGCGGCATACAGGTTTTGGGATACAGTCGGGTCGGTTCTAACAACTCTTCCCCCAGCGTACGGCCTAGCTCTGGTATATGAGCATCAACACTAAGCTGTTTTACATCAAAACAGATCTTGCGCACAAGTGAGTAGCCGTTAGAATGGATACCGCTGGAGGGCAGGCCAATAAGCACATCGCCAGGCCTAATCTTTTCGCCTGTTATAATTTTATCCCGGTCAACAACGCCTACAGCAAAACCAGCGATATCGTATTCGCCGTCTGGATAGAAACCTGCCATTTCAGCAGTTTCGCCGCCAATAAGCGCGCACCCTGATTCACGGCAAGCCATAGCTACACCACTAACAATGGAAGCAACCTTTTCCGGTTCCAATTTGCCAACAGCCAGGTAATCCAGGAAAAAGAGCGGCTCAGCCCCCTGCACAAGGATATCATTGACGCACATAGCCACGCCGTCTTGACCAATGGTGTCATGCTTGTCAGCCATAAAGGCAATTTTCAGCTTTGTGCCTACTCCATCTGTACCGCTTACCAGTACTGGTTGGCGGTACTTACCTGCATTAAGCGCAAACAAGCCGCCAAAACCACCGATATCTCCCAGAACTTCGGGGCGATAGGTAGCCCGCACATGACGTTTCATTAGTTCAACCGCTTTATTGCCAGCATCGATGTCTACCCCGGCATCGCGGTAGGTAAGTTCAACATTCGTTTTTTGGTTGTCGGTCATTTTTTGACCTCCTGCTATATTCATTTACTCACTTTAGGCTCAAACAGAAATTTGTTATTCGCACAATCGCCGTCACACGGTGTTTGCGCCGGATAATCACAGTTAAAACAAGCGTTACACAACGTTTTTTGCGGGACATGCCCAATTGACGCATGCAGGCCTTCCAGCGACAGGTAATGGAGTGAGTCAGCTCCGATAAACTGCCTGATCTCCTCCACCTGTTTATATGAAGCAATAAGCTCTTTACGGGCTGAGGTATCAATGCCGTAGTAACAGGGGAAACCGATGGGTGGCGAGCTTACACACATGTGGACAGCTGTGGCACCGGCATCCTTCAACATACGGACAATTTTGCCGCTGGTGGTACCGCGCACAATGGAGTCATCCACCATGACAATCGACTTGCCTTTGACCACCGAGGCAACAGCGTTCAGTTTAATTCGAACGCCCATGTCGCGTTTTTTCTGTTCTGGTTGGATAAAGGTACGACCGATGTAGCGGTTTTTCATGAGCCCTTCAGCAAAAGGTATCCCTGATTCATGGCTGTAACCCAGAGCAGCGGTAGTCCCTGAGTCAGGTACCGAAATAACAATATCAGCTTTAAACCCGCTCTCCCGGGCCAGCGTACGCCCCATACTAAATCTGGCTTGGTATACGCTCTGGCCGTCAATGACGCTGTCTGGACGGGCAAAGTATATATATTCAAAAACACAGCCGGCCCGGCGGTCAGTCTCAGCAAATCGCCGGGACACTACACCACTGTCGTCAATAATTACCATCTCACCTGGCTCAATATCACGAACAAATTCTGCCCCCACAGTATCCAGGGCACAGGATTCGGATGCCAGCACCCAGCCTTCCCCCAAGCGCCCTAGGCACAGCGGCCGAAATCCATGCGGGTCGCGAACGCCAATCAACTTGGTTTCTGTCATGATAACAAGGCAATAAGCGCCATGAACACTAGCCAGGCTGTCAATGATTTTTTCTTCTACTGTTTGCTTAGTGGAACGAGCAATCAGATTAACTATGACTTCACTATCGATAGAGGTTTGAAACACGCTTCCTTTTTGTTCCAGATCTTCGCGCATTTCATGAGCGTTGGTCAGGTTGCCGTTATGAGCTAAACTTATTTGCCCTCCGGAATAATTGACTAACAGTGGCTGCGTATTCCGCAAGAGGCTTGAACCGGTTGTCGAATACCGAACATGACCAATAGCAATACGGGCTGGCATATCAGGCAGATTATGCCGAAACACCTCGTTGACCAGTCCCATGCCCCGTTGAACATCCATCACATTGCCGTCAGTGACAGCAATGCCCGCGCTTTCCTGTCCCCGGTGCTGCAGTGCATATAAGCCCCAATAAGTAGACAGCGCTACATTCTCCTGACTGGCAAAAATGCCGAATACACCACATTCTTCGCGCCATTTATCACTTTGTATATCGTAAAGCATTAGGAATTCTCACCTGTCAGTCTTTTCAGTACCTCTTGGTACGCTTCCTCAACATTACCTAAGTCACGGCGAAAACGGTCTTTATCCAGCTTCTGTCCGGTCTCGCTGTCCCAGAACCGGCAGGTATCAGGCGAAATTTCGTCACCAAGAAGCACTTCGCCTTTATGAACACCAAATTCAAGTTTAAAGTCGATCAGTTCCATTTTCTTGTCTTTTAAGAAGGCGGATAGGATTTCATTAATCTTCAAAGCATATTTTTCCATAGTTTCAACTTGTTCAGGTGTAGCAAGACCGAGCGCTTTTATGTGATAGTCATTGATGAGCGGATCGCCCAGCTCATCGTCTTTGTAATAAAGCTCAATGACCGTAGTTGGCAGTTTGCGTCCTTCTTCCCAGCCGATGCGTTTGGCCAGACTACCGGCAGCGATATTGCGGACAACAACCTCTACTGGCAGAATATCCAATTTTTTGACCAGCATTTCACGATCACTGAGCATTTTGACAAAATGGTGCGGAATGCCTTTTTCGCCTAATAGATTAAAGAAAAACACCGAAATTTTGTTGTTAAATACACCTTTATTACCGATAGTACCACGTTTTTCGCCGTTAAATGCTGTGGCATCATCCTTAAAATACACCAGTAATTCATCCGGGTTTTCTGTGGCAAATACTTGCTTTGCTTTTCCTTCATACATAGGTTTCTGAGTCATAAATTTCTGCCTCCTTAAAATTCCATATATAAAATTGAGTTAATATTAGCTATCTCTGAGCGGTGATTTTTTCAGCCAGACGGGCATCTTTTTTCTCTACTTCATTCGCCATAGCCTGACGATGGGCTGTCAATTTATTTGCAAGTTCGATATCATGCACCGCTAGTATTTGAGCAGCAAATAATGCCGCATTTTTTGCACCGTTAATCGCCATAGTGGCTACCGGAATGCCTGCAGGCATTTGGACGATGCTCAAAAGAGCATCCATGCCGCCAAGCGGGGTGGCATTAACAGGAATGCCAATCACCGGCAGGGTTGTAAAGCTGGCAACCACTCCCGGCAGGTGAGCGGCTGCTCCCGCAGCGGCAATGATAACCTGGACACCACGTTCTTGGGCCCCAGCCACAAACTTGTGCACTTTATCGGGCGTGCGGTGAGCCGATGCTACTAATACTTCTGTCTTAATATCGAACTCGGTCAATTGGGTAACAGCTGGTTCGAGAACCGGCCAATCAGAATCACTTCCCATGATAATTGCGACTTTCATCTCATCATCCTTTCGCTTGATATCGGTAATTAGTTATAAGTTCTAATAGTTAATCCTGTAATAAAACCCAGATATTTTATTGTAAAATATCTGGGTTTAGTTTCCCCGCTATTCAGCCAGGAATACGAACCGGAACACGACTAGCACAGCCAGAATGTAGACAATCCAGTGTACTTCGCGGCCACGGCCGGTAACCAGTTTTAGCAGTGGATACATCACAAGGCCGGCCGAAATCCCGTTAGCGATACTATAGGTAAATGGCATCATAACAATAGTTAAGAACGCAGGTAACCCTTCGGTAAGATCGCCAAAGTCAATATGACGGACAGACTCGATCATTAATGCGCCGACAATAATCAACGCAGGAGCAGTAGCAGCGTCAGGGATAAGGCCGGCAAGCGGTGTGAAGAACAGTGCCAGGAGAAAGAGCGCACCGCAAACAACAGCAGTCAACCCAGTGCGGCCGCCTGCACCAACACCAGCAGCGCTCTCAACATAAGCAGTAATAGTGCTGGTACCCAGCATAGCGCCCAAGCTTACACCTGTGGCATCTACCAGCATGGCTTTGCCAATACCGGGGAATTTACCTTTTTTATCCATGATACCAGCTTTGGAAGCCGTGCCTACCAGTGTACCCATGGTATCAAACAATTCTACAAAGGTGAAGGTAAATACAATAGCCATCAGCCCCATATTCAAAGCACCCATAATATCAAGCGCCAAAAAGGCATTCTTGCTAAAGTCCGGCATGGCCACAGGGCTAAAGCCGGCAGGTATTTTAACAACGCCCATGATAATCCCAACAATAGTTGTAGTAAAAATGCCAATCAGGATAGAGCCTTTTACATTCCGAGCCATCATAACAGCAATAAGTATCAGGCCAAATACAGCAAGCAGTACTTCCGGGTGAGCAAGTTGACCCATTTCAATCATACTCTCAAAATAAAGCGGTGTACCATTACCTTTAGCAGCAACAATCTTTTCAAGGGTTGGCGGAATAAGGGACAGACGAATACTCATAATGCCAGAAATCTTAAGACCAATAATGGTAATGAACAAACCAATACCAACTGTTATAGCATGCTTTAATGAATGGGGCATACCCTCAACCAACAGCTGGCGAACTTTAGTTACAGTAAGTAAAATAAAAATAAGACCAGAGATAAAGACTGCGCCTAACGCAACCTGCCAGGAAACCCCCATACCAATAACAACCGAAAAAGCATAAAAAGCGTTAAGACCCATACCAGGAGCCAAAGCAATCGGGTAGTTAACAAACAGCCCCATCATTATGGATACTAACCCGGCACCAATTGCAGTAGCTAAGAGTACGGCGTTCTTATCCATACCGGCTGCACCCAAAATACTAGGGTTTACAAACAGTATGTAGGCCATGGTCATGAAGGTGGTAATACCTGCGATCACCTCAGTCTTGACATCTGTTTTACGGGAACTGAGTTCAAATAGTTTTTCCAACATTTCCTTTTTCTCCCCTTTACACAACGTAGTTGGAGTGTTACCGCAAACGCTACAATTTATCCGAAAACGCCAAAAAACCCTGACAGGGAATTTTCGCATGATACTATAGAGCGAAACTTCCCCGCCAGGGTTTTTATCCCATCGGTGTAGTGTTACCAAGTAACACCTGCGCCACTTGGTCACAGTCCATAGCTTATAACGCTACGCGGAACCCTAGGCGCACTTTCACTCGTAGTCGGGCGATTTACGGTCGCCTGGTAGAAACTTTTGAGCCATATCCTCAAATATATACGAGCTTTATTTATTTACTTGTATTGTACCAGTATTGGACAAAATCTGTCAACGAAAAAATCGAACTATAAGAATGATTTTCGAATTATTGTTCGGAAAGTAAAGGTCTCTGCTTATTTCAGCAGGGACATTTTAATCTTAACAACTGCTTTTTTAACCTTATTCGATTCATGTAAAGTACAGTTTGGGCGGTGCACATCCCAAGGAAAGAATATCGCGTACATGCCTTTTGTCAGAACCAGGTCAGTTTCCTGCTGGACTGTCTTATAGAAAATAGCATCTTTGGCTTCAAGCTCATCTGACAGCACCTCATTATCGTCCGATAACAAGCTATAGGCTATTAATTCTTCACCCGAAATCATATACTGAATATCAAGGTAATCCACATGAGCTTCGGCCCTGCGCACCTCACGCGGCTGCGTTTCATACTCATTAATAGCTACATAAATATCTTTGCCTTCAATCTCATGCTTGCCAGCAGGCAACGCGGCTACGTCGGTTTTTGCAAGATACTCAAGCCCTTTGACAAGAGCCTTGGGAAGTAGTGGTGCGTCTTTTTTCAAGGTTGAAATGTGTCCAAAAATCATTGTAACTCCTCCATTGCTAATTAATTATCCTTCTGGCGCCAAGATATCGCGGCTTCCAATATGGTTCATCAAGCCGGCTAATCATTACGCCCCGGCTGGACGAAGCGTGGATGAATCTGCCATTGTCATAATATATGCCTACATGAGACGCGCCTGACGCATAAGTGTTGAAAAACACCAAATCGCCAGGCTTAAGGCTGGATCGGTCGACCTTCTTGCCTGTCACATACTGAACATCAGCTGTTCGCGGCAGCTTCTTACCATGCCTATCATACACATATTTGACAAATCCCGAACAATCAAAACCTTTGGGGGATTCGCCGCCAAACCGGTAAGGTGCTTTTAAATATTTCTCTGCAGTTTTGACGATATTATCCGTTTCTTGTTTAATTGGATTTTTAGGCGCGGCAAACGCCGGAAGATTTGCCATGACAAGCATAAGAACCAATAGGCATACGGCAGAAAGCTTAACAGACAGCCGCATAGAAACCTCACCCCTGATTCAATTAATTATAGCTTGTCAATATTCTTCGGCAAATTTATGGTAATTCCTTCATTTTTCTGCACAAATCTACGCTAAAGTAATGTTTAATCACTAGCCAAAATATTTGCTAACCTTCTGTCAATAGGACGATGTTTGACAAACTGTTCAGGGTTAAGTCCTACAAACGCGTCAACAATCTGCGGGTCAAACTGGGTTCCCTTGTGCTTGATAAGCTCATCAACTGCCTCGTCCCAAGGACGCCCTTTACGATACGGCCTGTCCGCAATCATAGCCTCAAAAGCGTCAGCTACTGCACATATTCGGGCTAAGAGCGGAATATCTTCACCCTGGAGATTAAAGGGGTAGCCTTTGCCGTCATACCTTTCGTGATGATACAAAGCCACTTCAGCCGCTTTGACTAAATATTGAGTGTCCTTAAGAATGTAATAGCCTATCTGTGGGTGTTGTTTAATAATTTCATATTCCTCAGTTGTGAGTGATCCGTTTTTTAATAGAATAGCATCTTTTATAGCTAGTTTGCCAATGTCATGCAGCAAGGTTCCCCAATTTAAGTTAGCCAAATCTTCTCGACTAAGCTGCATTTCTGTTCCGATTGCCATGGCAATTTTATTGACCTCAATAGAGTGTGAAGCCGTACCGCTCTCGCGGTGCTCAAGCGCCTTAAAAAAAGCGTGGATTGTGACTTCATATGCCTCTGTAAGCTGGCTGTTGACTGTCCGCAGTTGAGTGGTAGCTTGGTTAACTTGCTTACGTAGTGATAATACGTGGACAAGAGCTAGTAAAGCAATAAAGGCAATTGCAAAAGATACATAGGTTATACCACGAGTGAATTGTTGACGATCAAAGGCTGCAAAATAATTTTCGCCAAACCATTTATCTTGCAGCCTTTGCACTTCGCCACTATTTTTCGCTGCAATAATATTGTTGTTAAGAGTGGCGAGCAAGGCAACTTCACCCTTTTTGACCGCAAAACCGTAATTGACTGTTTGCAAGGGTTTGCCAGCCACTTTTATTGTATTGCCAAGGTTATGTTTAACAATCCAATACATGCCTGAGTAATAATTTCCGACAAATGCATCGACCATTCCGATCCTTAAATCTTCAAGTGCATCCATTTGGTTGGAATAATAATATAGTTTTATTTCCGGGTTGCTGCGCAGCAATTCTTCGGCAATGTCGCCGCGCTGGACAGCAACACGCCTGTTGACAAGGTCCTCGGGACGGGTTATGTAGAAGTTATCTCTAATGGTAAAGATAACCTGCCGCATTTCTAGGTAGGGTTCGGAAAAATCATAGAAGCGTTCACGGTCGGCAGTCTTGGACATACCGATCAATATATCCTTATCGCCATTAAGCACTTGATGCTTGGCTTGACTCCATTCCATAAGCTCAACTTCAAGTTCCAGTCCGGAGTGGCGTTCAATACTGCGTAGGATATCAATGTCATAGCCTTCCGGCTGATTTTTATCATTTAGATAAATAAAGGGCGGAAAACTGTTATCACCTGCCGCTTTATAAAGAGTGGCAGCATAACCCGGAATTAAAGACTGAGTTAACATCCAAATAGTGACGAATAAAATAATCAATAATCGCATGTTTTCACTCCAGGGAAATTATCCTTATTTTCCATTATAAGCTTATATTGGGAAAATGCATAGATAAAGCCAAAAGAACCGCCATTGCGATCTGGCGGTTCTTTACATTAGCTTATTCGCTCGACTACCCGCTTTGAGCACGCGTGAGCCCGTTTTAGCACCTCAGTTTGGTCAATAGTCATCAGTTGCCGATTGTCCATTACTATTCTGCCGTCAACGATGGTTGTCAGAACATGGCTGCTCTGGGCCTGATACACAAGCTGAGTATATACGCTGACGCCTTCTGTTGGGGATGTACGAAGTTCATCAAGACTGACAATGACAATATCGGCCTTTTTCCCAGGTTCCAGGCTGCCAATTTGGTCAGCTAACCCCATGGCCCTGGCCCCGCCCAGCGTGGCAAGCTCAAATACCTTTTCTGCCGGCATGGACGTCGGCCCGTAAAACGGTTTTTGAATCAAGGCCGCCAGGCGCATTTCCATAAATCCGTCCAGATTATTATTGCAGGGTGCGCCATCAGCTGCGATACCTACCTGCGCTCCCATCTTTATGAGTTCAGGAATTTTGGCTATCCCTGAGCCCAGCTTCAGGTTGGAAGACGGGCAATGGACGATATTGGTTCGGCTGTTTGCCAGTATAGCCATTTCGTCGTTGTCCAAATGAATACAGTGGGCCAAAATAAGGTTAGGACCGGTGAGGCGCAACTTTTCAAGATACAGAATATTACGCAGTCCTGAAAGCTCTTCCACATATCTAATCTCGCCCCTGTTTTCTGAGGCGTGGGTATGGATGGCAACATTGTATTTTTGGGCTAATTCAACAGTCTTAGCCAGGAGTTCAGGGGTGCAGGATACAGCAAACCGGGGCGCAAGTGCGTAACCGATACGTCCTGCGTCCTTCCCATGCCATTTTTCTAAAAGCCGTACACTCTCATCAATCGCATTCTCAGTTGTATCCAGCAGACTGGCAGGCACCTCTGCGCCAAAATCCATCATGCATTTACCTGATAGGGCCCTGATACCGCTGTCATAGATAGCCTGAAAGTTAGCGTCAGTATGATGCACAGTCGCCATATCGACAATAGCTGTTGTGCCGCTTTTAAACAACTCGCCAATGCCGAGCAGAGCCGAAGCATAGACTGACTCGGCATCATGCGCCCCTTCAAGAGGCCAAATCTTTTGTTTGAGCCAGTCGAGGAGCTCAAGGTCGTCAGCCTGACCGCGAAACAGTGTTTGACATAAGTGAATATGAGGCTGGATCAGCCCTGGAATAACCAGTTGTCCGGCAGCATCGATCACCCTGTCCGCCGGGCAGGTTAAATTAGAACCTATTGTTTTAATAAGGCTGCCCTCGATAAATAAGTCGCCATGAATAATCTCTCTGTCAGCATTCATTGTAATTATTAGGCCGTTTTTTATAAGAATGGACACAGACCTCACCTCCTGCCAGTTACACCTCAACGAGTGTACAACGAATGTTTTATATCGAAGATATCCAGTATTTTACCAACCATACAGTTTACTAGCTCATCCAGCGTTTCCGGCTTGTGATAAAACCCGGGAGCCGCCGGCATAACCACTGCACCTGTTCGGGCCAGTGTAAGCATATTTGACAGATGAATGGCTGTCATTGGCGTCTCACGCGGCACTACTACAAGTTTCCGGCCTTCTTTAAGGGTAACATCAGCTGCTCTAGTCAGTAAGTCTCGTCCGCTAGCCGTTGCCAGAGCGCCTAACGTGTGCATCGAACAAGGGACAACGACCATTCCCCCCGTTTTAAACGAGCCGCTGGCCAGCGCGGCAAATAGGTCTGAGTTGTCATAAACCACCGCATGGGGTTTGATATCTTCGGTAGTGATCCCGCACTCATATTCAAGCACCTTACGGCCCATATCAGTATAAACGGCGTGTACCTCAACCCCCAGTTTTGAAAGCGCTTTTATTAAAGTATAGCCATAGATGGCTCCGCTCGCGCCGGTGACACCAACAGCTATGCGCATAGATACTCCTCCAGTTCAAATGCTATATTTTACAATTAAGTAGTCATTATAATGAGTAAAGCCGATAGATTGATAGGCCTTAACAGCCGGAGCATTATCTTTTCGCACCATGAGCATAGGTGTTTTGCCATAGCCCTGAATACGGCGGCATAATTCGGCAACAAGAACTTTGCAGTAGCCTTTTCCCCTGTCGCTTTCACTAGTATATACGCCACCAATTTGGTTAATCCGATTGGTAGTCACCTGAATAATAGCTTGGGCTTTAGGTACACCGTCCACAAGTAAAAAAATTAAATCTTCCTCAGGCCCCCGGTCATCTATGAGCCTAGCGGCCAGTTCTCTGTTAAATCGGCGCATAAATCCCTGCCGGTACGCTTCGACAACAAACCCAAGCGCTGCTGCCCGGTCAGCCTCCCCCGCATCAGTAATCTGGCCTGCACGGGGTAAGGGTTGCGACTTGATCTCCCTGTTAATAAAATAATAGCTGTCTTCATAACCCGAAATCTTTTTATATTGGCTAAGAGCCTGATTGAGCGGCTCTACCACCCATTTCATTCCGGCCAGCACCTCAAACCTTCGCTGACGCATTATTTCCACAAAGCCGTTAACAGCTCCTGGCGATTCAAAGTGTGGAATAACACTGCCTAGATTAAAAAAGGTCAATATCCCCGCTAGCCTGCCACATTCAAAATAGCCGTAGTAATCACCACAACGGCGGCTTGTCCTGTCATTGTCAATTCCACACCGGTCGATATTACCGTTAATGAAGACTGTTTCCATGTGGTTTCGTTCCAGATACGCTTTAACCTCACAGATATCGCCTCCTGTTAACAATCTAATCACTATGATCCGCCTTCCACTTAGACTAAGAACCCGCTTTACAACAAGACACTAATTTGTATTTACAAATCTTACTATAAATCTAAACGTTAATTGTTTCAAGTTTTAGTTATTGCTACCTTAATATATGCATTAAAAAAGCCAAAGTCCTGTTAGTAAAGCAACAAGACTTTGGCTTATGGTTTGGATTATCCCGCTTGTTCACGAAGTACGCGTTTTAATATCTTACCTGTCTGATTCTTCGGCAATGCATCGACAATGATAAAATCCCGTGGTATCTTATATGCGGCAATATTAGCTTGGAGATACTCCCTCACTGCCTTTTTATCAAAGCTATGCCCTTCTGTAAGTACAATATAAGCACGCGCTACTTGACCACGCAGTTCGTCAGCTACACCAATCACGCTCGCCTCAATAATGCCTGGGTAAGAATACAGCAGTTCCTCAATCTCACGCGGGTAAATGTTTTCACCGTTTGATATGATTAAATCCTTCAAACGATCAACAACAAAGAAATACCCTTCGGCGTCCTGGTAGGCCAGATCGCCGGTATAAAGCCAGCCGTCTCTGAGCGCATTCGCACTCTCTGCAGGCAGATTAAAATATCCCTGCATTACACTTGGCCCTCGCACTACAATTTCGCCCACCACGCCCGGCGGCAGCGCTTGTCCGTCTGAGCCAACCACTTTGACATCCAAGCCAGGGAGCGCCTTGCCAATCGAGCAGTATTTAGGCTTTTGCACCGGGTTTAGCGCTACTACCGGTGAAGCTTCCGAAAGACCATAACCTTCAAGAATTTTTATTCCATATTTATCAGCAAACTGCTGCGCTACCTTTTCCGGAAGCGAAGCACCGCCTGATACCAAATATTTGACTCCTGCAAAATCGTCCGGTTCCCCAATCCGAGTGAGGAGATTATACATAGGCGGCACACCATAGATGACCGTTACCTGGTAGTCCTTGATGGCTGCAATTGTTTCTTTAGGGGCAAAGGCTTCCAATATTGTGATTGCAGCACCACAAAGCAGTGAGTTAAGAACAGCACATGTCCAGGCAAAACAATGATACATCGGCAACACACACAGTACATTATCGGTAGAGGTTACCGGCAGCATCTTCCTGAATGCCTGTGCATTGGCTACAAGGTTATTATGTGTTAGCATAGCACCTTTAGGACTACCTGTTGTGCCGGAGGTATATATGATGGCACAAGGGCTGTTTGGATCAAGACTGGTATCCATTACCGGGGCTGCAGGCGAACTGCCTTGAGCCAACCCTTGTTTGAAATCCGGAATAACAAGTTGAGTAACAGGCTGCTGATAGCCCTGCTGATTGAGTTCAGGGTCAATAGCTAAGCGCTCCATGGTAATCAGCCGCTTCATTTTGGCATCTTTAACAATGAAGACAATTTCCCGGGCTGCCAATTGAAAATTAAGCGGCACAACAACGGCCCCCAGGCTGACAATGGCCATATAGCAATACACAAATTCAGGCGAATTGCGGGAAAACAAGCCCACGTTTTCTCCCGCCCGGATGCCTGACGCATAAAAATAATTGCGGTATTTCTCTACTTGTTCCTGAAGCTGCCCATAAGACACATTGTCTTTGCCGGCAAATGCTCTGCTATCTTTAGTTCCTTGAAGAATAAGATCATGAACAAACAATGAATGCACCCCTTCCTTTCGTAGTGCTGGAAAAAACAGCTACAACCGCCATTTTAGCCTGAATAAATTAATTTGTCTATATCATAGTATTGCCGTAATGGCCTGATAATTAACAAAATGAGCACTAAGGATAAGACTGGCTTAATGCAAAGCCTTTCAGGCAATGGCATAAGCCAGTCTTATTTAGGTTACCGTTTCGACAGGTGCTTCATTTGATTATGGATTTTTTTCCACCGGTTTTTTTCTGCAAGAAACTCTTGAAAATTTTCCTTCCTTGACAAGTAGGCAAGCTCACGTTGCAGCTTAGCAAAACTATCATACCTTGACTGACTTAAAGTATCGTCTCCAAGAGCTGCCGCGACAGCACAGCCCGGCTCCCCAGCATGGCTACAGTCAGAAAAGCGGCATTGCGCAGCCAAAGCATATATATCCTCAAACGCATCAGCCAGTCCTTCCTCTGACCCCCAGAGCTGCAGTTCCCGCATCCCCGGTGTGTCGATGAGCAAGCCGCCGCCAGGAATGAGGATGAGCTCTCTATGGGTTGTAGTATGGCGGCCTTCCCCATCCCCTTGCCTTATCTCTCCAGTTTTTTGCATGTCTGTACCAAGAATTCTATTAGCGATCGTTGACTTTCCGGCCCCGGACGAACCCAAAAGCGCAATAGTTTTACCTGCTTCAATATAATTGTTTAAACTCCCCAAACCATCCCCGGTAGCACAGCTGACCGTAAGCACCGGCACGCCAAAGGCAATCGCTTCTACTTCCCGCACCTTATCTGGCACTTCAGAGCATAGATCGGCTTTATTTAAAATGATGACCGGGGCAGCGCCGCTGTCCCAAGCCAGGGTAAGATAACGCTCAATTCTTCTTAGATTAAAGTCCTGATTAAGAGCGTTAACCAAGAAAACCGTATCAATATTGGCAGCTACAATTTGCTCTTCAGTAGCTTTTCCTGCCACCTTACGGGAAAACTTACTCCGGCGCGTCAGAATCCCCTGAATGACGGCATTGCGATCGTCGGCGATACTAAGTGTTACCCAATCACCAACAGCAGGGAAATCCTCACGGCTGTCTGCCAAGTGGCGAAGCTTGCCGGTAATGCTGGCCAGATATTCGCCCCCTTCGGCATAAACGCGATAAATATGCTTATATTCGGCAGCAACCCGACCGACCGTACAGCCAGAGCCGGCATGTATGGGCAATTGTGCTGCAAAAAAATCGTCCCAACCTAAACTTTGTAAATCCACGGTGAAATCCTCCTCGACCAATATTTTACAAATGGTCGCGGAAGAAAACCCGCCATCAGTTAAACTATCAGCGGGAATTCCGCGACCTTTCCATTAAATAAAGGCCGGCGACAGACTGCAGTTTACACATAAAAACAACACTCCTTCTCGTTAATGATTCTATTATACCAAACTAGCACTAGAAGCAATAGATATAAAAAGCCTGCCCATGATAAGGGCAGGCTATTCTAAAAGCAACTTACCTAAATACTGATTTTAGCGCCTAAGAGTTCAACAAAGGCTCTTAGCCAAGCAGGATGATTCGGCCAGGCTTGAGCCGTTACCAAGTTACCGCTGACAACAACCGGCTCGTTTTTCCACTCGGCGCCAGCCAGTTGGCACTCAGCCGCGCAGGCCGGATAGGAAGTTACCGTTTTGCCCTCAAGCACTCTGGCCGGAGCCAAGAGCTGTGTGCCATGGCAAATGGCGGCTACCGGCTTGCCGGCAGCAAAGAAATCCTGTACCAACTTGATAGCTTCATCATACATCCGGATATATTCAGGAGCACGGCCGCCAGGAACGACCAGACCAACATAGTCTTCTGCCTTAGCGTCTTTGGCCGCAATATCAACAGGAATCCGGTGGCCAGTTAGTTCAACATAAGTATCTAAACCGGTAAAATCATGAACAACAAGCTGCACCATATCGCCAGCACTCTTATTGGGTACGGCTACGTCAACTTGGTAGCCAAGCATCATGAGCGCTTGCTGCGGTACTTTAACCTCATAATCTTCGGCGCAGTCGCCGGTAAGTAAAAGGATTTTCTTCACCATTGTGTGTAACCTCCTCATATCATGATATGGTTACATATTCTATAAAAGTATATTTTTTCCTGCTATATTTTCTACAGTACTCCCCACTGGCGTCGATATTCCAGATATATCTGGTATTCCCGGTCGGCAAAACCATGGTCTGCCAGCAATCGTCTTGCTGCCACAGCTTCTACGCTTTCAGAATCCGCGTAAATATAGTCCTTTTTCGCTGTAAAAGTAAACCCGGCCGCCGCCAAAACCTCCATCATGGCGGCGGCTCGCTCAGCCGCTGCCGCCAAGGTTTTGCCGTAATGTCTGAGACTTTCAGGACTTGGTTCAATACCGATAGCCTGCTTTTTAACTTGCTCTATATCCTTAAGACTTATGATTATGCGGGTAGTATAATCAACCATTATTTAACCCCCAACCAGTAATCGACAAATAAGACATTCGAAAGCAAGTAGCCCAACGGAACATTAATAATAACGCCAACCGCAAACGCCGCCAGCGGTTTCCAGCCGAAAGAAGTAAGTTCTTTGAGCCTGGTAGTAAGACCAATGCACAGAAAGGTCCAGGTAAACGTCCAGCCACGCAATGATTTAATCGGGCCGATTACTTCTTTGGTAAAGGTAGCGCCAAGCTTGGGATCGAGGTAGGCAATAACAAGTGTTGTAAAGATTGAGGCTGCAAAAAATCCTATAATAAATTTGGGGAACCTTCTCCAAATCTCGCTGGCGCTTACCCGACTGGCTTCTTCGGCTGTCTTGTTTTCCCAGCGAGTAACAGATAAGAAGGCCACAAGTAATGCCCAAATGCCAACAAACATATCGCGGCCAACAACCTTCATCAGCGTAAATGTTTTAACCGCCCGCTCGTCGCCCATGGCTTCAGCTGCCGCAAAGCCTGCCGCATCCGCGAACTCTGACGTACCAATCCAGGCACCGGCTGGTCCGGGGGCCAGCCCCAGTGCCTTGGCCATCACAGGCAGCAGGAATATCATTGCCACTGCCCAGATGATAACCATCGAAATGGAAACTGAAACATGCTCTTTCTCCGCCCGGCAGGCACCACCAATAGCAATGGATGCTGACACGCCGCAGATAGAGCCACCGGCAGCTAACGTAGCGCCGAATCGTTGATCAAGACCGAATAACCGGGTAGCGGCAAAATATATGGCAGCAAAGGTAGTGACTGCAACAATTGTCGCTTGTAAAATAGCTAACGGTCCAGCCTGCATAATCACGGTAAATGGTAACGTTGCACCCATCAACACAATACCGGTTTTGACATAGAACTCTGTCCTTAAACCAGTCTGAAACCACTGCGGCAGCCTAACTGTATTGCTGATAATCATCCCCACCAGCAGCGCTAAGAGTGGTGTCTCCAACTGCCAGTCCTTCAATAATTTGTTTGAACCTAATACCGAAACAATGACCGACAGTATGAATAATACCGAAAAGCTTGCAAAATAATTGCCTGAGCGATGGCCCAAAATGCGGCCGGCTCCAGTAAAGACGATAGCAAAAAAGCCAAATAAGTATGCAATACCTACCCAATTTCCGATCAAGTAACCCGTAATTTTGCTAAAATCGGCTGACCAGCCGGGGATATTAATCGCCATCGTGGAAAGCAGCTTAGCTGTACCGCTGAAAAAAGCGATTGTACCAATGAGTATCAATCCTAAAGCAATAATAATAGCCCAGTAATCTTCTTTTTTGTACCATGTGTCAAATTGTGTTCTTGTTGCCATGTTCTCCACTCCTATGATCTAATTACAAAATTAGGCAAGATTGATAAAACAAAAAAGACCAAGTCAATCCCCCTAATGGAGATTTCCTTAGCCTTTGGTCTGTCCAATCAGCTACTCATATGAATGATATGTATGATGTTACCATAGCCCAAAATATGTGTCAAGTATTTATCACTACGCGCTTTTCCATCAACATACGTAACTATATTCCATCGCCATGCATACCTTCAAACAGAGCATTTCTGCTTTTTTGAATAAAAGTAATTACTTTGCCATCACGGATGATGATAATGACCTCATTACTATCTTTTCCCGTCCCAGAATTACTATATTCATACTGCTCATCATAGACTTTGTAACTGTCTGACATATCTATACCTTCTTTCCTTTTCCTTGACAATAGTTCTAGTGCTAACAGTGGATATATACGTTAAAACGCTTTGCTAATGCCTTTCGGGCTTCACTTATATATTCAGCCTCAATTAAAACTTCAATTAATCCGTAAGACTCAGCTAATCGGAGGATTGGAATATTGAATTGCGCCAGTGTTTCTGCCACAGCTGTTATTGTACTCAGTAACGGCTGTCCACAGCTCCCTCGCACTGACAGCCTTACACAGTCAGCAACGCTTTCAGGATGAAATTCAAGTTTTTCAAGAGAATCGTATACTGTATCTACTAACCCGCTTTTTACTGTAAAGCTAACCTGGTGTGGTTGAATTGATACCATGTCAAAAGCAGTGCTGCACTCTTTTAGTGCTGTAAAAACTTCTATAACCCAATCATCGCCGTCCAGCCCAGGGCAATTAATCCGGATAAGAGCGACAGACTTGTCATAAGCAATACTAATTATCTGATCTTCTTTAGCGTCATTAATCTCTACAGCATTACTTACGGGTATAGTTATGCTGTGAGAAACCTTTTTAACCGTAGGAAACATGAAAAAACCCCTTTCCGAGGAAAGGGGTGAATTTTTTACACGCTTTCCTCTTATCTGTCAGGATTACTCCTGCTGGAATTAGCACCACTGCAGAATCTGCCGGTTGCCGGGTGTCATCGGGCCAGTCCCTCGACCGCTCTTGATAAGAGTCAACTTATGGAATTTTGATTGATGATACCATATTCTGCAGCCAATTGTCAATATAGTGCGGGCAAGCAATTTGCGCCCGGCCGCCGCCGGCTATTTTCAGAAAAATCCGCGATTTAAAAAGGCATTGACAGGGACAATTTTCTTGTGCTACTATTTTATTCATCAACCGAATAAAATCTCTTTCATCAAGAGTTGGCTGAGGGACTGGCCCAATGAAGCCACGGCAACCATCGCTTATTAAACGGCGAAACGGTGCCAATTCCAACAGGAGCAATCCTGGCAGATGAAGCCGAGTGTGGATAAAACCTCTTCGTCTGTTGCGAAGAGGTTTTTTACTTGCCTGAAAGGAGCGGAGTCATGATTCATCTGGCTGATATCACCAAAACCTATCCCTCGCCCTCCGGCCCGGTAGAGGCGCTGCGCGGCGTTTCCCTTTCCGTGAACCGCGGGGAAATCTTCGGAATTATTGGCCGGAGCGGAGCCGGTAAAAGCACCCTGCTCCGGTGCATCAACATGCTGGAGCGGCCAACCTCGGGAAAAGTATCCGTTGACGGACGCGAGCTCTCTTCCTTGCCGGAGCAGGCGGTGCGGCAGGCCCGCAAGTCGATCGGGATGATCTTCCAGCATTTCAATCTTCTCTCTTCCCGCAGCGTCTATGGCAATGTCGCCTTGCCGCTGGAACTGGCGGGAAAGAGCCGGGCGGAGATCCGCCAAGCGGTCGAGCCGCTGCTGGAGC
>NZ_DATMYD010000066.1:0-6664 GCF_035561155.1 Sporomusa sp. | reverse complement strand
ATTCCCGCATACGATCCACGCGCGGTTAAAGGCGTTGGCGTAACGTATGCTACAACCACCATGGGCGCTGACCACACTGCCGGTTATGTTGTTGCGACCAATATCCTTGGCATCAGCGGCAAAACCGATCCGTTGGCAGCTGAAGGTCAAGTTGACCTGTCCCGTAACTTCCAAATTGCTACCTCGTTTATTGATACAACAGGCCTGTGCCTGTTCGTAGCCTTTGCTATCCTTGATATTCCTGAAGGAATGGAAGGAATTGTTGAGATGTGTAACGCCCGCTACGGCTGGAACTACACACTGAATGATTACCTTGAAATTGGCAAAGAAGTGCTTCGTGACGAGCGTGCCTTCAACAAAGAGGCAGGATTTGGCGAGGATTCCGATGACCTGCCTGATTTCTTCCGTTTTGAATCTCTTAAACCCCATAATGTGGTGTTCGATATTCCGAAAGAAGAGCTTAAGACGGTATTTAATTTCTAATTATTCAAATGGTTACAGCCTGAGCCCGGGCTATTAGTCCGGGCTTTTTACCAGAATATACTCCCAAAAAATAACAGTTCTTCAAAAAGATACTATTGTCAAGTGGGGGGTTGCAATGGTTGTTAATAGTGATCAAGGTGGTATTCTTCACACCTGGAAAGATTACATCTCTGGGGAAACCTGGATGCCTACGATTCGCCAACAGATAATCGAATCTTGGACTCGCTGTGAGCAAGCCGGTGTAAATCCGTATGATAGCGGTATTCATAGCAGTTTGGATGAGACTGCCTTGGGTAGGACACTTTCAGATAAACAGGAACTGATAACGATTGCAAAACCGTGTATGACCAATCTCTATAAGTTCGTTCAGGGTTCAGGCTTTGTAGTTGTTTTAACCGATGAACGGGGTTACATCATGGAAATGCTCGGCGACGAGGATACGTTAAATAACCCTATGACCAATAATTTCTTCCTTGGCGCTTCCTGGCGAGAAGAGGAAGCTGGTACAAATGCAATCGGAACAGCACTGGTAATTAAGAAACCCATTCAGGTTTCTGGCGCGGAGCATTACTGTCAGAAGCATCATTGCTTGACGTGCTCAGCCGCCCCTATCTTTGATGATCGTGGACGAATTATTGGCATATTGGATATGTCAGGTGCCTTTAATATGTCCCACTTGCATACCCTGGGGATGGTAGTAGCAGCAGCCGAAGCGATTATGGCACAGCTTGACATCCGGCGAAAGAACCGCGAATTGGTTTTGGCCAATAATCGATCGACGAATATCTTCAATACAATGTCGGACGGGATCGTTATGATTGATGAATGCGGCATTGTAAAACAGTTAAATCCGGCGGCAAAAAAAATATTTAATAGACCTGAATCAGAGATATTAGGTATGTCCATTGACCGTATATTTAATGGTAAAGCGGCAGTGACATGGCAAATGATGAACAATAAGGAGCCATACACAGATGTAGAACTTATGGTCGATACCAAAAAAAATACGTTTCACTGTTTGGCTTCAGGCGAGCCTTTGACTGATGAGCAAGGAAAGGTCATTGGCGGAGTAATTATTTTACGTCCGATTAAGAATGTACAAAACTTAGTCAATCGGTTTAGTGGCTATCATGCAGCCTTGCAGTTTAGCGATATCATTGGTGAAAGTAAAGAAATACTTGAGGCTATACGGGTAGCTTCCCTGGCGGCTACGACGTCATCTAATATTCTTCTGCAAGGTGAGAGTGGTACTGGCAAGGAAATTTTTGCCCAGGCTATTCACAATCGTAGTGAATCGAAAAATGGTCCTTTTGTAGCGCTTAATTGTGGTGTGATCCCGCGGGAACTAATTGGCAGCGAATTGTTTGGTTACGTCGAGGGTGCTTTTACGGGCGCTATAAAGGGCGGAAAACCGGGGAAATTTGAATTGGCCTCTGGTGGTACTCTTTTTCTTGATGAGATTGGTGACATGCCGCTGGAACAACAGGTAGCACTGCTGCGGGTTCTGCAAGAAAAAAATGTCACCCGCATTGGCAGTGAAAAAGTGATTCCTGTAGATGTCAGAGTTATTTGTGCAACCAATAAAAATTTGCCTAAAGAAATCGAGAAGGGAACTTTCCGGCAGGACCTTTATTACCGGCTGAATGTTATTTCTATTACCATTCCGCCATTGCGTAACCGAGTTAAGGATATTGCATTGCTGTTTAAACATTTTCTCGATAAAATTGGACGGGATCGGGGCTGTAACTTTTATATTGAGCCACAGGTTATGGCGTGTTTACAACACTTCGATTGGCCGGGGAATGTGCGGGAACTGCAAAATGTGGTTGAGCGGGCGGTAAGTTTAACAGAGTCGGGTGAAATTACTATCGCTCATTTACCTATTGACGTATTTGCTAAGCAACCCCCAATTCAATATCCGGTGCAACCCTTGATTTCGCCAGCCATAAACGAAACCCACGATCGTGAACATCGCCGGAGACTGATGAAAGAAGCAGAGCGCCAACAGATTTTAGTGCTCTTGTCAAGACACGGCGGCAATGTTAGTGTGGTAGCCCGGGAGTTTGGGGTTTCCCGTAACACCCTTTACCGCAAGATGCGATTATATGCAATAGAAAACTAATAACCAAATAACGGTACACTGTTATGTAAAGGCTTAACTTCTCAGACAGGAGAAATTAAGCCTTTTTATTTCTGTCTATCACACCGAAATGCACTTTTTTGATTTTGTTGATTTTTTTTGCTATTATGGTAGTCAATTGCTACAGCATTTAACACATAAAAAGAAGGTGCAAATTTTGTGAAGGAAGTTCTCTCCCGAATCCCTACTCTATATACCTTTGAAACCCCTATTCGACCTGTTGCCTTTACGAACCACTGCGTATGGGTTGAGCAAGTAAACAAGTGCCTGCAGGAGGGCTTCGAATGTGCGATTTACTATGAGCCGTACACAAACTTTGAAAACCCGTACACCCTTGACGCCATCTATATTGAAATTTTAGCTAAACAAAAAAGGTACTGTATTTCAGGCTTCGGAGTAATTCCCGATAGAGAACGCCACGAAATAAAGATTAGTGAACAGTACACAGAGTATGCTAAAGCTAAACAGGTTGCGATCAATTGGCTATTAGCAACTCGCGAGATTATTATGCTGCATTAACAAGCAGTTAGTGTAACTTTATGCTAGATCCTACCGCATAGCCATCCCGTATTTACGTTGATTACGGGGTGGATTTTTTTTGCAAAAATGATTTGGCATGGAGCTTAAAAATTAAGAGTGTCCTATTTGTGTGATATAAATGTAACACAATCTTGTCACAAATGTCGCACTTTTATAACAATTTACCATAATCAGCTTCTCCTGTTTTCATCAATAGCTGGGCTCACAGGTAAAATATGGGTTGGCATGAAAGTTGCAATATAATATTTACGTGATTTACTATATCCGGGAACTTTGACTTTTACCATTGGGTCACGCACTCACCACACTCGGAGAACGGAATTCTGAATCTTGAAAAATATTGTTGGACGGTAAGGGTCATTGTAGCCTTGGGGGCAAGGGGTAACCTATTGGAATAAAACTGAAAATTTCTGCAACAAAAGGAGGGGTAAATCAGGTAAAAATGATTTGTTGAGTCGCATACGATGTGCCCCGGTTAGGTTAGTTAGTTTGATTAAGGTAAGCTAATGTTAAGTTAATAAACAAGGAGGAGTTTTATTATGACGAAAAAATCTTATGGGTATTTTATGCCTCCGGTCACTATTATGGGGGTTGGCTGTCTTGAAGACATTGCAGATTACATAAAGCCTATGGGTTTTAAAAAAGCGTTAATAGTCAGTGATAAGGTTCTTGTCCAAATCCAACTTACTAAAAAGCTCACCGATGTACTTGATAAAATTAATGTAGAGTATGTCATTTTTGATGGTGCTCAGCCTAATCCGACGGTTGGTAATGTTAATGACGGTTTAAAATTGCTTAAAGAGAATAACTGTGATTTCGTCGTATCTTTCGGCGGTGGTTCGCCTCATGACTGTGCGAAAGGTATAGCTATTGTTGCTGCTAACGGCGGAAAGATTGAAGACTACGAAGGTCTTAATAAATCAGCCAAACCCCAAATGCCGCTAATTGCTGTTAACACGACTTCCGGTACTGCCAGCCAAATGACCCGGTTCTGTATTATTACCGATGAAGTTCGTCACGTAAAGATGGCTATTGTTGACTGGCACACAACTGCTGTTATTGCTGTTGATGATGCTGATCTGATGGTTGCTATGCCTCCGTCCCTTACCGCGGCAACTGGTATGGATGCCTTGACTCACGCAGTAGAAGCTTATGTTTCCACAATTGCTACCCCGGTTACCGATTGTGCCGCCCTTAAAGCTATTGAGTTGATAGCCGGCTATTTAAGAAGAGCTGTTGCGAACGGTAATGATATGGAAGCCAGAGAAATGATGACTTACGCCGAGTATCTAGCCGGCATTGCCTTTAATAATGCCAGCCTGGGATATGTACACGCAATGGCCCATCAACTTGGTGGATTCTATGATCTGCCCCATGGTGTTTGCAATGCTATCCTGCTTCCGGCAGTTGAAGACTATAATGCGAAAGTTGTTCCTGAGAGATTTGTTGAAATCGCCAAAGCGATGGGTAAAGATGTTGCCGGATTATCTCTCGAAGTTGCAGCAGCATCAGCACTTACCGCCATTCGGGAACTTTCTGCCGACATCGGCATTCCTGCTGGCCTGAAAGATCTCAAAGGATTTAAGGAAAGTGATATCCCGACTCTTGCTACTAATGCGCTTAAAGACGTCTGCGGCCTTAGTAATCCGAAACAAGCCACGCAAGAAGAAATTGAGGGCATCTACAGAGCGGCTATTTAGTTAAATAAAGTTAAAAATATTATCTTAATAAATTAACAGCGGGAATACCAAAGTATACAAAGATATGTTATGGGTTGGTTTTCCTTCATAGACATCATGAAAGAAACCAACCCATGGTTTTCTGACGATTCTAACTTGATAAGCGTACACTGCCAATTTACAGTAGGGCGGGGTGAAACGATGTGGAGTGGTTATGGTCGTGTAGTTGATTATCTACGAATCTCGGTTACTGATCGCTGTAATTTTCGCTGCGGTTATTGTATGCCGCCTGAAGGTATCAAATTACTAGGAGCCCAGGAAGTATTAAGCTATGAGGAATTGCTTCGCATCATAACAATACTCGGACAGCATGGTGTAAGCAAGGTTCGTCTCACCGGCGGTGAGCCTCTGGTCCGTAAAGGGATAGTAGATTTCATCCGTAGTACTCGGGCAATAGGGACTGTTAAAGATTTATCAATGACGACAAATGGCAGCTTGCTGGGAGATATGGCGCATCAGCTTAAGGCAGCTGGTCTTGACCGAGTAAACATTAGCATTGATACTCGAAATCCTGAACGTTTTGCTCGTATTACAGGTAGGGGTAAGGTAGCAGATACATTAGAGGGTATTAGAAGCGCAATTGAGGCCGGACTGAATCCGGTTAAGCTAAATATTGTTTTGACAGAAGAATTGTTTGAAGAAGATGTATTCTATTTTATTGATCAAGTGCATAGATATCCTATTGCAATACGTTTTATCGAGTATATGCCCATCGGTCAAGGCGGTGTGAAACCGGGAGCCAGTATTGCTGCAATAAAAAGTGTGATTAGCAATGCGGGTTACGGAGCTTTAGAATCAGTAGTGTTCACGCGGGGTAATGGTCCGGCGAAATATTACCGGCTGCCGCGAGCACTTGGAGTGTTTGGCTTTATTACGCCAATCTCAGAACATTTTTGTCATACCTGTAACCGCATTCGGTTAACAGCTGATGGCAAGATAAAGCCATGCTTACTGGCAAACCATGAAATAGATCTTAAAGTTGCCTTACGCAGCGGGGGCGATGATAAAGCGGTATATGAGCTGTTTGAAAGGGCGCTGCGTGAAAAACCGTTTCGTCATAAACTTGGCGAGTGCCAAGATGGGACTCCGATAATACGGGGTATGTCCCAAGTTGGTGGCTAAAAAACCTAATATTTGCTTCCGATTTATTATTATCCCTATGGGAGGTAATAAACGTCAGGGTATGATGAGTAATTATCGTGCCTGCCATTGCGCAAAGGAAGAGGTACTAAAAATTATTTTTTAGCACCTCTTTTCTTATTTTATCAATCAGTTTTCATATTTAAAGGAGGAGATTTATATGTTTTATCGTATTAACATGGCTACTCTTACAGTGACCGAAGACACAGGAGCGCAGTACAAAGGCCTGGCTGGCCGGGCACTCACTTCCCGGATTGTGAAAAATGAGGTTGATGCCAATGCCCATGCGCTTGGCAAGCTTAACAAACTGATCCTCGCCCCCGGGTTTTTAACCGGTACATTTGCTCCTAATGCTGGTCGTATGTCCTTCGGCGCCAAAAGCCCGTTGACAGGCACTATTAAAGAAAGCAATGTCGGCGGCTTTATTGGCCATAAACTTGCCCGTACCGGCGCAGAGGCCATTATTGTGGAGGATATAGCGCAAGACGGTAAACTCTACACGATGGTCGTTACCAAAGATGGTGTAAAACTAGAAGAGTGCCCTGAACTCAAAGGTCTCAATATATATGACGCTACTGCCAAACTTCAAGAGAAGTATGGCAAAAAAGCCGGGATCGCCGTT
>NZ_DATMYD010000065.1:0-36470 GCF_035561155.1 Sporomusa sp. | reverse complement strand
TTATTAATACTATTCGCCGAACTGTAATAGTGTATTACAGTTCGGCGAATAGTATTTGTTTTATAGCGAAATCCATTTAAAAATACAACCCAATTTCCTTATAAAATGCACTTTCTCTGGCATTGGCACAATAATTGCTTTACCTATGTGCTGGGACTTTGGATAAAAGGAGGTGTAATTTTAAAAAGGAAGGTTCGTCAGCAGATAGT
Source organism: Sporomusa sp. (assembly GCF_035561155.1). Lineage (GTDB taxonomy): Bacteria > Bacillota > Negativicutes > Sporomusales > Sporomusaceae > Sporomusa. The sequence continues at coordinate 36,261 of NZ_DATMYD010000065.1, read as the reverse complement.
AAGCCGTATGAAATGGAGGAAAGAATTTGCAGTATCTGAGATCTGGATAGCAATAAAAACAAGTATGTTTTAGATTGTTTGCGGACGGAGGATAAATCTCCGGACAGACTCATCCCTAGTTGTTATTAGAGACCTGAATGAGGGGAAAGATCAGCTGCGGTGTTTGTTTTCGTATTTAACAGGCGTGACTCTTACTAGTAAGGAGCGTGTATGATGAGAAATAGTTCATTGTTAAAATTGACTATTTTGATAGCAAATTTTGCTTGCATGGCAGATATGGTGATTATCCCAGCGGCTGGCGGCATTTTTGCGGCTTTTCCAGACGCAGATCCGAAACTTCTGGATTTAATATTGACTGGACCGATGCTGGCCTCAATTGCTGGATCTCTCCTGTGTGGATTTCTTGCAAGATACTTTAGCAAAAAGTATATTTTAATAGGTGCTTATGTTCTTTTCATTATAGGAAGTTGTGGGGGTGCTTGGTTCGCCAATATATATTATGTACTCGTAATGAGGATGATTGTAGGGTTTGCTTACGGCTTTGTCCCCACGGGGATATTTGCCCTGGTTAGTGAATTGTATGAAGAGGAAGAAGAACGCAGCGTTATGGTTGGGCTGGTTACTGCAAGCGTGGCGATCTGGGGAATTATCTTGGCTTGCATATCAGGCTTTCTGGCGGTTGACGACTGGCGATATTCATACTATGTCTATTATGCGGCTATCCCAATTCTTCTTATGCTGGTTGTTTTTTTACCCAAAACACCGCCTGAAGGTTGTAACAAGGAGGTAGTGGAAGAAAGGATGCCTATTTTTAAGGTTGGCGGTGTAGCTCTAGCCTGTTTCGGATTTAACACATTGTATAACATAGTTGTCTACTATATAGCAATCTATTTGCAGGAAGCACAGATAGGAGACGCTTCTACGGCAGGAGTTATTACTTCGATGGGGACATTAGGATGTATGGTCTCTTCGCTCTTTTTTGGCAAGATTTATTCAGGGCTTAAAGGTGTTACAGCCGCTGTTGCTTATATTGCGATGGCGGTGGCCTTTATCATACTGAGTCACCCCGCCGATATATGGACTATTGGAGCCATGTGCCTTTTAACCGGAGCGGCCTTTGGAATTGGCATAAATTATTATTACATGCACTCCTCTATGATAGTGCCGCCTAGTATTATCTCTCTTGTCATGGCAATAATAGCCATTGCCATGAATCTAGGCACCTTTGCCTCATCGTATGCATTGACCCTTTTTCAAACAATAATGCATGTCCGGACGATAGCGCCAACATTTTTATATGTTGGGGTAATCTTTGGAATTTGGGGTGTTCTTTCAATTACATCGACCAAATTTTTTGCGAAAAAGTCTGATGGAATTGAAGTCTAACGATTTTTTAGCTGATATTAAGAAAATTTATTTTATTAGGAGGTTCATCATGAAAAATGGTCAAGATCTTTACAACGAACACTTAACCCGTTTCAACAAGGCGGTTGCCTTGGAAAAGACGGATCGGACACCGGTAATGTTTAACGCAAATGATTTCTGTGCCGTACAAAGGGGTGTTAAGCTGTCAGAGTTCAGTTTAGACATGACACTGGCCGGTCAAACAATCTTTGACTGCCTCCAAACGTTAGGTGACGTTGACGCCAATGAGTTTTTCGGGGCATATCCTCCCATAGTAGGCCTGGGAAATTTGTCCAAAGTAAAATTCGCCGGCAGAGGTCTGCCCGAAGATATGCCGCTGCAGATTGATGAAGCGGAATTGCTCACGCTTGAAGACTATGACACCATCTTAGACAAGGGATTTGAAGCCTTCTTTAATGATTTTACCGTCAACCGGCTCGGTTTTGATTTCGCAGAATTCGAAGCGATGATTCCCGCTATGATCGAAGCCCAAATGAAGTTTGTGCAAGCCGGTTATGTTACTTGCTCCACAGCAATGGCCAGCTTTGAGATTGACTATCTCAGCGGCGGCCGTACCATGAGAAAAATTGTTCACGATCTCTTTCGCATGCCTGACAAGCTCGAAGCGGTCATGGATGTTATTCATGACTATCACATCAACAGTTTGCGACAGCAAATACGGGAGGCAAAGCCCACCACAGTATTCACCGGGGCAGGACGCGGTGCCTGTGAATACTACTCTCCGAAAATTTGGGATCGTTTTGTCTGGAAATACTATAAAAAGATTGCCGATATGATCATTGAAGAAGGAGCCATTGTTCAGTGGCATATGGATGGCAATTATGAACGCGGCCTAGAGTACTTCCGCGATTTCCCCAAAGGAAAATGCATTTTCTGCCCCGATGGCGGGACAGATATTCGTAAGGTCAAAGAAGTTCTTGGCGATATGATGTGCATACGCGGCGATGTGCCGGCGGCGATGCTCGTACTGGGAACGCCTGATGAGGTATATAAATATGCCACTGATTTAATTAAGGATATGGGATCCGGCTTTATTATGAGTGCAGCCTGCATGGTTCCTATGAATGCTAAACTGGAAAACGTAAAAGCCATGGTCTCGGCGGCAACCGGTAAATAAAAAAGTTTATAGGCAATTTCTCTTTAGGAATGCCTTTGTGGAAACTCGTAAACCATTACTTTTATGCCTGGATCTTTATAAGAGTATGGATTCTTTCGCCATCACGGATTCATTAGATAAAGAATTTCAAAGCGTCTTGCTAGCTACACAAGTGCTGTTGGGCAGGATGGGTTGTTACGCAAATTCTCCAATGCTTACCCGTAATGGTCTTATTGGGTAATGTACTTTTGTAAGCATTCTCCGTGTTGCTCCGGGTTGAATTCGGATATACTGCTATTTTCTAATTCAAAATATGGGGGGGGAGAATTTATGAATAATAAGAAAAAAGTTACACTAGCTCTCGCGGCTGTTATGGCGCTTAGTGTAGCTGGGACAAGCTTGGCTGAAGATATGAATCCTTTTGATGAGGTTCCTGCCAAGCATTGGACATATGATCCCATGCAAACCTTGGCTAAAGCCGGCATCGTAGATGGCTATGGAGATGCTACTTTTAAAGGGGATAAACCGCTTACGCGATATGAAATGGCTATTATCGTAGCTAAGGCTATGTCTAAAGCTAAGTCCAGCCCCTTAGATCAAGAAACAAAAGATGCTTTGGAAAAACTAAAGACCGAATTTGGCGAAGAACTAAAAGCCCTGGGGGTTCGGGGAGTCGTGGAGAAACCATTGCCTTCAATATCGCCTTCAGATGCAGGTACGGTTCTGCGTTCTCCTGTTGGCAGTAAGGTTGATATTAGCGGGAATTATTCACTCCAGGGAAGGGGTATCCGCGATAAGATCGTTGGTGCTGATCAGCATGATAAATCATGGTTTCAACAACAAATACTTCTTAATCTTAACGTAAAAGTTGATAACAACACTTCTGTTTTCGCCCGTTTTGGCGATTGTAAGGTCTTTGGTAGTCATAATTTATCGTATGATGATGGTAATAGTCCACTTGATTGGTTTGGTGTCAAAGGCAATTTAGGGCACGTAGGCTATAGTGCTGGTCGCCAATCTGTAAATTTAGGACAAGGTTCTATTCTTTTTACAGGCTATGTTGCCCATGGTTGGACGAATATGTTTGATGGTGTTGTACTGACAGGGAAACTTGGCGATGCTGATATGCAGGTCATTGGCGGGAAAACTACCGGTACTGATGCTGTTTTTAATCCTTCTAAAGAGTGGTACGGTCTGGATGCAGGGCAGCAGCTTAATGATAAAGTTAGAATAGGGGTGGCATTTGCTAAAAATGGGACAGATCATGTGCGATACTATGCGGGCAATGCGAATATTACATATTCTCCAAAAGTTAGCATGAATGGAGAATATGTGAGGTCCAGCGCCAGCAATCTGAACAAGGGATATTTTATTAATAGCGTCTATAATTTTGATGCAAACAATAACTTTATTGTGCAATATAACAATGTGGATCAAAATGCTGTAGATTCAGTTAACGGCGGCATAGGTGGGTGGGGATATGCCTATGTAGGTCTAGGCCTGACTTCAGGTGAGGGTTACTCAGGATTTAGCTATACTTATAATAAGACCTTAAGCAAGAATCTGTCTTTCGTACTTTCATACTTGGATTTGAAAACTAAAGGTCGTGACGGGAGTGACAAGGAACTTGCATCAGGTGTTACCTGGACTTTCTAGTTCTAGAGCTTCTTTGCTTTATTGATTTGTGAGTTTTAAGATTAGCTGAAAAGAGCCGTAGCATTAGTAACGGTGCAGACTTGTGGCTGTCCAAAATAGGTTTTATGAACCTATCTTGGACAGCCCCTTCTTATTGTCATTTTTACACTTTCTTTACACCCCCAACGTGTTTCTGACAGCGCCTTTACTTCAATCATTATTACAATAAAGCTGCAGTAAGTTCATAGTCATAGGAGGAGTACAAATGGCCGATTTGTGGCTGGCAAGCCTAATTTCAAATTCAGGACTCACCTCTCTTGAAGTACACTATGATTTCTATATGAATAGTATAACGAAGAATAAGAATTAGAAAAAAAGCGAGGAAAACAAATATGTCTTCGTCAATCAAAGTAATGAGTGATGATGATAGTGGTTCAGGTTCACTTCGAGATGCGATTAGTACCGCCGTGTCAGGTGACACCATTATTTTCGATCCCGCCATCGATACGATCAAATTAACTAGTGGACAAATTAAGATTGATAAGAACTTAACCATTAACGGCCCTGGTGCAGATAAACTAAGAGTTAGCGGGGACAAGAAGAGTCGTGTGTTTGAAATTTCGGGTGGCGTTGAAGTAACTATTAAGGGAATCTCTATCATGAATGGTTTTACATTAGATGAGGGCGGCGCTATTCGCAATAATGGCATCCTCACCATTACGGATAGTACGATCTTTGATAATAGGGCAGATCATGGAGGTGCTATGTATAATAATGGCACCATCATCATTACAAATAGTACAATCTCGGATAACACGTGGATATATCTTGGAGGTGCTATCTTTAATAATAATGGCACCATCACCATCACAAATAGTACAATTTCTGATAACAGGGCAGCGGATGGTGGTGCTATCGCTAACTATGACACGATTACCATTAGAAACAGTACGCTTTATAACAATAGGGCAGATACTGTTGGGGGGGCTATTACTAACGATGGAATAATTACTATTACAGATAGTATGCTCTCAAATAATCACGCCGATGGTGGGGGGGTGCTATCTATCACTTAGACGGTACAATTGCCATTATAAACAGTACAATCTCTAACAATAAGGCAGGAAGTGGTGGGGCTATCATGAGTGATAATGGCACCATCAAGATTAGTTTTAGTACGATTGTTAAAAATCAAGTTCAGAACGCTGGTGCTAGTATTTATAATCGTGGCGCATCAGTAGCCTTTAAGAACTCGATTGTTGCCAAAAACGACGGTCCAAATTACGCGGGCAGCTATATTCAGATACATCAGTAAATAAACTGCTATAGCGAGACCTTTATTTCAGCATTATGTGCCTGGAATAGAGGTTTTTTTATTATGATCTTTACACTTTCTTTACACCCCCAATGTGTTTCTTGACAGCGCCTTTACTTCAATCAGTATTACAATAAAGCTGCAGTAAGTTCATAGTCATAGGAGGAGTACAAATGGCCGATTTGTGGCTGGCCGGCCTATTGGCGGCATTGCTTTTGGCATACCTAATTTATGCGCTTTTGAAACCGGAGGAGTTTTAATATGACAACAGATATCGTTTTATTTATTGTGTTTTTGGCTGTACTGTTTATCCTGGCCTGGCCGCTGGGAAGCTATATGGCCAACGTATTTTCATTGAAACAGACAATGTCTGACAGACTGTTTGTCCCTATTGAAAAGATCATCTACCGCTTGACCGGCGTAAATGATATGGCTGAGATGAATTGGAAAGAGTATGCGGTACACTTAGTTTTCTTCAATTTGTTTGGTATGGCAGCGGTTTACTTGATTCAGCTTTTACAAGGCTACCTGCCCTTTAACCCGGAAAACATGGCTGCAGTGGCGCCCTGGCATCTGGCCTTTAACACGGCTGTCAGCTTTATGACCAATACCAACTGGCAGGCCTACGGCGGCGAGTCTACCATGAGTTATTTTACACAGATGGCCGCGCTGACTGTGCAAAATTTTGTGTCGGCAGCGACCGGCCTGGCGGTGGCCGTGGCGCTCATCCGGGGTTTGACGCGCAAAACTACTGATAAAATCGGTAATTTCTGGGTTGACCTGGTGCGCGGTATAGTCAGGGTGCTGCTGCCACTAGCGATCATTTTCACGCTTTTCCTGGTGCAGCAGGGCGTATTGCAGAATTTGTCACCCTATATCACAGTGCAGACGCTGGAAGAAGCTGGACAAAAACTGGCAATGGGGCCGGTAGCGTCCCAAGAGGCCATCAAAATGCTGGGTACCAATGGTGGCGGCTTTTTTAACGCCAACTCGGCTCATCCTTTTGAAAATCCTACACCGTTAACTAACTTTATGCAAATAGTAAGCATTTTCCTTATCCCGACGGCGCTGTTGTTTACCTATGGGCAGCTGGCCCGCGATAAGCGGCAGGGCTATGCTGTATTGGGAGCTATGCTGCTCTTGTTTATCTGTATGTTAGGTGGTACTTATGCTAGTGAATTATATGGCAACCCCATTATGGGAGACTTGGGTATAAGCAGCCCTGCCTCACAGGAAGGCAAAGAAGTTCGCTTCGGCATTGGCGGATCGGCGCTGTTTGCTACTGTGACCACTGCCGCTTCCTGCGGCGCCGTTAACGCCATGCATGACAGTCTGACACCGCTCGGCGGCCTTATCCCTATGCTGCAACTGATGCTGGGGGAAGTAGTGGTAGGCGGGGTAGGCGCAGGTTTTTACGGCATGATGATGTATGTTGTCATGACTGTGTTTATTGTTGGTTTGATGGTAGGCCGCACTCCCGAATATCTTGGGAAGAAGATTGAAGCATGGGAAATGAAGATGGCTACGCTCGCTATCCTTATTCCGTCAGTAGCCATCCTTATTGGCAGCGCCATTGCTGCGGCGACTGAGGTGGGTACGTCATCAATCGCTAATCCCGGGCCGCATGGCTTGAGTGAAATTCTGTATGCGTTTGCTTCAGGTGCAGCTAACAACGGCAGTGCTTTTGGCGGCCTGACGGTTAACACGCTGTTTTATGACCTCATGCTTGCTCTCGCCATGCTGTTAGGGCGGTTTGGCGTTATTCTCCCGGTCTTGGCTATTGCCGGCAGTATGGCTGGCAAAAAAGTCTCGCCTGCGGGTCCAGGGACTTTCTGCACCACTGGATCGTTGTTTGTTGTATTGCTGGCCGGAGTAGTGCTTATTGTAGGTGCGCTCACCTTTTTGCCGGCGTTGGCATTAGGGCCAATTGTTGAGCACCTAATTATGCTGCAAGGCGCAACCTTTTAAAGGAGCATAGGATTATGAATAATAAAAGTAGTTTTGATAGACACATTATTGCGGGGGCGGTGCGCGATGCTTTTCGCAAGCTCAATCCGCGTGTGCAGATGAAAAATCCGGTTATGTTTATTGTCTTTGTTGGGGCGCTTTTAACGACCGGACTGATGTTGCGCGATATGGTGCAAGGCAGTGCCAACAACTTGTTTGCCTTACAAATTAATCTGTGGCTGTGGTTCACTGTTTTGTTCGCCAACTTTGCAGAAGCCATTGCCGAAGGACGAGGCAAAGCCCAAGCGCAGGCACTCAAAAATACCCGCAGTCAGACCAAAGCAAAAAAAATCACCAGTGATGGTGTGAAGGTTGTCGAAGCTACCGAACTTAAGAAAGGCGACCTGCTGTTAATTGAAGCAGGCGATGTAATTCCAAGCGACGGCGAAGTGGTGGAAGGCATGGCGACCGTGGATGAGAGCGCTGTCACCGGCGAATCGGCTCCTGTTATCCGGGAGTCGGGCGGTGATAAATCCTCGGTTACCGGCGGTACAAGGGTCTTATCAGATTGGCTTAAGGTACAGGTGACCGCTAATCCCGGTGAAACCTTCCTTGACCGGATGATTTCATTGGTGGAAGGCGCTAAACGTCAAAAGACACCCAATGAAATTGCGCTTACTATCCTGCTGGTGGGGCTTACCATTATCTTTCTTATTGCTGTTGCCACCCTCGAACCTTTTGCTATATACTCGGGCACGACTTTATCAATAACCGTGCTGAATGCGCTGTTGGTATGCCTGATACCCACTACGATCGGCGGACTTTTATCCTCCATCGGCATAGCCGGTATGGATAGGCTGCTAAAACGCAATGTGCTGGCCATGTCCGGCAGGGCGGTTGAAGCCGCTGGTGACGTTAATGTGCTCCTGCTGGACAAAACAGGTACCATTACCTTGGGTAACCGTATGGCTACTGAATTTATTCCTGCCCCTGGCGTGAGTGAGGCCGACATGGCCGATACTGCCCAGCTATCGTCTTTGGCTGACGAAACGCCCGAAGGACGGAGCATTGTTGTCTTGGCCAAAGAAAAGTATAACCTGCGGGAACGGGATCTAACGGCGCTTGGCGCAGAATTTGTACCCTTTACCGCCCAGACGCGTATGAGCGGGGTGAATATGAAAGGGCAAGAGGTGCGCAAAGGTTCGATTGACGCTATCCAAAAATATATTGCCGCCCAAGGCGGGGTGTTTCCTGATGCAGTGCGCACTGTTTGTGAAACCATTGCCAAAAGCGGTGGAACACCGCTGGTCGTGACGCGAAACGCGCAGGTGCTTGGGGCTATCCACCTCAAGGATATTGTCAAAGGTGGTATTAAGGAAAGGTTCCGGGAGCTAAGGCAAATGGGGATAAAGACAGTTATGATTACTGGCGATAACCCTTTAACTGCCGCCGCTATTGCCGCCGAAGCCGGGGTGGATGACTTTTTGGCTGAAGCTACGCCGGAGGCCAAGCTCAAAATGATTCGCGACTATCAGGACAAAGGCATGCTTGTCGCTATGACAGGCGACGGCACCAATGATGCGCCGGCCCTGGCGCAAGCTGACGTAGGTGTGGCCATGAACAGCGGCACCCAGGCTGCCAAAGAGGCTGGCAACATGGTGGACTTAGATTCCAATCCCACCAAACTGATCGAGGTTGTGGAAATCGGCAAGCAGCTTTTAATGACGCGCGGATCGCTCACTACCTTCAGCATTGCCAATGATGTGGCCAAATACTTTGCCATTATTCCAGCCCTGTTTACCGGAGCCTATCCGGCTCTGGGCATGTTTAACATCATGCGGCTGGCTACGCCGGAAAGCGCTATTCTGAGTGCCGTCATCTTTAACGCCTTGATTATCATTGCGCTTATCCCGCTCGCTTTAAAGGGCGTAAAATATCAGCCGGTGGGCGCTGATGTGATTTTGCGCAGAAACCTTATTATCTATGGTCTTGGCGGTCTGATTGTGCCTTTTGCCGGTATTAAAATCATCGATTTGCTGTTGGTTGCCCTAGGTTTAGTATAAAAACATTTAAAGGAAGATGATGCCACAATGTGGAAATCAATGATAAATTCATTAATGATGGTTATAGTATTAACTGTTCTGACCGGTATAGCCTATCCCTTAGCTATGACAGCTCTGGCGCAAACGCTGTTGCCGCAGCAGGCAAATGGCTCGCTTATTACCAAGGACGGTCAAGTGATAGGTTCCAGATTAATCGGTCAAAACTTTACCAGCCCAGGCTATTTCCATGGCCGTCCGTCCGCTGCCGGTGCTGATGGCTATGATGCAGCCTCGTCTTCAGGTTCTAATCTCGGGCCGACTAACCAAAAGCTAAAAGCTGCTGTAGCTGAGCGTATAACGAATACCAAAAGCGAAAACAACTTACCCCAAGACAGTAGTATCCCCGGAGATTTAGTGTTGGCGTCAGCCAGTGGTCTTGATCCTCACATTAGCCCGGCATCAGCCTATCTGCAGGTGGAACGGGTGGCAACCGAGCGGGGCTTACCGTTTGCTCAAGTACGCTCCTTAGTGGACAGCCATACCGCAAGTCGCCAGTTCGGCTTTTTAGGTGAACCGCGTGTCAATGTGCTGGAACTGAATTTAGCGCTGGATGTAATGAAGCGCTAGTTTTTTTGGACTGCTCTTTATAAAGTAAGACTTAGCTTCAGGTGGGGTTTTAACCCCACCTGAAGTTTAGTCGACCTTATCCAGGGACTTAGCCGCTCTTAACTCCCACTTATAGAAGAGGGAGTCTTAGAGCGGCTTGGTCATCGGATAAAGTTGGGGCAGCCCCTATGCTATAGCTGGAGGGAGAGGCAGCATGCCTAAAGATAAAGCCGACAATCGTCCCAATCCGGATGCGTTACTGGAAAAAATTCATAAAGAGACTAAAGGAAAGCTAACAGTCTTTTTAGGAGCGGCAGCCGGTGTCGGTAAGACCTTCACCATGCTGGAAGCTGCGCATGACCGGCTGGCCGGGGGTGTCAATGTCGTTATTGGCTGGATTGAAACCCATGGGCGGGCCGAGACTGAGAAGTTGGTGGCAGGTTTGCCGTGTATGGCCCCGAAAATCATAGAATACCGGGGTAAAGAACTGAAAGAAATGGACACTGATGCCCTGCTGCGCGAAAAGCCGGAGTTGGTGCTGGTAGATGAACTAGCCCATACAAATATTCCCGGCTCCCGCCATGTCCGGCGGTTTCAGGATGTCGAGGAACTCTTAGCCGCCGGTATTAATGTCTATACCACCCTAAATATTCAGCACATTGAAAGCCTTAATGACGTAGTGGCGCAAATTACCGGTGTTATCGTAAGGGAAACAGTGCCTGATTCTGTTGTGGAGCAGGCCGATAATATCCAGTTGATTGATATTCCGCCCGAAGACTTGATTAAGCGGCTTAAGGAAGGTAAAGTCTATGTTCCGGGCCAAGTCGAACAGGCATTAAAAAAGTTTTTCCGTCCTGGCAACATTAATGCCTTGCGGGAACTAGCCCTCAGGTTTACAGCCAGCCGTGTTGATCAAGATATGGCTGAATATATGCGGTCACATCAAATCGCCGGTCCCTGGCCTGCTGCCGGGCGGGTTATGGTGTGTGTCAGTGCCAGTCCGTTTTCGGCTCAACTTATCCGGGCGGCCCGGCGATTGTCAGGCGGATTGCATGCCGACCTGCTGGCTGTGCATATTGAGACCATGGGTCGCCGGTTTCCGATGGGAGACAAGGAACGCGACAGGGTAGCCCGCAACCTTCGTCTGGCTGAGGAGCTTGGCGGAAAAACCCTTACTGTTGTGGGAAAAGACCTGGTACAGGAGATATTGGACGTAGCGCGGAGTCATAATGTAACGGCTATTGTTATCGGCAAACCGCATCATAGCCGCCTGTGGGAGCTACTGCACGGCTCGTTGGTTGATAAGCTCATCAGGAAAAGCAGTGGCATCAACGTCTATGTGATTCAGGGCGTTGCCGAAGAAGATCAAGCGGCCAGCATCAAGACGGCACTGCCTGCTCCGCCGGCCATACCTTGGCTCTATACCTTTGGCGGTTTAGCCATGACGGCAGCTGTTACTGCTGGCAGCTGGTACTTTCAGGCACAGCTGGAATTGGTGAATATCGCTCTGTTGTATCTGCTGCCTGTCTTGCTGACAGCCGAGTGGTGGGGGCGCTGGCCATCATATATTACTGCAGTGGCAAGTGTAATGGCTTTTGACTTTTTATTTGTGCCGCCTATTCTCAACTTCACAGTCTATGACATGCGCTATCTTTGGAGCTTTCTTATTTTTTTAGTTGTATCTTTTCTCATTGGCGGGCGTACAGAGCTTCTTAGACGGGAAGCCCAGGCCGCCCGGCAACGCGAGAAAAGTATCCGCGCGCTCTATGAATTTAGCCGGCAAATTGCTGCGGTTTCAGATATGGCACGGATTGCTCAGGAATTGGCTAACCATGCCGGAGAAACCATTGGCCGCACAACCGTCGTGCTGCTGCCTGATGACAAAGGTAAGCTCAATGTTCAAGGTGCCTTTAATGCTACCCGATCTGTTGAGCAAAATAAGTCTCAGGTCTTACCTGAAGCTGAATATGCTGTAGCTGTGTGGGCGTATGAGCAAGGGCAGGTGGCAGGACGGTCCACCGAAACGCTGCCTGGCGCACAGTATCTTTTTGTGCCGCTCGTTACCGGTGATAAGGCAGGCGGCGTATTTGGCGTGCACATCGCCAATCAAAAAGTCACTCCCGAAGAACGGCGGTTGATTGATTCTTGGGCCGGTCTTGCAGCCATTGCCGTAGAGCGGGTAAAGCTAGCGGAAACAGCGCGGCAGGCAGCACTGCTGGCAGAGTCTGACAAACTACGGACAGCTTTATTTAACTCAATCTCCCATGAACTGCGCACCCCGCTCTCAACTATTACCGGCGCTGTGTCCACCCTGTTAGATACTGGCGTTGAATATAGCAAGGACATCCGGTGTGAACTATTGGAAACCGTTCAGGAAGGTGCCAGCCGGATGGAAAGGGTAGTGAGCAATCTCTTAGACACTGCCCGCCTGGAGAGCGGCATGCTGCGCCTTAAGACCGACTGGTGCGATGTGGAAGATATTGTAGGTACTGCCTTGCGCCGGATGGGGGATATGCCCAGGAAATATCTTATAAAAACGACGCTGGCTGACGATCTGCCACTTATTCGCGCTGATTGTGTGCTGCTGGAACAAGTATTGGTAAACTTTATTGATAATGCTGTCAAATATTCCACAGTGGGCAGTGCCATAACTATTGCCGCTTGGCAACAGGGCAACATGATTAAAGTGTCAGTATCAGATAATGGTCCCGGTATACCTGAAGTCGACTTACCACATGTTTTTGAAAAGTTTTATCGTGCCAGACAGCCTAGCCGGGTGTCTGGCACCGGCTTGGGTTTATCGATATGTAAAAGCATTGTTGAAGCCCATGGCGGACAAATTTGGGCTGAAAACCGTCCGGAAGGGGGAGCCACTGTCAGCTTTTCCCTCCCTATCCGGGGCGATGGTGCGATCATTCCAGCCGAGGCAGGTGAATTACTCTGACAGGTCAGGGTCTTAGAGTCCTTATCATTGATGACGAACCTCAAATCCGTAAACTGCTTAAAGTCTCTTTGAGCGCTCATGGTTATGCTCTTGATGAAGCAGCCACAGGGCATGATGGTGTTGCACGTGCAGCGGTTTTTAAACCGGACATCCTAATTGTTGATCTGGGCCTGCCTGATATGGACGGCAAGGCTGTCATTAGAGAAATCAGGGAGTGGTCACAGGCCCCGGTTATCATTTTGACTGCCCGCGACCAAGAGCAGGAAAAGATTGAAGCCTTAGATGCCGGGGCTGATGACTATGTAACTAAACCATTTGGTATGGGTGAACTCATGGCGCGCATGCGCGTATGTCTGCGACGAATGGCAGCTTCCGAAGGCGAGCCGGTTTTGACGTGCGGTGGTCTTGCTGTCGATTTGGTGCAGCGCCGCGTGACGGTGGATGGCCGGGAAATCAAACTTACCCCCACTGAGTATGAGATAATAAAACTTATGGCTCAGCAGGCTGGCCGGGTATTGACGCACAAGCAGCTGTTAAAAGCGGTCTGGGGTAATGCTTATAATGAAGATACCCATTATATTCGGGTGTATATTGGTCAGCTGCGGCGAAAGATTGAGGATGATCCTGCGCAGCCACGCTATATTATTACCGAATCAGGAGTAGGTTACCGCCTTATGGGCCGGTAGTAAGAAAGGCATTTCGGTGGTTACCCATTTTTCGGTTGCCGTCCATCTGCGTTGTTTTCCTCAGGAGCGCGCTTAAATTGGTCGGACAAGCGTAAACACGCAGATGGCGCTAACGGAGATTGGTCAATTGCTCGGTGGACTAAGTGAATCTATGATACGTTAAACACTGAAAGGACATTGACTGTTTAAGTCAATGTCCTTTCAGATTGCCCTAAAACAATTACGTAGTTTTCTGTTTCACTGCCGGCTTGGGACCAAAGCAACGCAGGATGCGGCAAGCTTCATCACTGTTTTTTCGGATGGCAAGTTCTTTGATTTGTGCAGGCAAAAAGAACTGGTCACCTTTTTGGAAGCTTTGCGTCGCTCCGTCAGCGCAAATGGTTCCCTGGCCGGATAATACATAGATTCCCGAAAAACCTACCTCTGCATCCAATTGCAGCGAAGTACCAATCTCCAACTCAGTCATGCGGAAATAATCGGTATTCCGGTAGCCGATCAGTTCGGTTTCACGACTGCTCTGCTCCTCACGCAATACAGCGGGCGGGATTTTCCAGCGATTTTGGGTCTCTTCCCTTGTAAAGCCGCCGTAGGTAAAGCAGTCAAACATCCGATCAAAACCTAGTCCTTGGTGACACATAAAATCTTCCACCTGAAACCCGGAAGGTGTTGCCCGTTCCACACGGAGGGTATAATCGGTCGGCTCCTGAATTTCCACCAGGAAACAGCCCGCGCCGATGGCATGCGGGATGCCTCCCTCAATGAGAAAGGTATCTCCGTTATGTACTTCAAAGCGGTGCAGGCAATCGAGCATCCCCGGCAAATCCTGACGTTCGAATAAATCCTGCCATTGTTCGCGTGTTACACCTGGCTTAAAACCAAGATAGATGCAGGGGGGCTGCCCGTTAATTATCCTGCCGCCAAGAATGTGCCAGCACTCGGTTTTACCGAAGTCTGACTGAAAAAGTTCTTTTGCTGTAGGACGGCCAGGGTGTACCTGTACAGTCAGCCGTTCTGCGGAATCAATGAGTTTAACCAATACACCGGTGTTGTTCCCGAAACAGGCAGCGTGTTCTTCACCTAAATAAGCAGCGGGATTAGATCCAATCAGGGATTTGAGTGATACAGGTGGTGTCACTCCTGCAAGCATACTTAGTCCTTCGTCTTTAATATCCTCACGTCCGGCGTTGCGTGCAGATACCACCGACATCATCCACTCTTCGGGAAAATGGCCGTCTTCGGTTCCAGTTAAGCCGTATAATTCATCAAGCAGCTTGCCTCCGAGATAGGTGCGCCACGCTCGTGCTGAAGATAGTTTAATTGCTGTTGCTCTGTCCATAGCAAAATTCCTCCTTTATTATCGATTTTGAAATAATTTCTATGTAGTTAACTCTGGTATGATAGGTACTCCTTTTATTTGGTTAGCCGGCAAATTGCTTCTTGCTATTGTCAGCAATGAGTCGCTAGCTGCCGACAATACATTATCGCCATTATAGTCAGGAGAAAACTTGCGCGTCAAGGTTGATTACGGGCGTTGCAACCCCATATGTTACGCAAAACTGGATAGGGTTACCTATTGCTGCGATAAATGAAAGATTTCGAAAATATTTGTCATTTAGATAATTTTGATATTGTATTACACTAATATATTAGTGTAATATATTAGTGTAATCATTTAGGTAGTAAGAAATAAATATGGGTAAGGGGGGGCTCGTTGGAAGCAGCAGGTCAAACTTTTGTTTGTATGAAGTTTGAATCTTGCTGCAGGGATGGTAACAGGGATACTTCGAATTAAAAGGGAGGAATAAAGTTATGTTTGACATGATTGCGGGTAGTTTATTGCTCATCACATTTATGATTCTGATCTACTATTGTATGAAGGGCGGAAATTTACTTGTCGGCTTTATCGTAACTTCTATACTTTGGTGCTTTATTGGTCAGGTGCCGATGCCTACTGTTGTAACAGATGTTTTTCAGAAATCTGTAGAAAGTTATGGTGCCACGATTGCTATTATCGTATTTGGTGCATGGTTTGGGCGCATCCTTGTTGATACCGGGATTGCGGGCTATATTATCAAGAAAACCGTTGAACTGGCCGGTGACAAACCCCTCATTACCGCCTTACTCTTATGCACTGTCTGTGCCTTGATTTTTACCAGCGCGTTCGGTGTTGGTTCTGTTATGGCAATTGGTATGATTGTTCTTCCTATCCTGTTCTCATTAGGTGTGGATAAAAAAACTGCGTTAGGCGCTTATTTACTAGCCGTTGCAGCCGGTATGTATCTCAACATCGCTTATGTAAGTCAATTTTTTGCTGTGTTTAAAACCATAAAATATGATGATACTTACATCCATTTTGCGGTGATCGCAACCATCGTGCATGTTGTCGTGATGTTAGCATTTATTACTTTCAATTATCTGCGTGCCCAAAAAGGCGGCAGAGCCCGTGCATGGGCGGCAAGCACTGCTCCGCAAATGCAGGAGGGCAAAGCTACTAGTCTTAGCTTTTACTGTATGATCGTGCCCTTTATACCCATAATTATGGTGGCATTTTTCAAATGGCAGCCGGTGCCTGCATTCCTAATGGGTATCTTCTTAGGTTTACTCTTGACCCACAATATGGGCTCTTACAAATTGGCAGTGGAAAAAATCCAAAAAACCCTGTATGATGGCATCGCCGACAGCGGACTTTTGATTGGTATGTTGTACGGTGTAAATATTTTCCAAGCTGCAGCTAAGCAGGTTTCTCCTATCCTACAACATATGCTCGGCGGATTTATTCCTACCACGCCTGTTGTTATTGTGGCCGTCTTCTGCATCCTAGCGCCGCTGGCACTCTTCCGCGGGCCATTGATGATTTGGGGCTCAGGAATTGCCTTGGTTTCCATCTTTCAGGCGATGGGCCTTTTCAATGAACATTTCTTATTTGCTTTATTCCTCATTCCACCTGTTGCCATTGTGGCCAGTTCCTGTCCGACCCAGTCGTGGAGCATGTGGGGTTTGAGTTATGCAAAGGTGGAACCACAGCAATATCTTAAAACAAACCTGCCTTGGGCATGGTTGATTTTGATCATTGTTGAGATTCTGGCTTATGTTATGGTTGGAAATAGTTAATCAGCAATATAAGGAGCCGGCTCAGACCACGTAGATAGGCTGGCCGGCTTTTTCCAAAAACGAAGCAAAAAATAATGATAGTTGGGCTTGTACCAGACATACCAGCAGGATTGTCAGATTCAGCGTTTTTCCTCGGCTGGAAAGTCTGGGATACCTAAACATTTCGGAGGATTATATTTATGAGCAACAGAGCAATTCGCATCGGCATTGATGTTGGCGGCACTCACACCAAAGCTGTCGCAATTGATAACAGTACAAACGAAATTGTGGGCAAAGGCTCGGTTATGACTACCCATCACCACGAACGCGGCGTGGCTGCAGGTGTTGTGGAGGCATTTCAGAAATGTCTTGCCGAGAATGACATTAAGCCTGAAGAGGTTATCTTTATCGCACACAGTACCACACAAGCCACCAATGCCCTGTTGGAGGGAGATGTGGCCCGTGTAGGCGTGATTGGTGTGGGCGGAGGCTGGATTGAGGGCTACCTTGCCAAAAAGCAGACTAGGATAAAAGATATCGACCTTGGTACCGGCAAGTTTATCGAAATTGACCATACCTATTTAAAAGTGAAGGAAATGTCCCAGGAGAAGGTTACAGATACCATAAAAGAACTGGTTAATCAAGGAGATCGCGTAATTGTTGCCAGTAAAGCTTTCGGTGTGGATAACATGAAAGAAGAACGCCTTGTGGCAGAGGAAGCAGAAAAACAAGGTATTCCTTGCAGTATGGCGTCGGATATTACCAAACTGTATGGTTTGACGACGCGTACCCGCACTGCCGCATTGAACGCCTCCATTCTGCCGAAAATGCTGGAAACTGCCAATTCTACAGAAGAGAGCGTACGTGCTACCAACATCAAGGTTCCCTTGATGATTATGCGTGGCGATGGCGGTGTTATGGAAATCGGTGAAATGAAAAAGCGTCCGATTCTGACGATGTTATCTGGTCCCGCGGCTAGCGTCATTGGTGCTTTGATGTACCTGCGTGCTTCAAACGGTATTTATTTTGAGGTAGGCGGTACGTCCACAAATATCGGCGTCATCAAGAATGGACGCCCGACTGTCGATTATTCCATCATAGGTGGACACCGCACCTATGTAAATAGCCTTGATGTACGCGTGTTAGGTGTTGCAGGGGGGAGCATGGTACGCGCCAAAAAGGGTGCAGTCATTGATGTAGGACCACGTTCTGCACATATTGCCGGTGTGGGCTATGCCAGCTTTACGGCTCCTGAGCTGTTTGACGGGGCGACACTGTATCATATAAAACCTCGTGAAAACGATTCGACCGACTATGTGGTCATCAGGTTGAACAACGGTGAGAGCGTAGCGATCACCAACACTTGTGCGGCAAATGTACTGGGTATTCTGGAGGAAACCGATTACGCACGCGGCAACTACGAATCAAGCTGCAAAGCCATGCAGCTTTTAGCCGACGAAGTGGGCATGTCCATTGAAGAAACTGCCAAAGCCATCCTGACAAAGTCCTGTGAAAAGATTATACCTGTCATCGAGGACCTGATTACTAAATATAAAATTGAGCGTGAACAGATTGTACTTGTTGGTGCCGGAGGCGGTGCAGGTACCCTCTTAACCTTTACGGCCAACATGCTGGATTTTAAATACCAAATTCCTAAAAACGCTGAGGTAATATCCTCCATTGGTGTGGCTCTGGCTATGGTGCGTGAGATGGTGGAAAGAACCATTACCAGTCCGACTGCAGCTGACATTGCCCAACTTAAAAAAGAGGCTAAGGAACTTGCCATGAATAGCGGTGCGGTGGAAGACAGCATTGAGGTATATGTCGAGATTGATGAACAAGCTCAAAAGGTGACTGCGATTGCCATGGGCTCGACCGAAGTAAAAACCACCGACCTAATGAAAAATTGCAGCGAGGAAGAAGCCATTGATATTGCTGCAGAGTCGATTGGTATTGCTAGGAATGAAGTGAAACTGGCTGCTTCTAACGGCTTTATCTTTGTGGTAACAGCCCAAAAGAATGGCAAATCACCAGTGCGGGTTATCGATAAGAAAGGCTTTATTAAGATTCAGCGGGCTAATGGTTTTGTAGAATGTACTACCATGAAAGAGGCTGCCGATACCCTTAAAAGGATGTGGGACACTACCAGCAATTTCTCCAGGGAAGTGCGTATCAATCCAGATGTATACGTCATAGCCGGTTCACGGGTGCTGGACTATTCCGGCATTCCCGAGTTTACTCAGGTTTCCGGTCTGATTGAAGCTGAGCTATGCGACCAGGCACCGGAGGATGAACTGATTTTGGTGCTGGCCCGCAATGAGTTGGCATGATACCGGCGAAATATGACCTGGAAACACTGCACCGGGGTGCGCAGACGGCACTGGAATGCTCCGACGCCGTATGGTACCACAGTACACTCAAAAGTGACCTTTGCGGTTGCAGACTCAGCAGTGAGGAGGAGTCTAAAGTCATAGACGGTGCGATGCAAACCGCTGCCAACATGGCTCAGCGTGTTGCGGCACAGTATGGTCAGCTTTCGCCGCAGGAGCTTTTAGAGGCAATGAATATAAAACTTGTGTATACTGCCGAAGAATTGCGGGAGCCATACCTGTATATGGGGCTATACGAGCCGGCTATTCGGACAATTACCTTAAATGACAGTCCAATTTTGCTCATAAGGCAATTTATAAGGGAAACTGGATTAGCAGTTTTTACTCCCGAAGAGGATATTATCCGTGTTGCTCTGCTTCATGAAATTTTTCACGCACTGGAAGAGGAGACTCCTGACATTTATACGCGCAGCGGCATGCTGGAGCGCAAGTTGCTGGGGATCTTTCCCTATAAGCGTGGACTGAGTGGTGTATCAGAGGTAGGGGCGGTGCATTTTTCTAAATGCATGGCGGGTGTTTCCTATTCGCCCTGTATATATGAACGTTATTTATTAATGGCACTAAACTTGTTATCAATTGATTTTTTGCCGCCGAACGTGTAAAATGAAAAAAAAGGTAAAACTGTGGCGGCATTGGAAGGAGCATATATTATGCAAATGACAATGCGATGGTTTGGTACCGGCTACGATTCGGTCACTCTGAAGCAAATCCGTCAGGTGGCGGGTGTGACGGGCGTTATCACCACTTTATATGGTACAAAGCCCGGGGAGCTCTGGAAGGCTGAGGATATCTGCGCGATGAAGGACGAAGTGGAGGACGCAGGACTGACGGTAGCTGGAATTGAGAGCGTCAATATCCACGATTCCATCAAGGTTGGCTCGCCCGACCGTGAAGAGTATATCGACAACTACATCAAAACGCTTGAGCGCTTGGGCGAAGCGGATATTCGCCTCGTTTGCTACAATTTTATGCCTGTGTTCGACTGGACCCGATCGGATCTTGCCAAGATGCGCCCAGATGGCAGCACCGTGTTGGCGTATGATCAGAAAATCATCGACCAAATCAATCCGGACGACATGCTGTCCACGATGGACGCAAAGTCGAACGGATTTGTGCTGCCGGGCTGAGGAGCCGGAACGCATGGCCCGCATCAAAGAGCTGTTCGCGATGTACAAAGAAGTGGACGAGGAAAAGCTGTTTGCAAACCTCAAATATTTTCTTGAGCGCATTATGCCAACCTGCGAAAAGTACGACATCAAAATGGCCATTCATCCGGATGATCCCGCGTGGCCTGTATTTGGACTGCCACGCATCGTAACAAACAAGGAAAAGCTGCTGCGCCTGATTCAACTTGTGGACAGTCCCTGTAACGGCGTAACGCTTTGTTCCGGCAGTCTTGGCTCCAATCCCGAAAACGACATTCCGGACATTATCCGCGTGTTAAAAGGGCGCATCCACTTTGCCCATGTACGCAATCTGCGCTACAACGCCCCCGGAAATTTTGAAGAGGCGGCACACCTTTCAAGCGATGGCTCCTTGGATATGTTCAAAATTATGAAGGCACTTTATGATATCGGCTTTGACGGGCCCATTCGCCCTGACCACGGCCGCGCCATATGGGGTGAGATATCCATGCCTGGCTACGGCCTTTACGACCGGGCGCTTGGCGCAAACTATTTAAACGGCCTGTGGGAGAGTATTGACAAAATGTCCCGTCCGTAAGCGCCGAATCGCTTTGCCGAAATGCCGCCTCCAACCAAAAGGAGAGCTATAATTGCAGTACAACGACCAATTGATGCCCCTGAAAGAGCAGGCTTTGAATGAGGGTGAGGTATACCCTGTTTTGCGCCGCGCCATTGTGGGGCTATACTTGCAGCCGGGCGCTGTTTTAAGCATCAAGGATATCTGCGAGCATTTTGAAATGGGCCGTTCGCCTGTGCGCGACGCTCTCATGCGGCTGGATCAGGAGGGGCTTGTGACCTTATTGCCGCAGCGCGGCACGATGATTTCACGAATCGACTATTCGCGTGTGGAGCAGGAACGTTTTCTGCGCCTTGCGGTGGAGGAAGAGGTGATGAAACTGTTCATGGCCTGCCACACGCCGTCGGATATTACTCTGTTACATGAGGCGCTGCGCCAGCAGCAGGAGCTTTGCGACCAAAAGGAATTGGATACCCGCCGGTTTCTTTGGCTTGACGATGAATTTCATCAGGTATTTTATACTGTGGCAGATAAGCTGTTTTGCCTGCAAGCCATTCAGAATGTGGGGGGGCATTATCGCCGTATGCGTTTGCTGACTTGTGGTGACAGAACCAGCATGCAGGAGATTTTGCGCCAGCATAGCGCACTGCTCACAGCATTGCAGGCGCGCGACACCGAGCTGATGTGCAACATTTTTCACTATCATTTGAGAAGACTGGACCGTGAGGAGCGGCTTGTAGTGAAAAAATACCCGTATCTGTTTAATAGCGGCACCAATCACGAGTCCCCAAGTCCTCTGTGGAAAGCCGATTACCTGCAAACCTTAAAAACAAAAGGTGAGTAATCTCGAGGCCACCGGAAAAGACTTTATTTTTCAATTCAAACAATAAAAAAACAGAAGGTGCGATAATTTTGTAAAAATTATCGCACCTTCTGTTTTTCCTATACGTTTATTGAAAAAACAAGGTAAGAGGGGGGACTCGCTTAGCTTGTTAAGAGAAGAGCCTATTTGTCAAGTATTCGTCGATAGACATGATATGGAGAACCGTATCGTTGGTAATGGGAGTTTGAGCTCAGCGATTTATGAGGCCGTCCTGTTGTATCCTAGGCATGGCGCAGATATTGCCTCAGAGGGAGGCTTGGTCAAACGCTTGCTTTACTCCTGTAACTTCGGCAGTGTGAGAATCTAAAGCAACAAGGTCATCGGTACCAAGCTCTTTTAAAGAGGTTTTTCCTAAGGCTTTCATTGCCTCCTCCATTTCTAAGACCATTGATGTCAGTACGTTTGCCACACTGGTAGCAGCCTGAGCAGTATCAAGTTGTGATTTAGTTGGAGAACTATAATACACTAGCGTGGTAGGTGGCTCCCACGGGGCTACTTTTGTGATCTGATTATGTACCAGGGCAAAAAGGGGAATGGTGCCCAGATAGACGGCGTCTGCCCCAAGGGCCAGAGCTTTGAGACACTGGCCTGGAGTAAAGTATCCACCAGATATGATTAGACTGATCTGGGTATTTTTCAAAAAACGCTTTGCACGAACCAAAGCACATAAGCTGGGTAATCCTAAATCATCTTGCTTAATAGGAGCTGATGCGTGGGATCCACCTTCGGCGCCGTCAATCGCAATGGCATCAAAGCCTAATTCCACGGCAACCGCTAAATCTTGCTCAAGGCTATCGGTTGCCATAATTTTTAGTGCTATGGGAATGCCGTTGGCTCTTTGCCGTAATTTTTTCATAAAGAGAGGCCAATCTTCCGGCCTTTGAACACCTGGTGGCCCCAGGAGGGAAACGACAGGCTCATTTGGGCCTAAGCCTGCAAGTATGCGTGCCCTGCCTGCAATCTCTTTGGCTTCTATGCGAGATGCTCCTATGTTCCCGCCTTGTCCCATTTGAACTTCCAACATATCAGAGGCGGCAATTTGCTCGTCAGTTCTTCCGCCCCATGGCCAACGGCAAATTTGTAAAATAAATTTGCCAGATTCCTGCTGTTCCTCGGGGAGAAAAGGCCCCTCGCCAGAATTCGTAGCCGTTTGCAGGGTTTTCGATGCTTTTGCCAAAGCTAACTTGGCTTCCTCGCTAAGAGCTGTGCCATAGGCCATACCACCGATCATAAGCGGTATTTTTATAGTCAGCGGTTTCTCCGCCTGCGGGCCGAGGGTTACGCTCATATCTATTTTGGCACCTTCTGGCAGGGAAAAATGGGTCATTTGCCGGGGAGAGAACATTAAGTTATCGTAGCCGAGAAAATTTCTAGGAGAGCCCAAGGGTCGCCCTATGACTTTTCCAGTTTCGGCACGTAGGCTCGTCTCTATCAAATTTAAAGCTGAAAATCGTTTCAATGACGTATATAGCTCGGCAAGATTCTGGTCATATTCCTCTGTAAGTAGCTTTGATAAAGTGTCGTCAGCGACACGATTAATGAAATAACGCAAAATTGGTTTGGCTAACAATATTGACGCTGTCAACATAATAGCCAGTAATAAAAGCAGTAGCAGCAACCACTGGAAGTCATCTATGATTATGTGCATTTTGCCATTCCTTAAAGACTTTTTTGCTACTATTATTCAACATTTCACACGGGTTAAACCAGTGTGCCATTGGTTCTGGATGAACTCAACTGCAGTTTCACTCCTGTAAGCTTTGCGGTTAAGGAATCCAAAGCAACGAGGTCATCCGAACTAAGTTCTTTTAAAGAAGACTTTCCTAATGCCTGCATCGTCTCCTCCATCTCCGCAACCATCGAGTTCAATGCGTTGGCTACGCTGGTAGCGGCCTGACCGATATTAAGCTGTGTTTTAGTTGGCGAATTATAATACACCAGTGTGGTGGGAGGTTCCCAGGGGGATACTTTGATGGTCTGGTTATGTGCGAGAGATAATAGGGGAATGGTACCCAAGTAGATGGCATCTGCCCCTAGGGCGAAAGCTTTAAGACATTGGCCTGGCGTAAAAAAACCACCTGCTACCACTAAACTAATCTGAGTGTTTTCCAAATAACGTTTCGCACGCACCAAGGCATAGATATTAGGCACGCCAAAATCATCCTGCTTAATAGGAGCTGTCGCGTGTGATCCGCCGCCGGAGCCATCAATCATGACAGCATCAAAACCTAAGCTAACAGCAACAGCTAATTCTTCTTCAATGCGGTCAGTCGCCATAATTTTGAGGGCTATGGGAATACCATTAGCCCTTTTGCGCAATTTGTTCATAAAAGCAGGCCAATCTTCAGGGGTCTGAATTCCGGGTGGTGCAGGCAGGGCAATAGCCGGTTCACCGGAAGCCAAGCCTCCGAGTATGCGTGCTCTGCCCTCAATATCTACAGCCTCAATGCGAGAGGTTCCAAGATCAGCCCCTTGGCCCATTTGAACTTCTAACATATCAGCTGCAGCGATTTCCTGGTCAGTTCTGCCGCCCCACGACCAACGGCAAATTTGTAAAATGAATTTGCCGGCCACTATTGGTTCTTCGGGCAAAAAAGGGCCTTCGCCGGAATTTGTAGCTGTTTGTAATAGCTTTGACGCTCTTGCCAAAGCCAGTTTAGCTTCCTCACTAAGTGCCAAACCGTAGGCCATACCCCCGATCATAAGTGGGATTTTTATAGTCAGCGGTTTTTCCGCCTTGGGGCCGATTGTTACGCTCATATCTATTTGAGCACTTTCGGGCAGGGCGAAGGTAGTCATTTGCCGGGGGGTAAACATCAGGTTATCATAGCCAAGAAAATGCTTGGGTGAGCCTAGTGGTCTTCCTACGACTTTGCCAGTTTCGGCCCGTAAGCTCATCTCAATTAAATTTAGAACTGAAAAACGTTTCAGTGATGGATATAGCTCAGCCAGGTTTCGCTCATAATCATCAGAAAGCAGTTTTGATAAGGCATCGTCACTGACTCGATTCATGATATAACGCAAAACCGGTTTAGCCAACAATATTGATGCTAACGATACAAAAGCCAGTAAAAGAAGAAGCAGCATCAATAATTGAGAATTACTTATAATAATTGGCATATTGTTTTCCCCAAAAGGTCTTTTTGCTAGTAGTATTCAACATTTATCGTGGGATTAAACCAGGTTGGTTATAGGGCTACATGACCGGCTTTATAATAAGTAGGTGCAGGAACTTCTAATTTATCTAAATGCGGAAATAATAGGTAAGAGGAGGGGTTGCTGTGGCCAAATTTTATGCCTTTGTTAGTCTTTTATTACTTACAATAAGCCTCTTTTCCCTACTTGTTTACAATACCATTCTCAATGTTTCTTCATCGCAGCCTATCCCGCCTGACGCGATACCAGGGAAAATTGCCTTTCAGAAGCAAGCCTGTATCGAATGTCATACTGTTTTTGGTAACGGCGGATATGTAGGGGGCGACCTTACGAAGGTTTATGAAAAAAGTGGGGAAGCAGCACTTAAGGAGTATCTAGTACACCCGCCGATACTGACCGGAGCAAAACAAAAGCGCCATGTTCAGGTTAATGAACAAGAAGCCGAAGCGATTGTAGCTTATCTTAGATTTCTTAATACGATTGATACGCTTGACTGGCCTCTAAATCCCAATAAACGTAACGAATCGGTGCAAAACTGAGTTATATACGGTAAAGGAGCTAATGATGTTACTCTCCCAAAAACTGTGTTATAAGTATGCCTTGATAACTTTTTTATTTTTTGGCCTTCAGGGAATCGTATCAACTGGTGGTGCGCTCGAAACTGCGTTTCCTGATATTCCTATTCCGATTCCATTTACTGCTGGACGGTCCTTTCACCTAAATATAAGTATTATGTGGCCTTTATTTGGAATAACAGGAATAATCTACTTTTTTTTCGGTCGCGAAGCTGGTAGAGAAATCTATAGTTTAAAACTAATTGAGGCAAACTTCTGGTTATTTTTAGTAACTATAATAACAATACTCGGATCTCTTGTATTAGGATTCAATGAAGGAATTGAGTATCTTGAAGCGTTGCGTCCTCTCAAGGTCGGGATTGCTGTTTCCATCAGCATCCTGTTTTATAATCTTATAAGAACATATATTGTATCAAAGGTGCCAAAAAGCCGGGCAACTCTGGTTAGTATTTTAGCGGGGAGTTGTACCCTGATTGTTTTCTTTATTCCTAACATACTACGTTATTCACATCCGGTTGCTGAAGAATTCTTGAAGTTCTGGGTGGTTCATCTTTGGGAGGAGATGAGCTTAGAACTTATCGGAACAGGAGTGCTTGCGGCGGTTTTGGTGACACTGCCGGGAATGCAGCGTAGCACCATCGAAAATGTGCTTTATTTGGATATTATAGTTATGGTTGTAACAGGGGTTCTCGCTACCGGCCATCATTATTATTGGGCCGGAGGACCGTCCTACTGGATCTGGGTAGGAGGTGCCTTTAGCACAATACAGATTGTCCCGATTTTTTTACTGCTTTATTCTATTATGAAGACCGTGAAACTCCAGTACTTTTCCCAACTTGGACAACGTGAAAAAATTGTTATGGCTATGATTGCGAGCAGTATGTTTTATCATATCTTTGGGGCGGGCTTGCTTGGTTTTCTTATGGCCATTCCGGCTGTCAATAAGTATATTCACGGAACGTACATAACCTCCGCCCATTCCCATCTTGCGGTCTTTGGTGTATTTGGCTTTCTGGTGCTGGCTTTGAGCTATTATATTTTTTTCTCGGAAATCGTACTTGATAAAAAAAGCTATTGGTTTAGCTGGATCGGAATCCTTCTTCTAAACGGCGGTTTGTTGACTATGTCAACCGCCCTGCTTGTCGCAGGTGGACTTCAGTCGCATTTCTGGTATGTTTTGGGGCTTACCGTTGGAGAAACAAATCAAGGGATTCTTCCATGGATGCTGCTGCGGTTGGCAGGCGGGCTGACATACACTGCAGGCAGCTCTCTCCTTACCTATGTAATTATAAAAAAAGCTTGGAGCAATTTTTCGCTCTGTTTTCCTTCGTTAAAGGAGTTGGAGCAACAGCGATGTATTGAGCTAAAAGACCTTCATAACGGATTTCAGCAATTAGTGGTGACGGCGAGTAAATTGGAACAGGCTTTGAGTAAAACGAAATTGTTATTGGATAAGTATCTTAAAATAAAACCATAAGGTGCGGGTTCGAGTCTTGCTACAGTTATAAATAAGATTATGGGTATCGCAGCCTGATATTCTGGTGAACTATAGGATAGTCTTTTATTAAAAAAAATTAGCACCAGAACCCATTTCGTCAGCGTAGGACTATCGGCATCAGTAAAAGTATTGTGGACTGCCGGCAAAAAACACTGTATCAACATGGCAAAGTAATACTTAAAGTCAATTAGGGTTTAAAGTTTCGTTAGTATAATGGATAGGAGTTCGATGAACTTCGCCTCCACCAACTGAACCCAGATTTTTTACGGAAAATCATATAGAAAGTGCTCGCCGTGAGTTGTCGGCGGGCACTTTTTTGCCTCACGACACTAATAGAAACCCATTAGGAGGCTTAAACGTAATCTTCCAAAGGGAGAGGAAATAGATCATAAAGGAAAATCTCCATGGTAAGTTCTGGTCTTTTAGGACGGTATGTGGTGGTAATAGTATTCCATCCCATTACCTGCCCTAGTTCCCATGTTCATAAAGGTAATATTTTTCGAGAGACTTGACACAGTATGAGGTAAAGTAGTATATTTAAAACAATAAATGTGTATATACACATAATAACCAAGTGCAATGAAAGGAGGATATCATGAAACATATTAAAGAAGTTTATCCTAAACCCCCTAGCCCTTGTTATTGCTTGAATTTGCGGCGGGCTTCCCGAGCGGTTACTCAGCTTTACGATGAGATATTGAAGCCTAGTGGACTTACAGTTGCTCAGTTGGCACTACTAAGCAATCTCGAAGTAGCGGAACAGGCCACCATAAACGAGCTGTCAAAGATCTTGCGTGTGGACCGGACAACTCTGAACCGTAATATGAAGCCCCTGGTTGATGCTGGATTTATAGAGATTAACCCGGGCAAAGATTCGCGTACCCGGCAAATAAAGCTGACGAAAGAGGGAAAAGACGTAGTTGCTTCAGGGATGGCGCTATGGAAAGAGGCGCAAGGAACTATGAAGGAATACGTTGGAAAAGAAGAGCTGGCTATGCTTAAACAACTGCTGTCAAAGTTAGAGGCGCTCGTGCCTTGAGTTACAAATGATACCCCATTACCGGCAAATAGATGGTCGGTAGTGCATAGTTTTATGTGTACATACACATAAAACTATGCAAATTTTGGCGATCTAGTAAATTCACGAGAAGAAAGGATGTTACAATGATAATTCAAAAGAAACACTCCGACGCATTGGATGGAGGCCGATCTGAGAACGTGATAGAGAGAAGTTCCAAAGAGCAAACAAGTAAGTTTGGCCTAGGCTGTACCGGTTGTAAAAGCAAGGTGAGTACAAATTTAATTGGGTTAGTATCCTACGACTTTGCAATGCTAAAAGCAGCAGAGGATTACTGTAAACATCTCTCCAATATTAACATTTTGTTTTACTAAATATAGCAGAGCAACTGTTGTTGCCACTTTAACATGTGAGAAAGTGGCATAATAAGTAGATTTGCCACACAAAGTGATTATCGTGGTTAGTAAGGAATTTCCTCAAAAGACAAGTGAACGGCAAGAACATTTATCTCGATCCTTAGCAAGGTTCTACTTGCCAGATTCCAGGATAGTTTGGAGCTGTTAAACAGCAAATGGGAAAATTATCAAAATCGATATGGTGAGGGAGCAAGCAATATCGATTTTGTAATTGGAGGAACTACTGTGAAGGACATTATCTATTCAAAAGGCTCAATAAGTGGGCTGACATTAAAAAACAGAATGATAATGCCGAGTATCCATTTGGGCTACGCGGAAGAAGGTAAGGTAAACCAGCAGATATTAGATTTTTATGAACAGAGAGCAAGGGGCGGGATCGCTGCAATTATCATTGGCGGAGTATCTGTGGAAAAAGGCGGCAGCTTGGCCGGTATGCTTTCATTAGAAACTGACAGTTTCATTGAAGGTTTCCAAACTTTGACGGATGTTGTTCATAAGCACGATTGTAAGATTTTTGTGCAACTGTTCCATGCTGGCAGAAATGTAAAGAGTGCAACAGTTGGGCAGCTTCCGATAGCTCCTTCTGCTGTTCCTTCCCCAATAACAAAAGAGAATCCAAGAGAAATGAATGAAGAAGATATTCGGAGGATTATCAAAGCGTTCGGTAGTGCTGCTGATCGAGCGAAAAAGGCTGGGGTAGACGGGGTAGAGATTAGTTGCAGTGCAGGATATTTATTGGCACAATTTTTATCTACTTTAACTAACCATAGAAAAGATATTTATGGCGGGTCAGAAGATAATAGGATGCGTTTTCCCAGGGAAGTCGTAAAAGAGGTCAGGGGTGTAGTTGGAGCTGGTTTTCCCATAATTTTGAGGATATCTGGTAGTAGCATGATCAAAGATAGTTATGATATTGACTACATGAAGAAGTTTTGCAGTTCCTTTGATGACGGGGAATTAGACGCAATTCATGTAACTGGTGGGTGGCATGAGGCCCCCGTTCCTCAAATATCCGCACATGTTCCCCCGGGAGCGTATGCTTTCTTGGCTAGCGCGGTAAGGAAAGTAGTTAAAGTGCCTGTAATCGCATCAAATCGGATAAATGATGGAATCGTAGCCAGAACAGTCTTGTCGAATGGGTTGTCGGATTTCGTTGCAATCGGCAGGGGGTTAGTAGCTGAGCCAGAGTTGCCCAATAAAATTAAGAAAAACATGGCAATTAGAAAGTGTCAGGCCTGCAATCAAGGCTGCATCGATAATGTATTTAAGGAATTGCCGGTTTATTGCATGGTAAATGGGTCTGTAGGGCGAGAGAAACTTAAGATTATTCCTGCTTCAAAACCCAAGAAGATTTTGGTTGTTGGAGGAGGCGTGGCAGGGATGGAAGCGGCAAGAATTGCTGCTTTAGCGAATCATCACGTTATTCTTTGTACAAAAGAAGCCAAACTGGGGGGGCAAATTCACCTGGCAAGCGTTCCACCTAATAAAAAAGAACTGCTTAGCTTAAGTGGATACCTCATCAGTGAGTTAAGACGTCTCAATGTAATTGTTGAAAATGAGACGGAGGTTGATGCCGACTTCATTCAAGCTGTTGGGCCTGGTCATGTAATCTTGGCAACTGGAAGTCGTCCAATTGTTCCTAATATCCCGGGGGTAAAGGGAAAACATGTTCATACTGCTGTCGAGGTCTTGGCTGCGCAGGCTGATAGATTGCGAGAAATCTGCAACGGTAAAATCTTAATTGCCGGTGGCGGAGCGGTTGGCCTGGAAACCGCAGTCTATTTGGGTAATCGCCCTGTTTTACCCAAAGAAGTCTCAGAATTTCTGAAACATTATTTGCCCCAAAACAAAGATGCAATTAGAGAATTTGAACATATTGGCATTGTGGAAATACAAGAAAATTTGGGCAAGGATATGGGCAAATCCATACGCTGGGTTCTTATGAAAGAATTAGCTGAGTTGGGCATCAAAACATTCAAGAATACTAGGATCACTTCAATAGAACCAGATAAAGTTATTGTTGAACGAAATGGAATGATCGAAGAAATTCCCGCTGATACCGTTATTCTGGCAATTGGGTCCAGGGCCTACGATGCAAACTTGCGGAATTTTTTAGATCAAGAAAAAATTCCCTATTCCATAATTGGTGATGCCCATAAACCGGGCAGTATTATGGATGCAATGTCTGGAGCATTACAGGCAGTAGTACAAATATGAGAAAGAAAATAGCGAGATGGGATGAATTGAAATGCATGAAGTTGTTGTTGTCGGAGCCTCTCGCACTCCTATTGGGGACATTCCTGGAGAAATTCAAGAGTTGATTGGTGATGTAGTAATGAGTGAAATTAATTTTGTAGAAAAGTGTCTTGAAGAAATATGTCAGGATTTAGAGGTTAAAGTTATTTTCGATGTTGATACTTACTATAGCCTTAATTGAAGAGTTAGAAAAAATATGGATGGGTCAACAAACAGATAGAACAGTGCAGCATACCCAAATGGTTAATGAGGAATTGTCCTTACCTGGTAAATCGTTTGGTGATTTGCTTGCATGTGCCAGAAAACTGAGTAGAGAACAAATACAACACTTACCGGCGTTTACAAAAATATTTGAGTTGAGAGCCTCTCTTATAGGTATCAGTCGATGTATGCGATAACATTTGATTATGGCTACTAGATGCCAGATAGACAAACCTTGGTAGAATCCGATCCGGCACTTAGTAACGACAAGATTATCGACCTCTCAAAGATAAAGCGCAGACACCATCCAGACCACAGCCGGACTGGTGGGAGCTCTCACCGGCGCATAGAGGAGGTAGGGAGTCCGGCACGCCGCTTCTCCTTCACTCAAAGGGGGCTGCCTTTGCTAAAATGGAGTTTAACACTGAATGCTGAAGACGAACATTTCAACGAAGGAGGAAAGACGATGAGTATATTGCGTGAAGATGTAACAGCGGAGTCTTTGAACCAAGGAGGCAAGGATTGTCTGCCTGGTTTTTTGGGGGCAGAAATGCTTGATTTGAAACAAAACACGTTGACCAGCCGGATGTCGCTTAGACCCTTCCATTTTGCGATCCACGGATATCTGCATGCTGCAAGCATCGTGGCGTTGGCCGACACTACTTGCGGTAATGCTACGATTGCACATTTGCCAAAAGGTGCAACTGGCTTCACGACTATCGAACTGAAAAGTAATCATATCAGCACCGTCCACGAGGGTGGGATCGCTTGCATAGCAACCGCGCAACATCTGGGAAGAAGCACTCATGTTTGGGATGCCGTAGTGACTGACGAAGCAACCGGGAAAAAAATTGCAATATTTCGGTGTACCCAGATGATTCTATGGCCGAAAAACTAAGCATGTTCTGGATGTTGATGATGCGGTCGATCACGGTGGAACAGTAGTTTTTTCTAAAAGTTAAGATTGAATATTAAAGATGGGGGAGAAGAACAATGATTAAGGAAAAGATCAGGAAGTACATTCTGGATTTAGGCGTCGATGATGTGGGGTTTGTAAAAGTTGAGGACTATCATAGCCCCAAATCTTATGCGACCGAAACCTTTCTACCAGGAGCTAAAACGATTATCTCCTTGGTTTTCGAGGACATGGGAGTAGACAGTCCCAGTGTCACCATCGCCATGAACAATCGACTGGACATGAATTACTTTCAGCGTTCTTGCAGTTACCAAATCAATCGCTTCCTTAAAAGGGAGTTTCAGGCGAAAGTTGTGGATATGCCTTACTCTTCCCCCATGGAACAGCATAAAGATAGGTTGGCGATGGCGGATTTTTCCCAGCGTCACGCCGCGGTGGCCGCCGGACTGGGAAGCTTTGGCAGGCATAACCTCGTCATTCACCCGCGTTTCGGGACCCGAATCGGATTGACGGCTCTTATCACCGACCTAGAGATTGAGCCGGACAAAAAAATAGAACAAGATCTTTGTATTCATTGTGATTTGTGTGTTAAGAATTGCCCAGGAAACGCGCTTGATGAGGGCGGTAAGACTAATATCGCGAGATGCATTAAAAATTCACAACCATACGGGTTAGGAGCCAACATCGGTTTTTGGCAAAAGTTTGCCGGCAGTACGCCGGAAGACCAAAAACAAATGTTTACCGATGAAAAGTATTGGCGCATACAACAAGCCGACTCGATAGGAATGCAATACTACTGTTTTAATTGCATGAAATCTTGCCCGGTAGGACAGCGCTAAACACTGTGAAAAAGAAATTGAGGCGGCTCTGTTGGCATGAAATGATACATGCGGATCTTGGCCGAGCACGCAAATTTGCTGGGGGTTGTCCATGGCGGGGTACGGATGTTCATTGCCGAAACAGCCATGAAGCTTGCTTGCACAAGCCAGGGACGTTTAACGACGACAACTGATATGAATATCAGTTTATTTAAAAGTATCGAAGAAGAAGGGATTCTGCGGGCCGTGGCGAGCGTCATCTACCATGGTCGTAATTCAATTAAGTATTAGGGAGGAATTTATCTGGAAAAGACTAATTACCGTATCGCCCTTGATAAGGGGTGGGAGGATCTTAAACTCAAAGATCCCGCTAATATTGCCGATGTCATGCAGGTAACTTACCTTAGCAACAGGCAGCAGTTCATAGTCCCGTTTTTTAATGAAAAATTCATTACCGACTGCAGCAAGCGAACCATCTATAATGCGGCAGATGGCTTGGTTCCCGGCATCGGTGCGCGTATGCTCATACTGCATTACCTTACCTTTTTTGAATCTAGGAAAGAACCTGTCCACAAGTGGGTTAGCCTTAAGGAAATACCTGGCGGCGGAATGCTTTTCTATCCCGCTTTCTATAAAGATTCCATCCGTGGACTCATTAAAGCGTTTGGCCACCATTCGGCACTCCTCTTAGAATGCGCCAAACAAATCGGCGGCCAGCCGGCCAGTTTCGGCACTGCCTCAGCTGTCTTCCAGGTATTCCCCAAGATTCCGCTTTGTGTGATTATCTGGGAGGGAGACGAAGAGTTCCGGCCAACGCCACTATTTTATTTGATCCGTCTATCGAACATTTCCTACACATTGAGAGTGTTATCGGCGTCGGCAGCTATCTTGCCAACAAACTGATTAAATTAGCGGCACCAAATTCTGGCGTGGACATGGTACCTAGTAATAATAAAGTTAACAAGCTCTAATACCCAAATGGTTAATGAGGAATTGTCCTTACCTGGTAAATCGTTTGGTGATTTGCTTGCATGTGCCAGAAAACTGAGTAGAGAACAAATACAACACTTACCGGCGTTTACAAAAATATTTGAGTTGAGAGCCTCTCTATATAGGTATCAGTCGATGTATGCGATAACATTTGATTATGGCTACTAGATGCCAGATAGACAACCTTGGTAGAATATGATCGGGCACTTAGTAACGACAAGATTATCGACCTCTCAAAGACAAAGCGCAGGTACCATCCAGACCACAGCTAAACTGGTGGTAGCTCTCGACGGCGCATAGAGGACGTAGGGATTTTCGGCACGCCGCTTCTCCTTCCCGCGAAGGGGGCGGCTTTTTATAAAATGAAGCATTAACACTGAATGCTGAAGCCGAAATCAAACATCTTCCCAATATTAACGTCTTAGTTCATTAGAAATATTTCGTGTAATACTCGCTGATTTAATTTACTAAAGGAGACATATATGGAAGTTAATTCAAACAGGACAGCATGGCTGATAATGCTAAGTTCAGCCGCAATTTTGGCGATTACTATGGGTGCAAGACAATCAGTTGGGCTTTTTGTTTCACCAATCGATACAACAACTGGCTTAGGTATCGTTTCAATCAGCTTTGCTTTCGCTGTAGGGCAGTTTATGTGGGGTTTTGCGCAGCCCATTTTTGGAGCGATTGCTGACAAAAGAGGTTCTTATGGAGTGCTTGTATGTGGAACTTTCATGCTTGCAGGAGGATTAGCTCTTACTCCGTTCGTTAATTCAGAGTGGTCGCTGATGTTAACTATGGGCATTTTAAGCGCAGCAGGAGCAGGTGCTGGGAGTTTTTCCATACTAATTGGTGCCACATCCCAGCAGTTACCTCCTGAACACCGATCTTTTGCTGGCGGTTTTATAAATGCGGGAGGTACATTAGGACAATTTATCTTTGCACCGTTATTACAAGCTATCATTAGCGGATTTGGTTGGGTTGCCGCCATGTTTACTATGGCGGCAACAACTCTCCTCACAATTCCCCTTGCTTCACTGCTATGCGGTAAACGATCTCCTGAAATGGTAGCTGCAACAGAGCAACATTCAATGGGATTGCTTCAGCAAATACGTCTCGCGATGCAGGATCGAAGCTACCTTTGTCTTCATGCCGGTTTTTTTACATGCGGCTTTCATATTGCATTTCTGGTGACACATTTGCCTGGAGAAGTTGCGTTATGTGGGCATTCAGCAGATGTATCTGCGGCTTCATTGGCTATCATTGGTTTATTTAATATAGCAGGCAGTTTGTTTGCTGGCTCACTTGGTTCTCGATATCGGATGAAGTATATACTTGCTGTAATGTACGGTAGTCGCGCTGTAATGATCGGACTATATCTCTTGGCTCCCAAAACGGTCTTGACATTTTATATTTTTGCTATATCGCTTGGTTTTACATGGTTGGCGACAGTACCTCCAACAGCCGGTCTTGTAGGAAAACTGTTCGGAACAAGATATTTAGCTACACTTTTTGGATTGACGTTGCTTACCCATCAAATTGGAGGATTTTTAGGTGCATGGCTAGGCGGCCTTTCTATGGCGCATGATGGTAATTATATGTGGATGTGGTACGCGGACATTATGTTAGCATCTTTAGCGGCACTGGTTAACCTTCCGATTCGAGAGGATAAAATAAGCATGTGAGTATATAAGATAATAACGACTGTATATCATGGAATTATAAAATTCATCTGTTTAAACTGTAATATAGTATAGGCGTTTTTCACAGCTTCATAAAAGGTGGATTTGCCCCGCTACGGATCGCCTCCACCAATCAAATCCTGAAAACTTGAGAACCCGCGAATTTCGTGGGTTTTTTGCTGTACATTTTTTGAAAGGTTTCAGGTGGCTCCACCAAGTGAGATTTTTACTTAAAGTAGCAGAATGGTGGTTTTCTACAAGGGTTTTGTCGGAGTTGGCTAGAACTATTGTATAGTCTTGGAAACAATTGGTTTTAGCTAATATGGAAAGCTATAACGCAATTTTAATTGAACAAGGGAAACCTCAATCAGAACGACTTCAGCTTTTGAATAAGTTGGCCATTCGTCAGTTAGAAGCAATTCAGGTAATCAATATGGATACAATTAAGAAACTGGAAGGTAAATAATTGCACTTGCCAAAAAATTCATCTGGATTATAGATATAAACATTTAGGAGTAAGGTTTTTTGTATTAAAAATAGCTGTAATGAAATTAGGGAGGTGTTTGGTATGCCCAATGAATTAGGGGGTAGAGCGGACAAACGTGGAAATAGGTTTGAATTGAGATGGGTAATATACCAAATACTGAAAGTCTTGGATGAAAAATTAGATTATGTTGTTTTGGAAGCCCTTGGTGACGATGAACAGGGTGTTGATATATGGATAGGCAAAAAAAATGGCAGCAGAGAAGGCCAGCAATGTAAAGGGAGAAATGGAAGTAAAGAATATTGGGATTATGGAACTGCTAATGCCAAAGGAATCTTTACTAATTGGAAGTATCAATTGGATAGAGATAAGTCGAATACTGTTGCCTTAGTATCGCCTTTAGCCTTTACATTGCTAGAGGATTTAATTGAAAGAGCAAAAAATACCAGTAAAAATCCGAAGGATTTTTATAATAACCAGATACTCAATGC
>NZ_DATMYD010000064.1:0-9030 GCF_035561155.1 Sporomusa sp. | reverse complement strand
TGGGCTCACACGCAGGGGATCGCGAGCCTAATTGTCAATCAGGCTGTTATTCCGCCGCATTTAATACCTTTAAAAGGAGCAATGCTGGATAAATCAATAGAGTTGCTGATTGACGGGCTCATAGCGGCATCCCGGAAAAGTAAAAAAACTCCAGACGGTGAATAGTCCGTTGAATCGTCAGATGATTCTTCTAAGCCATCCATCTGTGGAGTTCCATACTTTCCTGCCAATACTCTGGCCGCCGCAGCCGCAATAACTCTGCTGTTAAACGGATTGTTCATCCATTACTGCATTATTCCAGCTTCTCAAAACCAAAAAACAAAGATATTTAATTTGCCAATATAGGTCCTATAATAGCGCATATGTAAAAATAACCATAATTTACTCTAATAGTAAACTATGGTTATTTTTCTGTATCTTTTCGACTTTATCCTGCCATATAAACCAAAATATCCTGCGTCTTAATTTTTTTTAAAAATAAGCAGTACAAGACTAAGACCCATTACCAGCACACTGTATCACCACATGGATACTTATTTATCTCCATACGGCCTAAATTCCTCACAGTTTTCAGGTTTATATAACATGCAAGTGTGGCCTAATATCTCATTCTCCAGCATGTATTGATAAAGCTTCCAGCACTTACAATTATCACTTTTAGGACATTTCTCACCACTGCCGCAGGCCATAAAATTTTCTTCTCCATGGGCTTGGTGATTTATGATTTTTTCAGCTAATATTTTAAATTCTTTTTTCCTTTCATACTCTTTTTGCCATTCGATTTCGTTCCAGTTCGGTCCCGCCAACGGGTAGGTTATATGTCTACCTTCTCGATCCCATCGATCAATTAGTTCTCCAACTTCCTCATATGTCGGCTGTTTTATATTCGGGTAGGCTGCCCTGAATTTGCTCCTATATTTTTCCGGTTTCCATTCTCGAGGCTCCGGGTCTTTTGACATGATTACATCTTCTTGCAATACCACTAATCTATCATTCAACACTGTAAACTTACCTATGGTTTTGTTTGTATGAAAATGACCGAAAAACCAGTGTTTAAACCTAATGCTTTTCATAAAGTAGTTTAGCATTTCACTGGTAGCATCATTGATTCTATCGCCAAAAAAGCTATCAAGCTTACCTATTATATCTTTAGGCGCAGTATGTGTTATTACATAGTCCACGGTCATATCATGTTTTTCGAGGTTTTTAATACCTTCTTCAAATTCGTGATGGTTAGGTACTTCCTCTCTCCACCACGAAATGAATTCCTTTCGAAATTGTTTATCTACTGATTCAGCGCCGCCAAATGTGAATATTTTTTTCCCTTCAATTGTAAATACCTGTCCTCGCATTAAATGAATGACTGACGGCCTTATTGGGTGTGTTTTACCACCATTCCATTCCATGATAGGGAATTGATTCAAAAGATCAAAGTTTTCGTGGTTGCCGTCTACAAAAAGTGTTGTGAAATTCCTGCTCTCCAGCCAATCCAAAAGTAATTCATCCTGTTTGCCGCCTGACCAAATACAGCCAAAGTCGCCAGCAATTATGACATAATCATTCTTCGTTAATTCCCTTTGCACCGGGAAATATTTCATAGTTAATTTGGCCTTATCGATTTCTCCATGCAGATCCCCGGTTATATAAATCATTACAATTCTCCCCATTCAAAGCAAATATGAGCATCCGCTTATTTACTCATTCCATAAATTTTTATCAAATGTATAAGAAAACTGCTTTTTGCTTCTACGCTCATATTTGAAAATTCCTTTTCGGTAAGTTTAAAAATGGAATCGTACTATGCTGAAAAGAACGCCTTTACTACTAAAAAGCCATAGAAGCATTACCATAATCAAACTAGTACCACTAAACCGACTTGTCAGGTAAGCGTTAGGGTCAAATCAATTATAAAGTCCCTGGAAGTATTCTTAAGCATAAAATTCCCGATTACTTGGCAATTCTAAAGCCGCCAACCGGCCACCAAAACAACCGCCACAGTCGATACCTATTTTGTCCCGGTACTCTTGGTCAAACCAGATCCGAGCATTTGTTTTTTTGAAATTCTTATCGTAGCGATAGAGATTCCATGTGGGAATATGGCCGAAAACAAGTACCTTGCCTTTGTACGCCGGACAATAAGGAAAGCGATCCTCCATCCAAACTAGATCATCTTCGGTGTTTTTCTCGATAGGCTTTCTTGTATTGGCACCGGCGTGGGAAAATAGGAATTTACCAGTTGAAAAATATAGCGGCAAACTTTGTACAAACTGCATAATCTCTGCTAGTTTACTAGGTGCTAAGTTTTCTATTTCCTCAAACATAGTTGCACCACCGTTATATTTCACCCAATCATATAAGTTCTCTGATGGCTGTGTTCGCCATGAATCGGATTCAATCATTTCGATTATACTCTGCTCTAAGAATTGTTCATGGTTCCCCTTTAAAAGCACTGCGCCCTGCGCCTGAAGCGTTAGGCAAGTTTTCAGCACTTCCAGGTTTTCCGGGCCGCGGTCTATCATATCTCCACAGATAACCAGCAAATCGCTTGCCGGATCATATTGAGTTTGTTTTAGCAGAGACTGAAATTGTTGGTTTTCGCCATGAATATCGGATATTGCCAATATCCGGTCAACAATCCGCATACAATTACCTCATCTTATTACTGTTAAGAATACGTTTTAATTCTATAAATCCGTAAAATCATACTACTTTCACTTTTCTAGCTAACTGTGTAAAGTCCTGTTGAGAAGATGGACCTAGCGATAAAAATTAAACAACAAAGTACAGGTACAAACCAACAACTAGGCATCACGCCGGTCGCCCAACCTTATCCCTCGTAGGCTTTCGCTGGCCCGGTTTAGCATTTTTCTTTGCCCCATTTTTACGGCTTTCGTTTTTACTGGAATCCTGATATCCTGTTAGCCCCAGCAAATTCCGTAGGCTCTCCAGTTGCTCATCGGTCTCCACAAACCGCATTTCACCATGCAGAGCATCTTTGGCTTGTTGCTCACATTGCCGTAAGGAATGGGCCACATGTTCAATATGGTCTAACGTCAGAACTTTTGCTGACTCCTCCAGAGCTGCCGCTACCGCTTTATTGAGTAATAATTTGCATGCCCCCACACAGCCAATACTGCGAATATATAAGGATTCCCAGTCGACTTCTAAATCGCGCTCCACTTCGATAGGCAGGTTAGCTTGAAACGTCAATAATATGTTTTGAAAAGCTTCAATATCTTCTTCATTCCGGGCGTCATAGCGGGGAAAGTGGATAAGGGTGCTACGGTTAGCTAACTGCCCATTTAGATTGCAAAGTTGCAGCAAGTCATAGGTGCCAAACAGCACATAAGTTACGTCTGTCATATTGCCGGTAGACTTCAAAAACTCGGTTTGATCTTTCATTCTCCGGCCACTGGCAACAATGGAGATATGGTGCGCTTCATCAATTAGCACAATCTTGGTCTTGCGATGTTTTAAAGCCGTCTCTACGGCAAACCGAAGTTCAAATTCTGACCGCCGCTCTTTGGCCGGGACAGGATCACCAAAAAGATCTAACCTTGCGCAATTGCGTAAAGTAATCGGGTCCCGTAATTCCCGTAGGCATTCTACGTAGAAATGCCGCCAGCTAAACTGCCCTGAACTTGCCGCCGGAGCTTCTACAGCGACTACCGGTATTTGTCCCGGATCGTCAGGATCTTTATACCGAGTGGCCAAGCGGGTACTGATGCGTTTAAACAATGTTGTTTTGCCTACACCACTGGGGCCAATCACAAAAATAATGCGGGAGCCACCCGGCTCGCGGATAACACGCTCTAATGCAGCATCAGTTTCAAGCAGCTTAGGGTGGGAAACTGTGAATTTCTTAAATGCGGCTAACCGCTCCACAGGGTTTTCCTCTAACATCTTGGAAGCTGAGTTGTTGTTGGCGTCCATACTCAATACTCCTCATAAATCTGCCTGGGTACCGTTCGTTGAGTGACGGAGGGCAGAGTATTATTTTTGTCAGATTCATGTTTCTGCCTATTGGGTTCGATACGCTTTCCTTTACCGGGTAAAACTTGCAACTCGGGAACATCTTTACCTGTTTTGTATTGCTCTTTAAGTTCCTGTTCCTTGTACCGGACATTTTTTTGAAAGAACTCGGCCAGTTGAGCCGCTGAAACGATGTACTTTTTCTGACTGTTGGCTTTATTCTTACGGATTTCCTCAG
The DNA here is from genome assembly GCF_035561155.1 of Sporomusa sp. Taxonomy (GTDB): domain Bacteria; phylum Bacillota; class Negativicutes; order Sporomusales; family Sporomusaceae; genus Sporomusa. The sequence goes on along the minus strand of NZ_DATMYD010000064.1, from coordinate 4,820 downwards.
TGGCCAAGAGCAGCTCCCGCTCGGTTCTACCTTGAAAAATGGCATAATATTGGGAAATGCATTCTACCCAAGCCCCCTGGATAAAGGCATAGGCTATACCAATATTCCATGGATCGTAGCGGATAGGAACGCTTTTTCCTTCATGCTCGGGGATGCGGAATTCATCCGACCAATAGTAAATGGATTTCAGTTTAAACCCCCGTCCGGGAAAAATCTTCGCCGTACCTTTACGGGTAGTAGGAAGAGTGGCAAATTTAAAGCTGTCGTCATAGGGGATAAGCTTTTGCTTCCTTTTGCCAGTGAGCTCGATTCCCTGAGTGAAGAAATCACGCGGGCTTCCGCCTAACGCCGGATGATCATCGGTATCATAAAACTCGTAGGCCCAGAGTTTAAATAATTCATTAAAACTTTCCAGGTCCCAAATTGCCAGATTTCTGGGATCAAATTTTTTCGTCAGCTTGCGGACTTGTTTGGTTAGCTGGGTATTGCCGACGAGGTTATGGATGAGCTGGGTGGAGCTGGTGCCGAAGAGGCGTTCGCATACAGAACCGAAATGCCCTTGCGCCTTGGGCCGCACTTTTTTGTTAATCTCAAACCGGGCCAATAACTGCTCAAAATAAATGCTGCTAAAATCCTTGCCGCCGTCCACAATGATGGTTTGCGGAAGTCGATTAAACCGTTTTACGTATTCCCGAATCACCATCATATTGGAGCGGTAGCTTGGCGGGTCCATGGTGATGTAAACAGCTAACAGCCTTCTGGTATACGCATCCGTCATAATCGTTGCCCAGGGACGTCCTTCCGGCAGTTTCAATTGAATATCAAATTCGGTATGATCAATATGCGCCAGTTCAAAGGGCCTGGAACCATGCTTTGGCGTTGTACGTTCCAATTCCCAGTAAAAAGGCTGGTACTCATAGGCGGATCTTGTTCCTTCGCGTAATAAAGTCCTGTTATGTATTGGAGCGAATTTATCGATATAGCTACAAAACGTAGGATAGCTCGGCACAGTTACTACCTGTTCCTGACAGCCCTTTTGCAAAAATCCGTACGCATACTTCTTGGAGGTTGCAATTCCATTCACATGGTGCTCTTGTATCGTCGTGTTGATTAATGCAACTACAGGCTCGGAAAACCTGAGTGTGTGGTTGCCTTTTTTGCTGTTTTTCGGTATCAGTCCAATGTACCCTTGCCCCCACATTTGCTCGGCCAGCTTGTACTTTCTTACCCAGTCCCGAACAGTACGCTCCGGTGTGGTAATTTTTTCTTTGTCCCCTCGCAAATGTTGTTTTACGATATCGGCTTTATTGTTGGCCATGTCCAAATCCTGCGAGCTGGCATTCATAATGATTTGCTGCGCTTGTTTTGCCAGAGCGTTGTCAGCCAAGCTTTTATAGGAGCGCAGTTGATTGGTGCCGATTAGTTGCTGAAATTGCGTATAGTCGAGCGTTAATAATTCCTCTTTCTCTGATTTTAGCGAGACGGTATGTTCGCCAACATTGACAATTTCATGGATAATGCCATCCCAGTTTAACAGCCTGCCAACAGCAATCTCTACGGGGGATGTCTGATAGGTGCAGAGGGTAGACTCGGTTCCCTGACGCAGCTCAGCGCTTTTCTTTGAGGAATATAATGCAACATTTCCCGGCTCATCAAAGCAATCTTTATTTCTATCAAAATATAGCTCACCGCTGGCCAGCAATATGTTGATATCATCGGCACTAAGTGCCCCTGAATCGAGCAGTTCATGAAAGGTAATCCCTTCATGAGCATGCACCAAAGCAAGGAGCATACTTTTCGTTTCGGCGCTTACCTCATATGGAGAAGAGAAATAATCTTGCAGATATTCTAAGTTGCGATAACAAATCCAGTTTATCTCCTTAGAAGACCGTACACGGAAATACAGCCCATACTGCTCGGCGAATTTTTCACCAGGTGGGCACCGCCAGTTGCCATTTTCGTCTTTTATATAGCGCTCTTTATTTTTAGCGGACAGTTTTTCCAGTTCCTGCTCGGTTTTACACTCTTCATATCCGGCACCGTCCGACCGGATGACAAAGAAGTCCGGCGTATAGATCACGCCCATTGCTTTTCCCGCTTGCGATTTATAGTTTAATTTGATGGACTCCGGCTGGTCGTAGTACTCTAAAACCTCTACATCCCATTCCATACAGGTTACTACCAGCGGCAGTTCAACTTTATGGCTTTCAAACTGCATGGTAACACCCATCTTTTTACTGCAATACGAGCCACTGACGTTTGAAGCCGATGATTTTACTTTTCGCGCAGGCTCTGATGTTCTGATCCGTTCGATCCGTGTTTTCGTTGTCTCGGAAAGATGAAGTCGGTGACACCAGGCTTCAAATTGTTCAGTTGTAAGCATCACGTTACCCCCATCAAGTTACTGTCATGTACTCGGATTGGAACCGTAAACAATGGCTTTCCATTCTTTTTGAATTTCCGGGTTCCGCAAAGCCGCCTTCCAGGAAGCGGCGGCTTCCACGTTACGTCGGCTAGGGAAGATACCTTGCTGAGCCAATTCTTGGCAGATGTTTCGAATTTCGATTTTTCTTTGCTTAGCAAGGTTTTGAGCCTGCTCCATCCTATTGGCAAGATACTTACCTGATATACGCTTGCAAAGAGCCGGAAAATATCTCTCAACCACTTTGCGCGAAGTTTGTTGTTTCCTTGCGATTTCTTTCATGGATAGGGGAGGGGTATCTTCCGATTTCATACAGTTCTCCAAGTCTGTTCGAAGCTTTATAACATTGAGTTTCTGCCCCATAGCTTTTTGCAAACGCGCAATGTGCACTGTAGGCTTTGATAACGCTATAAATAGGTTTTTACTATTCCCCAGTAGAACATCAACCACTTGAACCTTAAGCGCTTCGCAGATTGCCAGTAAACTCGGGAAGGGTGGAAGGTTCTTACCCTTGCACCAATCCCAGACTGTTGTTTTAGAAAATCCTATAAACCGCGCAAATTCAGCCATACCACCGCCAAACGCCTTGGAACAACTAAGGAAAAAATCAACTATATTTTCCGGTGCCGCCAGACTCGCTTCGTTATAGGCAGCAAGCACCTTAGCGGCCTGCCCGGCAATAGCCAGCTCATAGTCTGATGCCAACACCTTGTATTCCTTTTGGCCTAACCATTGCTGGCACTTGCTACAATATCCTGGCTTTGAATGACGATCTAAAAGGCGTAGCTCTTGCCCGCAATGAGGACATTTTGTAGTCAACATAGTACCGTGAATCGAGCAAGCCATAACCGCTTGCAGACTCCATAGAAGCGGTTCATATAATTCTTGCTCGGCTTCTAACGCATCCTGGAAGCATAGGGGACACCATTTTTTTGTGGATTGGATAAGCCCTCGGGAAGGTATCACCTGACGCCAGGGAAAAAACGTACAGGTCGTCAGATCACTGATGAGTGTTGCTTTTTGTAATGCTGCCACAAAGTCAGAAGCGGCTTGCCCTATACTATTAATCATACTGGCGTGGTTATAAAAACGTGTGCCTCCATAGAGTGCAATGCGCGTAAGATATTCTTTCTGCAGAATAGGAACAAGTTCGTAGTTGATAAGCTGACCAACTTCCATGAGATGCTTTTGCGCTAAGCGCGCTATGTATCCTGTAAGACTCTCCATGCCCAAATCATCACGGTTAACGGGGGCTAAGTAATACAATTTGCTAGCTTCACAGTTGTAAGTAGTCATATGCCAACCTCCCATGTCCTATTATCTTCTGTCATGTGCAAGGGCAATATGATTAAGTGGTGATTGTAAAATCATGGCTTGTATAAATCTTGTCCAACTCATAGGTATTGAGTGGGGGTTGGATGAATTATATCCAACCCCTGTATAAATTTTTTTATTCCTATCGAGGAAGCATATATACGTATTGTTTGCCAAATGCATCAATTACTTCTTTACGATAAATAACCCGGAATTCGTATAGTTTTCTAAGCCTTGTACTTGCCGTACTGAGTACAAGATTCTTTAGTTCTGCTAACTGCCGGGCCGTTACCTCACTGTTATCGCGAAATACGTCAAATGTCTCCAGCAGGTTAGACTCCATTTTGCCAATGATCTCAAATTTGTCCTCATGAAAGTACAGGACTGGAATCCGAATACCATCGACTTCCCAAGATTTAATAAGCCTGGTTAAATTTTCGAAAACCCAAGTATCCACATTGGACACAAACATCATGGAGTTAGGGTAATTCGCTACCATCAACCGCTGAAAGCCCAAGATGTATTCATCTAGAAAAGAGGTATCCGTAGCATAAACCCCAGCTAAGCTTAGTTCAATGGCATCACCGTCTTGTATGGGTTGTAGCTTTTCTAATGCGGTATGATAAAACTGCTCTCCAACCGGACGGGTGGCTAAGGTTTTTCCGGACAAACCTAGTTCACTCGCGATTTCATGCAATTCCAGCTTTCTAATCATGATATTCACCCTTTGGATAAATTTTGTACAAGTGTTATTTATAGATTATTATATTTTTCCATATTTGTCAATCCGTGCAGGAATTATTATTTTCATGAAGTAGTTGTTTACTAAATAAGTCTGCAAGGGAGCTGAATATTCTTGTATAACGATGGGAAAGTGAATTACACAGTAAATGATAACACAATAGCAGTAGCTAATTTAAGTAATTGGCGCAAAATTGATAGTTTGAATAATATTCTCCACCAGAGCCACTCGTGCGATTTTTGAGAGCCACCATGTGCATGAAATAGAGCCACGATGTTACTCCGAGAGCCACTGCTTGTAACATCCCCTTATAATGAATTTATGCACTGTTTTAGTGTAAAT
>NZ_DATMYD010000063.1:0-5305 GCF_035561155.1 Sporomusa sp. | reverse complement strand
TTCTCGACGAACCGCTTCCAATTCTGTTTTGCATCAAAAAAGATCTGCCATAAGATGTTCTTCTTCATGCCTCCGTATTTCCGCAAACCCGCGCCATTTCTCCTGCCGTAGCCTCTCTAAACTTATAAATTCTGATACATTTAAAGAAAACACGGCTTGCGCCGAGCCTTTGGCGAAAGCGGAAGCCGATGTTGCCCTTATCCAGGGAAAGTTATACTTTCTTTCTGGACAGCAACAAAAAACCATGTTTACGCAATTCTGCGAAATCATGGCCTTTGTGACATTATTCAATAATTTGATCAATGTCTATTTAATGCGTGAATCAGAATCACCCCGAATTCCCAGAGGCACTTTAATAGGAATCTATTACCTATCCTAAAAGTATTAGCATGCTAGAAGTGAAAGTCAGTTTGATGATGGTTATTGACAGATTGCCCAGAGCTTTAATAGCCAACTAACCAAGGGAGTACCCATCAGTATTATCAAAAAGGTGGACTTAATGACGGCACCATTGGTTTTTGCATTTTCTATTTAATGATTTGCTCCCATAAATCCTCAGATAACAAGCCTTTGGCCACTTGAGTAACAGAACCTGTCATGAAGACCTGTCCGTCTTTTTGAATATCTATCCTAATCGTTCCACCTGGCATATGTACGTTTATCTTATTGTCAACCAATCCCATTTTGTAAGCGGCACTGGCAGCAGCACAGCTACTGCTGCCCGAAGATAACGTATATCCCGCGCCCCGTTCCCATATCTCAATTTGAATGTTGTTTCGATCTAATACCTTTAAGAACTGTACATTAATTCTTTTAGGAAAATCGGCGTGGTGTTCTATAGCAGCTCCTAACTCAACGGCTGTTTCCCGTGAAATTTCGTCACAAAAAACCACGCAGTGGGGATTACCAATTGATAAGCACGTAATGTTTATCCTGCGGTTATTAATCACCAACTCTTCATTCAACACTTCCCGAGCCGGTCCGGCTACTGGAATCTGTTGACTTTGAAACGTTACTGGCCCCATATCCACCCGAATTTGACTGCCTTTGCCGTCTAGGAACTCCACATGAACTTTACCGCCTAAAGTCCCCAAACAGAACTCTTTGCTGGTAATATACCCGGCATCAACAAGGTAGCGGGAAAACATCCTGATCCCGTTACCACTTTTCTCAGCCTCGCTTCCGTCCGGATTTAGTATTCTTAAGTGAATTGAATTATCATGAAAAAAAGGGCCGTACAAAATACCGTCCGAGCCAATACCGAAATTACGGTGGCAAATCAGCCGAATGTTTTCCTCTGATAAGTTAACTTTAGTCTTGTTTGGATCAATGACAATATAATCGTTACCTAAGGCATGATATTTGTAAAAATGAAACTCCATTTAAGTTACCTCCTTGGTTTCTAATAATGATTTACAAATATTTTTTATATCCCTGAACAACTCCCGACTTATAGCCATTCGCTTCATAAAACTCATGGGCTTCCTTTCGCTTGATCAAGGATACCAGCATAATATAATAGCAATTACGCTCTCGCGCACAGTTCTCAATATATTGAATCAGTTTTCTACCTATACCCTGTCTTCGGCATTTTTCGCTTACAATGACGTTTTCAAGCACTAGAAATGGCTGGCATTCCCCGACAATATCCGCGCAAACAATTCCCATTACCGAGCCTACCAAACGTTGCTCTTTATCCCTGGCTCCGATTAAAATATAATCTGTATTATCCGTTATTTTTTTAAACAGGCTTTCCATAAGAACCATATTCGTTTTTCTCCCGGTAAGTTCTTCGTATAGTGCGGCAAGCTCCCCCAAATCAGAGGAACTCATGGATGATATCGCCAACATTCTTTTTCTCCCCTCCGTGTAATAACTGCATATCCTTTTTGAATTCCCTATAACCCAATTATATTAGATGGCTTTCATCTAAACATTGCATAATATGGAAAAAAGGTTGCAAAAGCTGCTATAGCGAATAACAAAATACTATGGATAAAGATACAAAACTTGTAAATAACAAACGAGGCTATCTTAATAACGACTTTAGTTTTTTCAACTTACACGATAACAAAGAAATAAAAATTGATTCTCATCATCATGACTTTAGCAAAGTTGTCGTATTCATTTCTGGTAAAGTAACCTATTATATTGAAGGGACAGCATACAAGCTAAAACCATGGGACATCCTGTTGATTAACCGCGATACCGTTCATAAGCCGGTCATTGACATAACATCCCCTTACAAGCGAATGATTATATGGCTCAGACCGTCCTTTCTGCAAAAGCATAGCGATACGAAGTCTAATTTATTGGCTTGCTTTGAATTAGCCTACCAACGTAAATTCAATTTGTTACGAATGACACCGAAAATACGGATCATTGTCCAATCGCTTCTGTCCCAAATTAACGACACCTGCCAAGACCGGAACTTTGGCGATGAGTTGCTGCGAGATTCGTTGTTATTACAATTCATTGTTTACTTAAACAGAATGACTTTAGAAATGAAAAATGGCATAATTCCCGCTGACATTGATATTGAATATGACGAGACTATCAATAAGATATTGCAATACATTGATACCAATATTACTGAGGATTTATCGATTGAAAAACTGGCATCTGTCTTTTTTCTCAGTAAATACTATCTCATGCGCAAGTTCAAACAGCATACCGGTTATAGCATCCATCAGTATGTGCTGCAAAAAAGGTTGATTGCCGCCAATCAATTTCTTCGCGCAGGACAATCAGTTATTACTGCATGTATGGAAAGCGGTTTTCATGACTACGCCAATTTTACCCGTGCGTTCAAAAAGATGTATGGATTATCCCCGAGAAAGTATTATAATCTTCCAAAGCAAGAAGATTTCATTGATTAAACTAATTACCCTTGTCAATAACTTACGAATAGCCAAAGGCCTCAATTCCTGCATTTCGCAAGAGTTGAGGCCTTTTACATGCCACAAATAAGTGGCCATAATTATAAACTATTGGAACACTTCATCAATGCTTCTATATCAGGTACCGCAAAAGGTTCGGTAAGGACAGGTTGATGGCTCAGGCAGTGTTGAGTAATCGGCTTGTTCGGGGGAGTGCGCGTAGGGGGTTGAAAGAACCTCAAGGAGCCGATCCATCATGCTGTAGTCTCCTTGTTTCACTGCGGCTTCTAGTACGGCTTCTACCCGGTGGTTGCGAGGGATTATCGCAGGATTGCAGTTCCGCATCAACTGATGCGAGGAGGCTTTCGGATCCTGCTGCCTGCCTAATCTCGCCTGCCACAGCTCATACCACTGAGCAAATTCTGTGGTGCCAAACAGGACCGTATCCTCCGGCTTATCAAAAGTTAATGCGCGGAAGGTATTGGTATAGTCCGCACGATACTTCTGCATCATACTGAGGAGGCCTTCTATAAGGGATTCATCCTGTGCCTCCTTGTTAAATATCCCCAGTTTTGCTCTCATTCCCGCAAGCCAATTACAGTGATATAACTCAGTAAAATCTGAAATCGCATCCTGAGCGAGTTTGATAGCCTGCGCCTGATCGACATGCAGCAGCGGCAATAGGGTCTCAGCAAATCGCGCGAGATTCCACCCGGCAATATGCGGCTGATTGCCATAGGCATAGCGGCCTTGAATGTCAATGGAACTGAATACCGTTGCCGGGTCATAGGCATCCATAAAGGCGCAAGGACCATAATCAATGGTTTCTCCACTAAGGGTCATGTTGTCGGTGTTCATTACCCCGTGGATAAAGCCAACCAGTTGCCAGTTGGCAATCAGTACAGCCTGACGCTTGATCACTTCCTGAAGTAGCGAAAGATATCGACTCTCATCAGCTTCAACATCTGGAAAATGGCGCTTTAGTGTATAGTCAGCCAGGACCCGGAGATCCTCAATAGTGCCCCATTCTGAAACGTATTGAAAAGTGCCGACGCGCAGATGACTGGCAGCCACGCGGGTCAGAATTGCACCAGGCTGGTCGGTTTCACGGTTTACTGACTCACCGGTTATTACCACCGCTAGGCTGCGGGTGGTGGCAATACCAAGCGCATGCATAGCCTCGCTGATGATGTATTCGCGCAGCATCGGTCCAAGTGCCGCTCGACCATCACCCCGGCGTGAGTATGGCGTTTTACCTGAACCCTTGAGCTGAATATCAAACCGTTCACCTAGGGGAGTGATCTGCTCGCCAATGAGCAGAGCCCGACCGTCCCCTAACATCGTAAAATGCCCAAATTGATGCCCCGCATAAGCTTGAGCAAGCGGCAAAGCGCCTACAGGAATCCGGTTGCCGGCAAGCACCGCTACGCCATCTTTGCTCTTCAGCTCCTGAACATTCAGCCCCAGGGATGTTGCCAAGGGATCATTAAGAATGATCAAATTTGGTGAGCGTACAGGGGTTGGCTTGAGGCTGCTAAAAAGCGATTCTGGCAGACGGGCATAACTGTTATCTAAGTTCCATCCTGTTTCGATTATTGCCTTTCCCTTGATCATCGTATCACCTTTTCTCCTTTCTCCTTATCTTTTTGTATCCTAATTTTTTCTTTTACATAAAACAAAAAATCATAGGCATTCTATGATTTTTTTTAATTAGCTACTTTCTATACCAACACAAGACAACCCTTTTTAGTGTCTACTTATGCCAATTTATTATACGAAGTAAGCCCTAGATGCACGCCTAAATAAAAGGCTCACCTCTACTTTCCTATCTGCATATTATGTATTGGTGCGAGTTCGACATCGCCATCGAGGAGTGAGTACATGGATAGAAGAAAGTATTTTCGAGCCTTCGACTGGGATAAACCGGAGATCATAGACTGGGATAAATCCTATTACGATTATGAATACAATAACTACGATATGGCTGATTATCGTCCATGCGGGCCTGATAACTGCCGCCCCCGGTGCCGTCCAAACAACTGCCGTCCGAACTGCAATCCGGGATGTAATCCCCATTGTCAGCCTAACTGTAACCCTTATTGCCGTCCGCATTGTCAGCCTGGTTGTAACCCTAAATGCAATCCCAAGTGTTCTCCATATTGCCGGCCATATGCACCGGGAACCTGTAATCCAAAGAAATATCCTTCTGACCCGTATTCTGCATGCAACCCAGGATGTTTCCCCTTTTTGTAACCTATCAGACCAAATAAAAGAAGCTGCCTTCTTGAACCGCCCCAGCGGAGATAGACACAAAAGAGAAAAGCCGGTCGTAGAATATCTTTGAATTAAGCCGACTGACGCCGTTTTTCGGAAGGCGTCAGTTGGTATTTCATTTGGAAACGCTCGAAATTGTAAAAATGGATGTA
>NZ_DATMYD010000062.1:0-66890 GCF_035561155.1 Sporomusa sp. | reverse complement strand
TCAGTCACACCCGAAGCCGGTGGGGTAACCAGCAATGGAACTAGCCGTCTAAGGTGGGGCCGATGATTGGGGTGAAGTCGTAACAAGGTAGCCGTATCGGAAGGTGCGGCTGGATCACCTCCTTTCTAGGGAGAACTCGGGATTGAAATACATCCCGGTATTCCAGGTCGGTACATTTGGCAGATACATTATCACTTACATTGTTTAGTTTTGAGGGAATGCAAATATTCCTCAATGGGCCTATAGCTCAGCTGGTTAGAGCGCACGCCTGATAAGCGTGAGGTCAGTGGTTCAAGTCCACTTAGGCCCACCATCTCATCTTAATATAGTTAACCTTATATGGGGGCGTAGCTCAGCTGGGAGAGCACCTGCCTTGCAAGCAGGGGGTCAGCGGTTCGATCCCGCTCGTCTCCACCATATATCCAGTGACGATAGCTGTGGGAAGGAAGGTACTAACGTACCTTTGAATCTTACACTGCATGTTCTGTGTCGTAGCTAGAGCCTTCGTCGAAACCACGAGATACTAGATATCAAGTGGCGGTAAGACGTTTGACCTGTTCCGCATACCGAACACAGTAATTAAGCCCACAAACGCCGAAGGTACTTGGCTGGAAACGGCCTGGGAGATTAGGAAGTTGCTGGTTATTAAAGCACTCACGAATAGTGGGTGCTTTTTTGTGTTACATTCGTTTTTATATTATACTTATGATAGTAATACTTAGAAAATATTGATATAAAACCCAAAAAAGTAACACAATCTTGTAAACTGAAGGAGGCTAAAACTAATGACAATGGAAGTTGGCAAAGAGTTTATGGAGAAAACTAAATACAAGTATTCATCGCCATCTGACCAGGCTCGGGGCTTGCCGCATCCACCGGTGGAGCTGGAAATAGCCGTTGCTGGAGCTGTTATTGATTTACCTGACCTCGGCAAGGTTAAGACTGATATTTCGCTTACTCAGGCTATAGCGCAGCGGGTTAGTGTGCGAACCTATGCAGACAAGCCAATGTCATTAACAGAGCTTTCTTATTTGTTATGGTGTACGCAAGGTGTCAAGTCGATTGAGCCGCATCTGGTCACATTCAGAACAGTGCCCTCAGCCGGGGCGAGGCATGCTTTTGAGACATATATATTAGTGAATCAGGTTGAAGGCTTGGAACCAGGTCTATACAAATTTTTAGCTGTTGATCACCAGCTGGTGAAGATTGAGGTATCAGGCAATATCAGTAATATAATTACTGAGGCTTGTCTTAGGCAGAAGTTTGTTAAGACAAGCGCTGTAACGTTTATTTGGACGGCAGTCACTTATCGCATGACATATCGCTATGGACAGCGTGGCTATCGTTATCTGCACCTAGATGCCGGACATGTCTGTCAAAACCTTTACTTGGCGGCAGAAGCAGTTGATTGTGGTGTGTGCGCAATTGCCGCTTTTGATGATGATAAACTCAATGCAGCGCTTGATATTGATGGTGAAAATCAGTTTGCTATTTATGTAGCCACTGTCGGCAAAAGAACATAAAGATGGCTTAGCCGCTCCTAACTCCCACTTATACCCTAAAGGGCACAGGTAGAAGACTGAGATTGTAAAGTGGCATGTCATCTGACAAATAAAAGTTCTTGACAGTAATATTTACCCGTGTTAATATTACTCATGAATTAAATACAGTATTTTTCATCAAGAGTTGGCTGAGGGACTGGCCCTATGAAGCCGCGGCAACCATCGCACACGCGAACGGTGCCAATTCCTGCAAACCCGTAAGGGTCTGGCAGATGAAGAATTGCATAGTTAGTAATTATGCCTCTTCGCCTGCGAAGAGGCTTTTCTATTTACGATGAAATGAAGGAGGCAGAAGGACAAACATGATTACGTTAACTGGATTGGAGAAGGTGTACCAGGGTGAGTCAGGTGCGGTAACCGCACTTGATAATGTATCTTTTGACATAAAGCAGGGAGAGATCTATGGCATTATTGGTAAAAGCGGTGCTGGCAAAAGTACGCTTATCCGCTGCATTAACCTGCTGGAACGTCCTACAGCTGGCAAGGTAGTTGTTGATGGACAGGATATGACAGCTTTGTCGGAAAGTCAATTACGGGAGGCCCGCAAAAGTATTGGCATGATTTTTCAGCACTTTAACCTGCTGTCCTCCAGGACTGTCCTCGACAATGTGGCTTTTCCGCTCGAGATTGCTGGTGTCAGCCGTGGAGAACGGGAGAAAAAAGTACTGCCACTACTCGATTTGGTTGGTTTGTCTGATAAAAAAGACGTATACCCGGCCCAGCTCAGTGGCGGACAAAAGCAGCGGGTAGGTATTGCCAGAGCATTAGCCAGTCAGCCTAAAGTGCTTTTATGTGATGAAGCAACCTCTGCGCTTGACCCGCAAACGACAGAGTCAATTTTGGCTTTGCTGAAAGACATAAATAAGAAACTAGGCTTGACCATTGTTTTAATCACCCATGAGATGCATGTTATTAAAGCAATATGCGATCAAGTAGCTGTTATCGAAGCCGGTCGCCTTGTAGAGACTGGTAAGGTATTTGATGTGTTTACCAAGCCCCAGTCCGAGACTGCCCGTGAATTTATTAAAGCAGTGGTCAACAATAAACTGCCGGAAGCACTGGCAGCGGTCGTATCAAACAAGCCGGTAGCCGGAGGAAATCTGGTCGTAAGATTATCTTTCTTCGGGGCAGCGACCAATGAGCCGGTCATTGCCGGTCTTATCAGACGGTTTGCCGTTGATGTCAATATCATCTCAGGTAATATTGACCATTTGCAGGATACCCCTTATGGTACGCTGGTAATCGAGCTATCCGGTAAACCGGATGATATTCAAAGCGCGTTAAAATATTTACAGGCTAGAGATTTAGAAACAGAGGTGATTGGTTATGTCGCAAGACATGCTTATGCTGCTGGTTGAGGCGTTAGGTGAGACAATCTACATGGTAGCGGTTTCTTCACTGGTCTCAGCACTACTCGGAATCCCGTTAGGGGTTATTCTGGTTATCACCGGCAAGGGCCATATTAAAGAAAACCTGGTATTTAATCAGACACTAGGAGCTGTAGTTAATGCTGCCAGGTCAACACCGTTCATCATATTAATGGTGGCTATTATTCCGTTTACCCGGATTATTGCGGGCACCTCAATTGGTACCAATGCGGCTATTGTGCCGCTGACTATAGCAGCCATTCCGTTTGTCGGCCGCGTTGTCGAGTCGGCCCTCAAGGAAGTGGATGCAGGGCTTGTTGAAGCAGCACAATCAATGGGGGCGTCACCCCGTCAAATTATCTTAAAAGTGCTTATTCCTGAAGCCATGCCTTCTATTCTTATGGGGTTGACACTGATGGTAATCAGTTTAATCGGTTACTCTGCCATGGCAGGCGCCATTGGCGGCGGCGGTTTGGGAGACTTGGCCATTCGTTATGGTTACCAACGGTTTAGGGCAGATGTCATGCTGGCGACTGTCGTCATTCTCATTGCACTGGTACAGATGGTGCAGTCCAGCGGTGATTATTTCGCACAGAAACTTAACAAACGCTAAACAAGGAAGATAACACAGGGGGTATACGTAAGCATGGAAAATATCATTCGAAATATTCGTGAAGGTGGCTACGCCTCCGCTAAAGCCAGGCAATTTACCGAATCAGTCATCAGGGAGATGAGCCGGATTGCCGCCGCTCACAACGCCATAAACCTGGCTCAGGGCTTCCCGGATTTCCCGGCCCCTGAAGCGATAAAACAGGCCGCTATCAAGGCTGTGACAGAAGACCATAACCAGTACGCCATAACCTGGGGTACGAAAGGCTTGCGTGATGCCATTGCCGCGAAAGTTGAACGAGACTATGGTGTTGTTATTGACCCTGAACGCCAGCTCACCGTTTGCTGTGGCGCCACTGAGGGTATGATTGCCACCCTCCTGGCTACCGTTAATCCCGGTGATGAAGTCATTATTTTTGAGCCGTTTTATGAAAACTATGGCGCGGATGTAATCTTGTGCGGTGCTGTACCAAAGTATGTTAGCCTAACCCCGCCTGAATTTAATTTTAACCGTGAAGAGTTAATTGCCGCATTTTCCGACAAAACCAAAGCCATTATCATTAATACACCCAATAACCCTACAGGCAAGGTCTTCAATCGCGAGGAACTGGAGCTAATTGCGCAATTGTGCATTAAGCATGATGTATTGGCAATCAATGATGAGATCTATGAGCATATTTTATATGACAACACTGAGCATATTCCGCTATGGACATTGCCAGGCATGGCGGACAGGACAATTGCCGTAAACAGTGTTTCCAAAACCTTCAGTGTTACTGGCTGGCGTATCGGATATGTCCAAGCCTCACCGGAAATTACTGCTTCTGTCCGCAAAGTGCACGATTTTCTTACAGTAGGAGCCGCTGCACCACTGCAGGTAGCCTCTGCGGAAGCCTTCACCTTTGGCCCTGAGTACTATGCAGAACTGGCCGGTTTTTATAGCGAGCGCCGTGACTATTTACTTAATGCCTTAGAAAAAGTTGGCTTTAAATGCGTGAGACCGCAAGGTGCCTATTATATCATGGCAGATATTACGCCGTTTGGCTGGGATGACGATGTGGCCTTTGCTAAATACCTGACAAGCGAAATTGGCGTAGCTGTTGTGCCTGGTTCAAGCTTCTTCCGTCCGGAAAGCACCGCCGGCAAAACACTGATCAGGTTCTGCTTCTGCAAAAAGTTTGAAACCTTAAAGGCTGCTGCCGACCGCTTGGCAAAACTTACCTTAAAGTAACTATAATTAGGGAGAGAAGAAAATGAATAAATATGTAAAGATATTCGCACTAGCAACTATACTAACGCTAGCCCTTGCCGGGCTTACTGGCTGCGGCAGTCAAACTGCTGCTCCGGCAGCAGACAAAACACTTAAAGTGGGTGTAACGGCCGGTCCTCATGCCGAAATTATGGATGTTGTCAAAAAAGTAGCCGAAAAGGACGGCCTCAAAATCCAAGTCGTTGAATTTAACGATTATGTCCAGCCTAACGTAGCCTTAAGCCAGGGTGATATTGATGTTAACAGCTTTCAGCATCAGCCGTATTTGGACAATATGGTGCAAGACCGCAAATATGACATAGTGTCAGTTGCCAAGACTGTTATTTACCCCATGGGCATATATTCCAAGAAGATTAAATCGCTAAACGAGCTTAAGCCTGGCGCGACGATTGCTGTTCCCAATGACCCGACAAATGGCGGTCGTGCGCTGTTGCTGCTAGAAAAGCAGGGATTAATTAAGCTTAAGCCTGGAGTTGGCCTTAAAGCAGCGGCTGCCGATATTGCCGAAAACCCCAAAAACTTTAAAATCAAAGAACTTGACGCTGCACAGGTGCCGCGTTCGCTGGAAGATGTTGATTTGGCCGCTATTAACACCAACTATGCTATGACCGCCGGACTGGTTCCCAACAAGGATGCGCTGGCGATTGAAGACGGTAATTCGCCTTATGCGAATATTATTGCTGTAAAGTCAAAAGACAAAGAGAATCCGGCAGTGGCTAAGCTTATAAAAGCGTATCATTCCGAAGAGGTAAAGAAATTTGTAAATGAGCATTTCAAAGGCTCGGTAATCGCTGTCTGGTAATAGAAATATAGTGCACAAATGAGAAAACCACGGTTAATAAAGCCGTGGTTTTTCTTATTCATATGATTTTTCGACGATTTTAATAAATATCTCAACTAACCCTGGGTCAAACTGAATGCCGGAGAAATGTCTAAGTTCGGTTGTCGCCTGGGTTTGATTCAGGGCCTTGCGATAAGGCCGGTCATTAGTCATAGCGTCATAGGCGTCAGCGATTGCTAATATACGGCATTCTAAGGGAATGTTTTCAGCAGTCAAACCCATAGGATATCCGGAACCGTTCCACCATTCATGATGTTTGAGAATATAATCGGCGATTAGGCTTAAGTCGGGCGATGCCTGGGCAATGCGAAAACCAATCTCAGAGTGACGCTTCATTTGGTTAAACTCTGCTACTGTGAGTTTGTCATGTTTAAACAGGATATGGTCAGGAATACCTACCTTACCGATATCGTGAAATTGAGCGAGAAGTTTTAAGTCAGAGATCCTATTTTCCGGCAGGGCGAGAGCTGCTCCCATACAGGCAACTAACCGCTGAAGGCGGTCACCATGACCCTCAGTGATAAAATCCCGGGCTTCTAAGAGCTTCATTGCGGTCTGAACAATGGCGCTCCTATTGCTTTGGCTCCGGTGCAGTTTTTCTCGGTACATATTATTGTCGGCTGCCTTAAAGACCTCCTGCAGATTGGCTGGAAGGGTCTCGGCCAGGGCATAGCCAAGTGAAATGCTGAGGACAATCCCTTCTGCCAGTGGAGTGAGCTCATTATAGGCATCCACTGATTTAGTAATACGCTGGCACAGCAGTTCAAGCACTTGGCGGGTAGTGTTAGGCAGCAACAAAACAAACTCATCGCCGCCAATCCGCGTTACAGTCGTGTTAGGGGGGCAGCATTTACTGAGAATATCGGCGGCAGCTTTGAGTAAGCGGTCGCCGCTTTGATGTCCCCAGGTGTCATTTACCAGCTTGAGACCATCCAAATCGCCTACAATCACACCTACCGGTACAAAATACGGGTCAGCAAGCCGTTCAAGCTCGGTTGAAAAATATGTCCGGTTGTAAAGCCCTGTAAGCGGGTCATGCACACTTAAATAGGTAAGCCGTTCCTCAAGTTTCTTCCGATCCCGCCGCACTTCGGCTTCTTGAATTTCCCGTCTTATGGCCGGTGCCAAACGGGTTAGGTTGCCTTTAAGAATATAGTCATGAGCGCCAGCCTTCATGGCAGCTACCGCCACGTCCTCACCAATCGCTCCTGAGACAATGATGAAGGGAATGTCAAGGCCACTCTTTTTTATGAGTTCAAGGGCAGCTAAGCCGCTAAAGTTTGGCAGCGAATAATCTGAGATAATGACATCCCATTGCTGCTCAGATAAAGCAGCAAGCATGGCGTCAGACCGGTCAACTTGACGGAGTTGGGGAATATAGCCACTTTGGCGGAGAGCTCTTTTTATGAACAGGACGTCATCTTCTGAATCCTCGACAATCAAGACATTCAAGAATGCAGGCATCCATTCACCTCCTTGTTGGCGGGAATTCATTCAATACCAGCCAGTATAGGCCTAACTGCTGCACGGCCGCGATAAACTGGTTAAAGTCAACCGGTTTGCGAATATAGCTGTTTGCCCCTAAATGATAGCTATTGAGTAAATCCTGCTCTTCGCGCGAAGAAGTGAGGATAATGACAGGCAATAATCTGGTACGCTCATCGGCGCGTAACCGTCTAAGGACCTCTAATCCGTCAATTTTAGGAAGTTTAAGGTCAAGAAGAATTACCTGTGGCACAGGATTGGTATCCGAGTTGGGACCGAGCAAATAGTCGAGTGCTTCTGCACCGTCATGAGCGATAACGACCTGATTCATAATGTTGTTTTTTTTGAGGGCGCGTAGTGTGAGTGCCTCATCGTCAGGGTTATCCTCAACCAGTAAAATGATTCGATTGCTCATGTCGTACTCCTTTTAGAGGAATATTCTCTTTTTTGAAAATAGTTCAACAAATACAAGAGAAATTCCTGCCAGGGGACGGTCTAATTAAATGCGGCGCTTGGCAATAGCTTGACGGACTTTCTGCATATTGGCAATAAACGTATCCTGCTGCTTAAGCAGTGCACCAACATACAACACATCAACAAGGGCTAAGTGGATCAGTCGCGAAGCCATGGCTTCTGATCGATAGTTAACTTCCCGAGCCATGCCGTAAAGGGCAATATCGGCAACTTTACTAAGCGGGGATCGCATGTAACTGGTTATTGAAATAACAGTTGCTTGGCTGGCTTTGGCCATTTGGACAGCATCAAGGATATCGCGGTTAGCTCCAGAGTGAGAGATTGCGATGACTACATCACTAGGCTTAAGGAGCGCAGCTGAGGTCATTTGCATATGCGGATCGGCGTAAGCTCTGACAGGAATACCAAATCGCATAAAGCGGTGTTCAATATCAGCGGCAATGATAGCTGAGCCGCCAGAGCCATAAGCGTCAATACGTTGAGCCGCTGCTATGGTTGAAATTGCCTGCTCTAAAGCAGGCCCATTCATAATTTGAAGTGTATCTTGGAGTCCTTCGGTTATGCCATTAAAAATTTTTCCTGCAATGACTGTTGGCGTATCATTAGGATCAACCTCTTTATGCACCGACTCAAGTGGCGTATATATGTCACCGGCTAATGCAATTTTAAGATCCTGGTAACCAGAATAGCCAAGCTTTTTACACAACCGGAAAATAGTCGCTTCGGCACTGTGTGCAGCTTCTGCCAGTTCGGTTATTGTCATGTGAATTACCTCGGTAGAATTACTTAGTATATAATTAGCCGCTTTTTGTTCAGCCTTGGTTAACTCGTTTAAAATACTCCGGATACGAGCAAGGCAGGAACCTATCGCCGTAGTGTTATCCATAGTGACCTCCTATTACTAAAACATATATAAATTGTACACCAATGGAAATAATTTTCTCAACATAATTTATATTGAAAATAATTTTATTTAGGTATATAATTTGAATTGAAAATAATTTTCAAAAATAAATTGCAAATCGGTAAAAATTTTCTAAGAAAGGAAGTGCGATATATCGTGAATTCAATCGATAAAATGCCGCCCTACCAGCGCGCTATTGCCAAAGGGCATCTAGGTTCGTGCGGCGCTGCATACAACAGTTTAAGTAAGCCAATTATTGCCGTAGTTAATTCCTGGAATGAAATTGTGCCTGGTCATTGTCACTTACGAGAGTTGGCTGACGAGGTAAAACAAGGGATTATTGAGGCAGGAGGCTATCCGCTCGAGTTTAACACAATTGCGATTTGTGACGGCATTGCTCAAGGCCACAGCGGCATGAAGTATGTTTTGCCAAGCCGGGAATTAATTGCTGACTCGGTGGAAGTCATGGTACGCGGCCATGGCATCTTTGACGGTATGGTACTGTTGGGGTCTTGTGACAAAATTGTGCCGGCAATGCTCATGGCGGCTGCCAGAATTAATCTTCCGGCAGCAATAGTGACTGGCGGCCCAATGGTCAATAGAATTAAGCCTCACCAGTCCAAACAGGCCAGACAGCGGTTTCTGAAAGGCGAGATTGGTGAAGAGCAGTTATTTAACGCCACTGTTGAGTACTATCCCACCGCCGGGGTATGCCCTTTTCTGGGAACGGCGAATACTATGTGTATTGTCACTGAAACGCTGGGGATGGCATTGCCAGGATCATCTGCTGTACATGCTCTTAGTCAGCGGCGCAAAGATATTGCCCGTGAAACTGGCCGGGCGGTTATGCAGCTTGTCGATAAAGACATAAAGCCGCGCGATATTATGACTAAAGCCGCCTTTGACAACACAATCGCAGTGTTGTTAGCTATGGGCGGTTCGCTGAATACAGTGCTGCATCTGCCTGCTATTGCTCATGAGGCAGGGTTTGCTGTTACCTATGATGACTTTGACCAGATAAGCCGTAAAACACCGCTTATCAGCCGTATTGTTCCCAATAGTCAGGAATACACTGTTGCTGATCTGGAACCTGTGGGCGGCATACCGGCAATAATGAAACAGCTTGTGCCGGTTTTAGATACTACAGCGCTGGCCGTTAATGGCCGAACTCTGGCAGAAAACCTGGCTAATGCGCCGGAGGCTGACGGTGAAATTATTAAGCCCTTTTCTCAACCGTTTTCAGCCGAAGGTGGTATCGCCGTACTGCGAGGCAACTTAGCGCCCGAAGGCGCGGTGGTCAAGAGTTCGGCCGTGGCCGACGATATGTGGGAGTTCAGTGGTTCTGCCAAAGTGTTTGAGTCGGAGGAAGACTGCATGACAGCTGTGGATGAGGGCAAGATATCTGCGGGTGATGTTATCATCATCAGAAATGAAGGTCCTATCGGCGGGCCGGGGATGCGGGAAATGCACCGGGCAACTGAAGTTATTGGCAGAATTGGACGGGTAGCTATTATTACGGATGGACGCTATTCAGGTGCTTCAGGCGGCTTGGCTATCGGGTATCTTTCGCCGGAAGCAGCTGAAGGCGGGCCTATTTCTCTAGTCAAGGACGGCGATATCATCGAGATTAATATTGCAGAGCGCCGTATCCACTGGCATATTGAAGCCGAAGATCTAGCCCGTCGCATCGCTGAGTACAAGCCTGTAGTAAAGCCGGAAGAGGAAAGCAGTTTCCTCAGACTGTACGGCAAATCGGTTATGTCGTCAGCTAAGGGCGCAGTACGCCGCAAATTTTAAGGAGGGGAAAAACATGTTACTTGGTATCGTAGTTATAGCAATCCTACTTTTGTTACTCCTGATTACGAAGTTCAAGGTTAACCCGTTTATTTCGCTGATGCTGGTTTCCTTTTTCGTAGGTCTTAGCGCCGGTATGCCTCTGGATAAGATTGTCGGTTCTATCCAGGCCGGTCTGGGTAACACCCTGGGCTTTATTGCCATCGTGCTTGGTCTTGGCACAATGTTGGGCAAGCTTATGGAAGAATCAGGCGGCGCTGAACGCATTGCCCGGACACTCATCAAGGCTTTTGGCGAGAAAAATGTCCATTGGGCCATGGTGTGTGTGGCGTTTATTGTCGGCATTCCGGTATTCTTCCAAGTCGGTTTTGTTCTCTTAATCCCGCTGGTATTTACTATTGCCAAAGAAACCGGTATTTCGCTGACTAAGATTGGTCTTCCGCTTGTCGCCGGCCTGTCGGTAGTACATGGCTTGGTGCCACCGCATCCGGCAGCTATGGCAGCAGTAGGTATCTTTAAAGCCGATGTAGGTAAAACCATTTTGTACAGCCTTATCGTAGGTCTGCCGACAGCGGCGCTGGCTGGCCCGATCTTTGCTAACTTTATTAGCAAGCGTATTTATAAAGCTCCGCCCGAAAACCTGGTAAGCTCCATTAAGGTTGGCCGTACTGATGCTGAACTTCCGGGTTTCGGGATTACCTTAATTACTATTCTTTTCCCGGTATTCTTAATGATGCTCTCTACTTTCGCTGATATCAATTTGGCTAAAGACACTACGGCACGCCTAGTCTTAAATTTTATTGGTAACCCGATTACATCTCTGCTTATCTCGCTGATCCTTGCAATGTTTACTTTCGGCTTATGGC
The DNA here is from genome assembly GCF_035561155.1 of Sporomusa sp. Taxonomy (GTDB): domain Bacteria; phylum Bacillota; class Negativicutes; order Sporomusales; family Sporomusaceae; genus Sporomusa. The sequence goes on along the minus strand of NZ_DATMYD010000062.1, from coordinate 55,718 downwards.
GCGGTATGAGCATGGAGAAAATCAGCCAATACTGTGACCAGTCACTGCCTTCTGTGGCAACTATTCTTATGGTAATCGGCGGCGGTGGCGCTTTCAATAAAGTACTGTTAGACAGTGGGGTAGGTACTGAAATCGCTAAGATAGCTACTTCGGCTCATGTTAACCCAATTATTCTTGGCTGGTTGGTTGCCGCGCTTATCCGGGTTGCTACAGGCTCGGCCACTGTGTCGATGCTTACTGCTGCGGGTATTGTTGCTCCAATTCTGGCGGCTTCGCCTGGCAGCGCCAGCCCTGAGCTGATGGTGTTGGCTACCGGTGCCGGTTCGCTTATTCTTTCCCATGTTAATGACTCAGGCTTCTGGTTAATCAAAGAGTATTTCGGCATGACGGTGCAGGAAACCTTACAAACCTGGACCGTACTCGAAACAATTATTGCGGTAGCAGCGTTAGTCTTTATTCTGATGCTCAGCACGGTTATCTGATAAGCTAGGAGCAGGAGGTCAATACCATCATGAACTCACAAGCCATTATTGGCGTGGATATTGGCACTACCGGCTGCCGGGCGGTTATTTACCGTCAAGATGGCATGGTAGTAGCCAACCACTCGCTTGAATACCCGCTCTATACGCCACAGGCAGCTTGGGCGGAGCAAGATCCGGAAGAAATCTTTCAGGCTGTTGTCAAAGTAACCAAACGTGCCACCGAGGAGGCACGTACTGCTGGTCAGGCTATTGCCGGGGTATGCTTTAGTGCGGTGATGCATAGTCTTATTCCTGTCGATGCTGGCGGGATGCCGCTTTATCGGATGCTTATCTGGGCTGATTCCCGCAGCCAGCAGTATACCGAAAAACTTAAGGCCGAGTATGACGCTAATGAGATCTATCAAAAAACAGGCTGCCCCATGCACCCGATGTATCCGTTGTCAAAAGTGCTGTGGTTTAAGCATGAGCAGCCGGAGATTTTTGCTCGTACCAGCAAGCTTATTGGTATTAAAGAATATGTATTGTACCGCTTAACCGGCAGATATGTTATGGATAAGTCGCTAGCGTCTGCTACAGCTATTTACAATATTCATAAACAAGAGTGGGATGCTGAGCTGCTGGCTATTTTGGGAATATCATCAGACCTCTTGCCGGAAGTCAAGCCTACCACCCACATTGAGCGTGGCATGAAGCCGGAACAGGCTGAGGCCCTAGGGGTTGATAAAGATATACCCCTGATATTAGGAGCCAGTGACGGCGTATTGTCTACATTAGGTTCAGGAACGGTCAATCCGGGTCAAGTGACTGCCATGATTGGTACCAGTGGTGCTGTTCGCGTCGTTACTGACAAACCGCAGTCTGACGATAAACGTCGTACTTGGTGCTACAACCTGACTGAGGACAAATGGGTGCTTGGTGGAGCTCTCTCTAACGGCGGGATTGCCTTCCGGTGGGCACGGGACAAATTTGCTGGCAGCGAACAGCGTGTAGCCGAGAAATTGGGGCTTGACACCTATGAGATACTGAGCCGCTATGCTGAGCAAAAACCGGCAGGTTCAGATGGGTTGGTTATGTTGCCGTTCTTCTCAGGTGAACGTGCGCCCTATTATAACGCCAACGCCCGCGGCGTATTATTCGGGCTTAATCTCAATCATGGTAAACGCCATCTGGTCAGGGCTACGCTGGAAGGCATTGTCTACCGGATGTTTAGTATCTTTAAGTCGCTGGAAGAAGTGTCAGGCAATGTTACCGAGATTCGCGCCAGTGGCAGCTTTACCCGCTCATCCTTATGGGTGCAGATTATGGCCGATGTCTTTGGCCGGGTAATTACTGTTCCCGGTGAGCCGGAAGGGTCGGCTTTTGGCGCCGCTATTCTTGGTATGTATGCATTAGGGATAATTGGCGATATCAAGGAAGTAAATAACTTTATCAATATCAAAGAGCGCTACCAGCCCAATATGGAAAACCACGCCCGCTACCAGGAGCTATACGCCATCTATGAGCGTATTTACTGGAATTTGCAAAACGAATTTGAAGCTATTGCTGAAATTCAGCGGCGGTGGAAGTAGATACTACAAGAAAATGCCAAAGCAGTGAGAAGCTGCTTTGGCATTTTCTCTTTTGTATAGGATTCCCTCTCATCAGTATTGCAGGAGTTTACGGTAGAAAACGCGAAAATCTCTCGATGCGTAAACGTGTTAGTAGCGCTGCAAGGTCAATAAAGGAGCAATAAATACATGCGAATTTTACATACAGCCGACTGGCATTTTGGTAAAACCATTGAAGGCCGGGACAGACATACCGAGCAGGTGGCCTTTGTTGAAGAATTGTCGGGGATTTGCGCAGATGAGCGTATTGATTTGGTACTGGTAGCCGGGGATGTATTTCAGAGTCCTAACCCCAGTGCGGCGGCTGAGGAACTGTTTTACTATGCTGTTGACAGGCTGGCTGACCATGGCAGGCGTGGCGTAGTTATTGTGGCTGGCAATCATGATAATCCGGACAGGCTATGCGCCGCGTCGCCACTGGCTGGCCGTTTAGGCATTACGCTGGTGGGCTTGCCTAAAGAAGAGCTGGGCCCTACCAGTCCGGGAGCCGGGAAGGTGTACCGGGTAAACGGTGGACAAGCCTGGTTGGAACTGGCTGTGCCAGGGGTTAACCACACGGCAGTTATCGCTGCCTTGCCCTACCCGTCGGAGGGGAGACTTAAGGAGATACTGGCGCAGTCACTGGAAGATAACGACCTGCGTCAGGGCTATAATGACCGTCTGACCGGGCTGTTTGGTGCACTTAATGCCAAGTACCGGCCTGATACTGTTAATTTGGCTGTAAGCCACCTGTATGTTCGCGGCGGCATTGAATCAGATTCAGAGCACCAGATTCAGGTGGGTGGTGCTTATGCCGTAGACCCGCTGGTGTTTCCGGCTAATGCCCAGTATATTGCGCTCGGCCACTTGCACCGTCCGCAGTACGTAGGCGGGACACCGGCGCCCTGCCGTTATGCCGGGTCGCCGCTGGCCTACAGTTTTTCTGAGACAGGGTATGCCAAATCGGTAACCATTGTGGATGTCCAGCCGGGAGCGGCAGCAATAGTGCGAGAAGTACCTCTGACATCAGGCAGGCCGCTAGTCAGATGGCGGGCGGCAGGCGGATTGGCACAGGTGCGGGAGTGGGTTGACGCCGGGCGGGATAAAGATGCCTGGATCGAGGTTGAACTGGAAATCAGACAGGCATTGGCCTTGGACGAAATCCAGGAACTGCGTGCCATGCATCAGGGGTTTGTCACCATCAGGCCGGTGTTTCATGTGCTTGAAGACAGCCTGGAAAAAGGACCGGCCCGGCTTAACAGTATGCCGCTTAACGAACTGTTTATCCGGTTTTATGAACAGCAGAACGGCGGCCTTAAGCCTGATGAAAAACTTGTCGAGATGTTCCTGGAGTTAAGCCAGAGCATTCTGGAGGAAACAGATGGGGACTCCCCGCAGGGCAGTAACGAGGAGGCGGCGCTATGAAACCAATCGCGCTAAAGATCGCTGGGCTGCACAGTTTCCGGGAAGAGCAGGAAATCCCCTTTGACCAACTCTCTGAGCTTGGGGTTTTTGGTATTTTTGGGCCGACAGGCAGCGGCAAATCCTCCATACTAGACGCTATGACGCTGGCCTTATATGGGACCGTAGTCAGAGCCGGACGACGCACTCAGGGAATTTTAAATCATGCTGAGAAACATGTGAAGGTGTCTTTTACTTTTTCACTGGGACAAGGCCGCGAGCGGCGCGTGTACCGGGTTGAACGCCGTTATGCCCGTAAAGACCAATTGGCTGTCAATAATACGCATAGCCGTCTGATTTCTGTACAGGATGGACAAGAAGAAGTGCTGGCCGATAAAGATCGCGAGGTTACTGAGCAGATAACCGGACTCTTAGGGCTTAAGGAAGAAGACTTTACCAGAGCGGTCGTGCTGCCGCAGGGCAAGTTTGCCGAGTTTCTGAACTTAGGCGGTAAAGAGCGGCGGGAAATGCTGCAGCGCCTGTTTTCCCTGGAGCAGTACGGGAATGTCCTGATTAATAAGGTAAATGACCGGGTTAAGACGGCCGAAACAAGCTATATCGAGGTGGAAAGTGAGCAAAAGGGCCTGGGTGATGCTTCTCCGGCTGCTGTTACTCAGGCGCAGACGGTGCTGGCGACCGCCAAACAGGCTGAAGAACAGGCCGTGCTGGCATATAAGCTGGCCGAAGAGCGGTATGCTGAGGCCAAAGAGGTATATAATCTGCAGGGTGAAAAGGCCAGGAAGCAGGCTGAGCTTACTGCCCACCGTCAGCGAGAGCCTGAAATAGGTCAGATGGCTGCTGCTCTCGAATTGGCGGAAAAAGCCGAGCGGGCCGCTGTCGTTTTGGAAGAGTTTTTAACAAGTCAAACTAGCGAGCAGACGGCGGCTGCGGCTAAGCAGCAGGCGGTTGAACAGGCGGCCCGGCTGGCTGAGGTGAGTAAGCAGCTAAGTGCCGCCTACAATGCTGCCAGGGAAGCCCGGCTGAAGCGAGAGCCCGAATTAATTGAACAGCGGACAAAGCTAGAAGCCGCCAGGCAACTGGAAGAGCAGGTAACCCAATTGACTGAAGACGTCGCCGGATTGGCAGCGCAGCAAAAGCAGCAGCAGGTTGTTGCTAAAATGGCCGGCGAGACGCTAGCGCAGCAGGCCATGCGCAGCCAACATTTGGTCGACAGGATAAAAAAGCTTGAACAGCAGGTAGCAGGTGCGAGTATTAGCGCTGCCCAGCGGACCAAGGTCCAGGAATGCATTACCGGTGCGCAGGTTCTCATGCAAAACCTGGCAGCCGCTGAAAAAATTAAGCAGGCAGGCGTTCAGCGTAAACAGCAATGCGAAACAGCAGAGGCCGCCGCCAAGCAGGCTGAGGAAAAGCGGCGGCAAGTTGAGCTGCGGCTAAATACCTTGGAAGCGGCTGAGGCTAAAGCGGCAGAGGCACAGCTACAAGCGGCCGCCGCTCAGCTTGACCAGCTGCTCGCAGGCGAAAAACGCGCTGCCGCTGTTCGGCTGGCCGGGGAGTTGATTGACGGTAAACCCTGCCCGGTCTGTGGTTCCGGCCATCACCCTTGTCCGGCAAATACAGGCACAAACGACGACTATATTGATGGTAATGCTCATTTTGAACAGGAAATTGCCGCTGCTAAAGAGCGGATTGCCCTGTTGACACAAACCTTGGCTGAAACGGGGAAAGCCGTAGCAGCCGAGCGTCAAAACCTGGCAGAAGCCGGGGCATTAGCCGCGGCGCTTAGTCAGCAGGCAGCGACAGCCGTAACCGAACTTGACAAGGTCAGAGCTGAATATGTAGAAGCCCGGGATGCGGCCAATGCTGTGCGCGAACAACTGATTCAGGCGCTTCAGGCGGCAGATGAGACCGTTGCCGGTCAAATGACTGCTGATGCCGTCCTTAAGCATGTGCGGGAATTAGCCGAATATATTAGTAATCAGGATACGTTAGTGGAAACACTGACAAAGCAGTTGATTAGCCACCGGCAGGAGTACGATGGCTGCCAGACTGAAATCAATACATTGCAACAGAGTGTCCAAGAGGCTGAGGCCGGTTTGGCAGCGATTACTGCCAGGGTGAGCGCCGCTAACGAACATGTAACGGCCAAACAACAGGAGCTTGTTGTGATCACGCAGGGGATACCGGCCAGCCAACTCCTGGCCCGGATAGCGCAGGCGCTTGAGACTGTTCGCCGGGAGGAAGGACTGGCTAAAGAGCGTGATGAGCAGGCGGCAGAGGCATTGGCCGTGGCTGAACAGGCGCGGACTCGGGCCGAAACCAGCTGGCTGGAAGCGGTTGGGCGCCGGGAGACCATCCAAGTACGGCTTGATGCCAAGCTACGCGAGGAAGGTTTTACTGATGTTAGCGCTATGGCAGCAGCGCGCCTGCCAGCGGCACGTCAAGAAGAAGGCCGCCGCCTGCTTAAGACCTATGCTGAAACAGAGCAGCGGCTGACCGCCCAGTGTGAACAACTGCTGGAGGCACTGAAAGGCCGCGACGTGACCGAAGCTGACTGGGAACAAAGTAAACAATTATTGGCACAAACGGAAAATGAGAAAAATATGGCTACCCGGGATAGGGTTGAGGCTGATAAGGAATGCCGGGATTTAGCGGTGAAGCACCAGCGTTGGTCGGAGCTTGAGGCTGTGCGGCTTACGCTTAAAGAGCGGAAAGATTGTCTGGTGGCGCTGCGAACACTGCTGCGTGGCAATGTCTTTGTGGAGTTTTTGGCACAGGAGCAGATGGAACTGGTGGCCCGGCAGGCATCAGATCGCTTAAAGCAGATAACCCAGCACAGATACGCGCTTGAACTTAACTCTGACGGCGGGTTTCTGATACGGGATGATGCTAACGGCGGCGTTAAGCGCCCTGTCAGTACGCTGTCAGGCGGCGAAACCTTCCAGACAGCACTGGCACTGTCATTGGCGCTGTCGGCACAGATTCAGCTTAAAGGCAAGTACCCGCTCGAATTCTTTTTCTTGGATGAGGGGTTTGGTTCGCTTGACCAGCATGCACTGGATGTGGCCATGTCCACACTGGAAAAGCTGCATATCGAGCGTCTGACCATCGGAATCATCAGCCATGTGTCTGAATTAAAACAGCGCATGCAGCACCGGTTGGTTGTGGAACCGGCTGAACCGGCAGGGCGCGGCAGCCGCGTGCGTGTTGAGGAGGCGTAGTCATGTCTGTCAAGGCGGTTCGGATACTCACTCTTTGCTTAGCCATACTGGTGATTACCGCATTAGGCGCAGGCCTGTTTATCAGAGAATGCACCGGTACAGCCAGTGCGGCCTCTTTTACTTACCGGGTAACTCCGGAAAACGGGGCTGTTACTCAGGCTAAACAACCTGAGATTCAGTTTCAGCTTACCTTGAGTGGAGAAAAGCTGGAGTCCTACCAGCTTTACCTTGATGGCCAGGCAATGCCTGCTGTATACAATCCGGCGCTTGGCCTGATTAGTGGTCAGCCACCAGCTGAACTTGTGTCTGGCAGGCATAACCTTAAGCTGACCTTCGTGCTTGCCGGTTTTCAGCCGGTCGAAATCACCAGCAGCTTTACTGTTGACGGTGAACGCTATCAGCCCAAGACAGCGGTAGCTAAGACCGGTCTGCTCGCCGATGGGCTTAAAGTGCTCAATAGTTACCGGGTGGCGCTTGGTTTGCCGATAATAACCGAGCAGCCCAAGCTTACGCAAAGCGCCCAGGCCCACGCCGATTATCTGGCAGGCAACAAGGTGTTTAGCCATTACCAGGATAAGGCGCATCCCGGCTTTGCCGGCGTAACCGTAAAAGACCGGGCCGAACTGTTCGGGTACTACTTACCGGTAGGCGAGGGCTTGTCTACTGTAGCCCCCTATGGCGGTATGGGTGTTGACAGCCTGATGGATGCTCCCTACCACCGGCTGGCGCATATTGACCCCAACTTCACTGAGGCCGGTATGGGCTTTACCCTGCAGCCTGACTGCACTGTTATCAACTACGGCGCGCCGCAGGGCCTGACAGATGGCAGAGTGGTACTGTATCCATATCCAGGCCAAACAGATGCTAAAATTGGCTGGAAAGCTGTTGAAAGCCCTAATCCCTTAGCTGCCTACGGTCAGGAGGATACGTATGTCGGCTATCCCATTAGCTTGAGTGTGCATGACAGCACAACCAGGGAGCTTCAGGTTGTATCGGCTCAGCTTACAACAGCTGGAGGTCTGGCTGTCCCCTTTTTTCTGGTCGATTCCAGCAAAGAGAGTTCCTGGAAAAAGCATGTGTTTATTATTCCGCAAACGTTACTTACCCCGGGTGTGGCCTATACCGTGCGGGTTGAGGCCGTGCGCCTGATGACTGACGGCAGGACAGCTCCTCTGACGCGTGAGTGGACCTTTGCCTCGCTGCCCCGGCTGGAAGCATTGTCAGCCAGCATGGAGCAAATGGACAGTGGTGCAGCGTTTGTTGCTGTCAGGGTGAAAAATGGGGATATTGCCGATTTGGAATACACCGTAACAAAGGGTGGCGAGGTGTGGCAGGCCTACCAAGGGGGGCGTTATCTGCGCTACAATTTAGACCAGCCGATGACCGGTAAGTTTACGCTTGAATTATCAAGCAGGCTGTTTGATAAGCCTGCAGTTTATGAGTTAGAAATAACAGGCGCTGAACATAGCCAGCAAGTAAAGATATATAGTAGTACAACATCGAAGGGAGGCTAGTTGTGCAATTTAAACAAATCATTAGTATTTTTGTCATTACTCTGCTTATTACTGCAGCCGCGCATAGCAGCTCTGCTCCGGTACCGCCAAAACAGGCAGGAGAGTTGCCGCCAACCGTTAAAGTACGGTTGGGTATCGACAACCTTGACAAGCATCTAACATTATTCCAGGGAAAACGGGTAGGGCTTATTACCAACCAGACCGGGATGACCAGCGATTTTCAAAGCACCATTGATGTGCTCAAAGCCAAGACGCAGCTGGTTGCGCTTTTCTCACCTGAGCACGGTATACGGGGCCATGTTCCGGCGGGTGCTTCGGTAAGCAGCTATATTGACGAAAGTACCGGCACCCCTGTCTATAGTCTGTACGGTCAAACCAAGAAACCGACCGCGGAAATGCTGGCCAACATCGATATTCTGGCATTTGACATGCAGGACATCGGTGCCCGGTTCTATACCTACATGTACACCATGGCCTATGCTATGCAGAGTGCCAAAGAAAACGGCAAGACCTTTGTCGTGTTTGACCGGCCTAATCCGGTGGGCGGGGAAGTGGTTGAAGGCAATATTATTCAACCTGGCTATGAATCGTTTATCGGCATGTATCCCATTCCGGCCCGGCACGGTCTGACAATCGGCGAGCTGGCCCGGCTGATGAACCGGGAATATAATATTAACTGTGACCTGGTTGTGGTCCCTATGACAGGCTGGCAGCGCAGTATGTATTTTGACGACACAGGATTACCATGGGTGATGACTTCGCCCAATATTCCAACCCCTGATACTGCATTAACGTACAGCGGGACAGGAATTCTCGGGGGTACTAACATATCTGAAGGTATTGGCACCACCCGGCCGTTTGAGCTTGTCGGCGCACCCTGGATACAGGCTGATGAACTGGCTAGGCAGATGAATGCCACCGGTTTACCGGGCGTGGTGTTCCGTCCGGTGTATTTTACGCCTCGCCAGGTGGATGTCAAATATCAGGGGCGGCTGTGCGGCGGGGTGCAGATTCATGTTACTGACAGGCAGGCCTTTCGTCCGGTGCGTACTGGTCTGACGCTCATGTATGTAATCAATGAAATGAGCGAAGGAAAGTTTTCTTTTAACCAGTCGGCCACAGACGCTGCGCCAACGATTGACATTTACACCGGTGACAGTAATGTGCGCGGGGGAGCGCCTTTAGCCGAAATCTTACGTCAGTGGAATGACGCTGCCGGGCAGTTTAAAGAGCTATCTAAGCAATATTATTTGTATCAATAAATGGAAAGAACCTAATCCGGAGTAGATTAGGTTCTTTCACCATATAGCCGGTTACAATATAATCGGGGATACAAAGGAGGGGTACGTATGGTTAGCAATATGTCGATAACCTTACTTGCTGTTCAGATAGTGTTAGCCTTAGGGGCACCGTTGCTGATTTTTTTTTTGCAGAGACGGCAGGAACGGCGGGATTGAGCGGATCGCTGCGCTGCTGCTTCAGATTGCACTATCGATCATGGTGCTGTACAGTGTTAGCACAAAGCAGACAGTGTGGCTGATTTACGCGATTGCCGCTCATGCGGCTGTCGACTTTCCGGCGGCTTTATGGCAAGCCCTGCATTTTAATATCTTTATCGTCGAAGCGCTGTTGCTGGGAGTGGCAGCAGTGTCGGTCATATTTATCAAGAGGTCGCGGGCTATGTTTGAGTCGTTGGATGGGTGATCTCAACCAGGAAGTGGCGATATTTTTTATTATAATAGCCTACCCCACCGCTGCAATGATATGCAGTGATGTGGTATAATCTGGATAACAAATGCCAATAGTTTCGATAGGGGGAAATATTAATGAAAATCAGGCACCTACGGCATGCTACGTTTCACTTACATATACATGGTCTGACCTTGTTGGTTGACCCTGTTTTAGGTCCTGCTGAAGGCATGACGCCGATTGATAATTCGCCCAATCAGCGGCGCAATCCCTTAGTCGAGTTGCCAATTAATGCAGGTGAGGTAATGCGGGTTGACGGCTGTCTTGTTACCCATATGCACCGGGACCATTTTGACAGTGTGGCCGGTGAGCTTCTGCCGAAAACGCTGCCGGTGTTTTGTCAGCCTGAAGATCTGGATAAACTAAAGCAACTGGGCTTTGAAGACGTACAGGCAGTAAATCCTTCTATTACATGGCAGGAGATAACCATCACGCGTACAGGTGGTCAGCATGGTACAGGGGAAATCGCACGAAAAATGGCCCCGGTATCAGGCTATGTGCTAAAAGCTGCCGGCGAGCCGACGCTGTATATTGCCGGCGATACCATCTGGTGCCCGGAGGTGGCAGAAGCCTTAGCAGTACATAACCCTGAGGTTGTCGTGCTGAATGGGGGCGCCGCAAGGTTTAATCAGGGTGACCCAATAACGATGGGGACACAGGATATATACCAGGTATGCCGGCATGCACCAGCCGCTAAGATAATAGTTATGCATATGGAGGCCATCAATCATTGTCTTTTGACCCGGGCTGAACTCAAGGAATTTTTATGTCAGGAGGGCCTGGACAACAGGGTGCGAGTTCCCGATGACGGCCAATGGCTGGATTGTTAACTTGGCCCCAGGAGGGGTAATATATGAAGAAGTATGTGCTTATTTATAATCCGGTATCTGGCGATGCAAAATTCAAGTCCAGACTGGATGAGGTAATTGATTATTTGCAAGTCACCGGCGGCATGGTATTACCTTTTCGCACCAGGGTTAAAGGTGATATCCGGCCATTTGTCAGTCAAACCAAGGGGTTTGCCACCGACGGATTTATTGTGGCCGGCGGCGACGGCACGGTGCATGAGGTCATTAACGCCATGCTGACCGAGGAGGTTGAGGTGCCGCTTGGTATTATCCCCAGTGGAACATGCAACGATTTCGCCAGTCATTTAAATTTTGGCAAAGACCTGCCAAGGTGCCTGAGTGCTGTGATTGGCGGCCAGTGGCGGACGGTTGATGTTGGCAGGGTTAATGGTGAATATTTCCTCAATGTGGCCAGCGCCGGCCTGTTGACCTCGGTTGCCCATAGTGTGGATACTTCGCTTAAAAACACGCTGGGCCGGATGGCGTACTATTTTAAAGGCCTGGGAGAATTGCCCAGTTTTCGTTCGCTGCATGTAAAGGTCACGGCAGACGGCCAGGTTCTCAACGATGATATCCTGCTGTTTTTGGTAATGAATAGCGGCATGGTGGGCAGCTTTCCCACACTGGCACCTGAAGCCAAGATTGACGACGGCAAGCTTGATTTGCTGATTGTCAATAAGTGCAGTATCTCGGAACTTATGGGTCTGTTCATCAGTATTTTTGCCGGAAGGCATACATCAAGCAGCCATATCCGGCATATGCAGGCATCCGAAATCTATATAGAATGCGATGAACCGGTAGAAAGCGATTTGGATGGGGAGTTAGGGCCCATGCTGCCGCTTGCTATTTCAACTGTGACAAATAAACTTAAGGTTTTCCGGTTGTCGTAAGGGGGGACTATTATGCGTTCAACGACATTATGCCTGCCTGTTCAAGGCAGCCCGGCAGAGCGTATTTTGCTCGGGATAAAAAAGACGGGGTTTGGCCGTGGGAAGTATAACGGGTTTGGTGGAAAATTTGAGGATGGGGAAACGCCGGTTGCGGCTGCTGTGCGCGAGTTGGCGGAAGAATGCGGTATAACAGCCAGGGAAGCTGATCTTGAGAATATGGGGGAATTACTGTTTGTTTTTCCAGCCAATCCGGAGCTTGACCATGATGTACAGCTGTATGTAGTACATACCTGGCAGGGCGAACCGGTGGAAACTCCTGAGATGAGGCCGGTATGGTTTGATGTAGCCGATATACCCTACAAGGATATGTGGGCAGATGACATCTATTGGCTACCGGCAGTGCTCAAAGGAAAAAAAGTCAGTGGCAAGGTTATTTTTGCCGAAAATAATGAGGATGTTGAAGATATTACCATCCGTAGTAAGTAAAAACTGTAAACACAAAATTTAAAAATACGATTGACAGAGGGACCTGTCTTTTGCTATACTTTGCACAAATACATATTGCTATTGTCAATGACCAGGAAGAGTACACATGGCCAGAGAGCCACAGCGAGCCAACGGTAGTGGGAGTTTGGCGCTGCTCAGCATGTCGAATGGGCCTGGGAGATACAGTCTGAGCCGCTAGGGCGGGGTAGGCACTGTCGGGGTTCTTCCGCCGTTACCAGGAAGCAGGTATCGGACGCTTTGTCCTGTACCCAGAAAGCCGGGCCGGAGTATATCTGGCCAACTAGGGTGGCACCGCGGGTTATAATACCCCGTCCCTTAAAGTATGCGAAGGCATGCTTTAAGGGACGGGGTTTTGTTATTTTATTTAGGCCTACTATTCTGATTGGCCGTAGTGAAGGGTACATAACAAAAAAGAGGAGGAGTTCACGTGAATACCAAACAGCAACAAGAGATGATTACAATTAAGACAGGACAAGAGGGCCGGTTCCGCTGGGTGGCAGTCACGGCGCTGCTCCTGGCTATCGGAGTTATTTTAAAATTAGTTACCCCGGCGATTGCCGGTATTACCCCCAACTGGCTGATTGCTATGTACTGTATTGCGATAAATCTTACCCGGGTAAGCATAAAACAGGCGGCTGGTATTGGCCTGGTAACAGGTGCGATCGCCATTCCAACCTCTAAGGCAGCCTTGCCTTACGCCAACCTCATCAGCGAACCGGTGGGTGCTATTGTCTGCGCGTTGCTTGTCCATGCATCACTGAGCTTGACTGTGGGAAAAATAAATCTGCGCCCGGCGATAACTGCAGGAATTAGTACTGTTGCCAGTGGACTTACCTTTATTACCATTCTTAAATTTGCTCTCTCGCTGCCGATGGCAGTATATCTTTATGGCATGCTGCCTGTTGTTATGGCGGTTGCAGCCATTAACATGGCGATTACTCAACTGCTGTACTTCCCGGCGAAAAAGATGTTTGGCGGCAAGGAGGAGTAGACTATGGCAGCAGTCGAATTTGAGAATTTTTCGTACGCCTATCCTGGCAGCGCTATCGTGCTTGATAATATTAGTTTGTCAATTCCTCAAGGCTCGTTTACCGTCATTACCGGTCCCAGCGGCGCTGGCAAGACGACCTTGGCATTGGCTGTTGCCGGTGTTGTACCCCATTATTTTGGTGGACGGCAGGGCGGTAGTGTACGAGTGGGCGGTATCAACTCCTTTCAGAGTAGTATGGGTGAACTGGCTGAACAAGTGGGTACAGTGCTGGCAGACTACGAAAGCCAGTTAGTGGCCATGACAGTGGCTGAAGAAGTGGCTTTTGGTCTGGAGACTTCTCGGCTCAGCCGTAGCGAAATTACCAAGCTGGTTAGCCAAACATTGGCGAAGGTGGGGCTTGCCGGATTAGAAGAATGTCAGGTAGCCGGGTTGTCAGGCGGCCAAAAGCAACGGCTCGCTATCGCTTCGGTACTTGTGATGTCGCCTGATATTCTAGTGCTTGATGAACCAGCTTCCGCCCTTGACCCTGAAGGCGCAGCTGGCATCTATGAGCTACTGTACGACCTTAACCGTCAGGGGAAAACAGTGATTGTAGTGGAACACCAGTTGGCACGGGTTCTGCCGTACGCCAGCCAAGTTATCGTGATGGAGGGCGGAAGCCTTAAATTCACTGGTGCTTTGGAGCAGACGCTTGAGCTTATGTGGCAGGACACTGGCCTCAAACTGGGCGTACCAGCACTGTGGAGGATTAAGCTGAGGCTTGAGCAGGAGACCGGTCTAAAGTTTGGCGCTTGGAAGTCGGAAAGTCAGGCAGCTGAAGAAATCAATCGTAGTATCTTAACGACTACAAAAGGGGTTGCCAAAAGTGCCTGAACAACTCTTAACTATACACAATATCATTTATACCTACAGCAGCGGTAAACGGGCACTGGATAATGTGGACTTTACCGTGGCAGCTGGCGAGTTTGTGGCCTTGGCCGGACGCAATGGCAGTGGTAAAACAACACTCACCCGGCTGGCGATGGCACTGTTAAAGCCAGCTGGCGGCAGTATTCACTTTCAGGGAAAGAATACGGTTGGCATGACTCCTGCCGACATGGCCCGTAGTATCGGCTATGTGTTTCAAAATCCCGATAGGCAGATCTTTCGGGAGACGGTGCTGAGCGAAGTGGCCTATGGGCCTGAACAGCTTGGTTTTGCCCCAGCGGCTCTTAACGAGTCTGTTACCTGGGCACTGACTATGACCGGACTTACAGATCTAGCCGGCAGTTTTCCACGAACACTAAGCCGGGGCCAGAAACAAAAGGTGGCCATTGCCTCAGCCATTGCTATGCGCCCTCAGGTACTTATTCTTGATGAGCCAACAAGCGGCCAGGATCCATGGGAAGCCCAAAGCCTGATGGAACTCTTAACAGATTTAAATAAACAAGGCATTACCATCATTTTAGTTACACACGATATGGAGCTTATTGCCCGGTATGCTGCGCGGGCCGTTGTGCTCGAACAAGGCTGTAAAGTTTTTGACGGGACACCGGATGAACTGTTTGACGGCAGTCAGGATATTGGGGCGTGGGGCCTAATGCCACCGGCGGCGCTGGCTCTCAGCCAACAGCTTACCGGAGTAAAAGCCCAAAGTACTGAGGAATTAGTCAATCTGCTTGGCTTAGCGATAAAACGGAGGAGGGAACACCATGCCTAAACTGGCGCCGCTTACGAAACTTATTTTAACTGCTGCTGTGTCGGTGTGGGCACTAATTATTCCCACGCTGGCAGGTCAGGTCGCCTTGTGTAGCGGACAATTGCTGCTATTGGCTCTCTACCGCCCATCAGGCAAGCATTTTAAGGCGGCTCTTGGTTTGGCGGTGTTTGCCGTAATGTTAACCGCCCTTCAGTATGTGTTTGGCAGCACGCTGGAATTCTCACTGATGTCAGGTCTGAAGATGTTCGCGATGTCGCTGATTTTTGTATTCTTATTAGCAACTACCCGGCTGCAAGACTTGACGGCTGCCCTGGTCAGCCAGTGCCGGATTCCTTACGAGTATGCGTTTATGTTTACCTCGGCGCTGCGCTTTGTGCCGGATTTTCTCGAAGAAAGTCAGGCTGTCCGCGAAGCTCAGGCCTGCCGTGGCTATGTTTTTCGCGGCAATCCCCTCAAGCGGCTTAGAGACTATGTCGCCATTGTAGAGCCGCTTGTCCTGCGGGCGGTATCACGTTCGGAAACGATGGCAATGAGTTTGGAACTCAGGGGGTTTGGCAGCCGGAGCCGCAGGCAGTTTACTGCCGATGTGGCGCTGGGTGTTCCTGATTACGCCGCGATGGCCCTGATGCTGGCACTTACGGTGGGGCTGGCGATTCTGCGATAAATGTCGTTGTTGCCACTGTGTAGATGCAGCGGCAGCAGCGATTTTTTTTACATAAGATGAAGGAAAAATATATATCTAGCAGAATATAATACCAAATATCAGTTACTACCTGCTAGCTGCATTGACCCTAGTATTTTGGGGAACAATTAAAAATCTGCCAAATTATTCAAACCAGAGAGGAGTCTCAAAGCATGGCCCTAATTAACGAAAATTATCTAAAGCTGCCTGGAAGCTATTTATTTGCTGAAATAGCAAAGCGTGTAACCAAATTTAAAGACGACAATCCTAACGCAAATATCATCAGACTTGGTATTGGTGATGTAACCAAACCCTTGCCTGAGGCTGTAATTAAAGGTCTGCATGCAGCTGTCGATGAAATGGCTGACGCCAAGACCTTCCGCGGCTATGGCCCGGAGCAAGGCTATGCCTTCTTGATTGAAAAAATTATTAAAACTGACTATGAAACACTGGGCGTAAAACTGGATGTAGACGAAGTATTTGTAAGCGACGGTTCCAAGAGTGATGTCGGTAATATCCAGGAGATTTTCGGTGTTGATAACAAAGTAGCCATTACTGACCCGGTATATCCTGTGTACCTTGATACCAACGTGATGGCTGGCCGTACCGGTCAGATCAGCGGCGGCAAATTTACCGGTGTTACCTATCTCACCTGCAATGCCGAGAACAACTTTACACCGGCGCTGCCTGAAGAAAAAGTAGATATCATCTATCTCTGCTATCCCAACAACCCGACAGGCACCACGCTGTCCAAAGAAGAACTGAAAAAATGGGTTGATTATGCAAAGGCCAACGGTTCTAT
Organism: Sporomusa sp.; assembly: GCF_035561155.1. Lineage (GTDB taxonomy): Bacteria > Bacillota > Negativicutes > Sporomusales > Sporomusaceae > Sporomusa. Next base: position 39,328 of record NZ_DATMYD010000062.1, on the reverse strand, counting down.
CATTCTCTATGATGCCGCCTATGAGGCCTACATTCAGGAACCGGGTGTACCGCATAGCATTTATGAAATTGAAGGCGCCAAGGATGTTGCCATTGAGTTTAGAACCTTCTCTAAGAATGCCGGCTTTACAGGCACACGCTGCGCCTTTACCGTAGTGCCGAAAACCGTTATGGCGTTCACTGCTGATGGCAGTCAGTATTCTCTAAACAAACTGTGGAACCGTCGTCAGACCACTAAGTTTAATGGTGTACCCTACATTATTCAAAAAGGTGCTGAGGCTGTATACACACCGGAAGGCCAGCAGCAGATCAAAGAACTGATCAACTACTACATGGCTAACGCCAAGACCATCCGCGAAGGCTTAAAGAGCATTGGTCTGGACGTTTTTGGCGGTGTCAACGCGCCGTATATCTGGCTTAAAACACCGCAAGGCTATGACTCCTGGTCCTTCTTTGACAAACTCTTAACAGATGCCCACATTGTCGGTACCCCCGGTGCCGGTTTCGGCCCGGCCGGAGAGGGTTACTTCCGTCTTACCGCCTTCGGCAGCCAGGAAAGTACCAAGGAAGCCATTGAACGTATTAAAATCAAGTTAAGCTTATAGATAATAAAAAGGGAGATTGCCACACAATTTGCGGCAATCTCCCTTTTGAATGCAAGGCTAGTTTACCTATGATCTATTTCTGACCAAAATGGTTACAGCCCCACCGAAAAAATGCAATAAAGATCCTGGATGCTAAAAATGTAAGCGTTAACGTACAAAAAGTAGTTAACCAGGTCCAATGTATGTAATGAATCAAATCGGTATAAACCTCAAGCGGATATTCTATCGCGGTAATGCCTGCGCTGAATAGTAAGGCATAATAGATTATCGGCCAGAAACCTCGCTCCCTTGTGACTTGGTTATACAAAATGCACAGGACGGGGAATACCCATAACTCGAATAATATACTTGTATCATAATATTTAGGCAACAGTCGCACAGGATACTCCAAAAGCTTCAGCTCAACGACCGGACTGCCTACTATCATATCAAGCATGCTTTTAAATAAGAAAACGACGATCCAATCCCGGAAATACCGCCAATTTACAGCGAAAACCAGCAGCAACAGAGTAATCACTGCTGATATGAAAATAATGATTTGTTCTACACTAAAGCTCATGACCCAGCCCTCCGTCGAAGCACGGGGACGGTTCTGCTGCTTCCATGATTCATTAGCTAGTTCTCCATTTCTATTACGCCTTTCTGGCTGATTTTTTATACTGTAATAGTTTATCCGACAGTATTATTTTCAAACAAGAAAGTACAGCAACCTATGCCTCCAATACCGACCGTCTTACCGCCTTCGGCAGCCAGGAAAGTACCCAGGAAGCTATTGAACGGATTAAAATCAAGGTAAGCCTATTAAAAATGAAAAAGTGAGATTGCCACGTGAACGCGGTAATCTCACTTTTTTTGAATAGGGTATTCTGATGCTGTACCTCACACCTTCATGGAAGCAAATAACGATAAAAAGTGGCGCGCCGTTGTCGAGAGAAAACGATTGCGAACCCAGATGAGGGCGGCTGCTGTTTTGAGCGAAGGATTAACAATGGTTTTGGTGACTAGGTTGGTGTTTGGAACAAGGCTGACTGCCGAGCGCGGTACTACTGCAATGCCGATATCGGCGGCGGCCCAAGCTAACAGGGGCAGAACATCGTCGCTTTCGCAAAGAATCTCAGGCGTAAAACCTACTTGGTGGCAGTTCTCTGTCAGCATTTTTTCGTATTTGCGATGAATCATTAGTGGCTTACCTGTCAACTCTGCTAGGTTGACCTCGGGTGAGTCGCCGTCAAAGCTATTTCTATGCCCTGCTTTGAAGGCAATGACAAGGGGTTCGTGTGGTAGTTCAATGGATTCATAGATCTCAGTATCAAACGGAACCCGTACCATGCCGATGTCGACAATACCTTTGTCGAGGAGTTCGGTGATGCGGCGGCTTTCTCCTTCCCGCAAACGGAACAGCACATGGGGGTAGCGGTCCTGGAATACCCGGATAAGATCAGGCAAAAGTGTGACCCAGGAGGAGGTAACAGCACCAATTGACAGGGTGCCACGCAGCCCTGTCTCGAACTCTTTTAATTCTTTGATTGTGCTAGTCGTCAGTTCCAGTATCTGCTCAGCCCGGTGCCGCAGCAGATTACCGGCTTCGGTTACTTTTATTCTGCGTCTGCCGCGTTCGAATAATTGAACGCCAAGCTGTGTTTCCAGTTGTTTCATTTGCCTGCTGAGCGGTGGCTGCGCGATATGCAGGCGTTTGGCAGCTGCGGTTATACTTCCCTCTTCGACAATGGCCAGGAAGTACTGCATGTCTTGGATATTCATGATAACCCTCCGGCATACCTGAAAGGTATAGTAAGTGACTATATTTAGTATTTTACGTATGGTAGTAGACTTGTTACAATCATACGCAAGAACTGTGCCTTTAGTCAACGGTATTTTTCGGAGGGGTTTGCATGAATTTTAGTTCTGTACATTTGTTTGGCTTTTTGGCCACGATAATAATAGTTTTTGCGATTGGCATCTATTCGGCGCGCCGGGTAAAGTCAGCAGAATCGTTCACTCTCGGCGGACGTTCGGCAGGGCCAGCTATCGTTTCGGGAACGATTGCCGGTACAATCATTGGCGGTGCCGCTACCATCGGCACGACGCAGCTTGCGTATTCAGCAGGTTTATCAGCCTGGTGGTTTACGCTTGGGTCTGGTATCGGCTTTCTGGTGATGGGAATTTTCTATGCGAGCCCGCTGCGCAATACGGGGCTTGAAACCATTTCCCAGTATCTTGTCCTGAACTATGGCCGGCCGATGGGACCTTTGACCAGCGTTATTTCGTCAGTTGGGATCTTCTTCAGCATAGTGGCAAGTAGTTTGTCGGGGATTCATTTGTTAACAACCCTTTTTGGTTTTGCATCATGGCAAGCGGCGGTTGTTACCGTTTTTCTGGTTGCGGCTTATGTTTTTTGGGGTGGTATGCAGGGAACAGGCCTATCCGGTCTGATGAAGGTGGCTATCATCTATGTAACATTGTTTTCCGCAGGCTGGTGTGCTTTTCAGTCTTTGCAGCAATTGCCTAGCCTCGAGACAGCTTTTCCCTCACCTACGTGGTTCAGCCTGTTTGGGGCTGATGTGTGGGGTGGTCTTGGCAATGTATTCTCGCTTGTTGTCGGTATTGTCTGTACCCAGACTTATATTCAGGCGATATTTGCGGCGCGTGATTCGCAGACCGCTCTAATTGGAACGTGTACGGCGGCAGTGATAACCATTCCGGTGGGATTGCCGTCTGTCGCGGTTGGCATGTTCATGCGGGTCAATTATCCTGATATTTTGCCGATTGATGCGCTGCCAATGTATATGCTGAATCATATGCCGGCCTGGTTTGGTGGTATTGGTCTTGCCGGGCTCTTAATCTCGGTCGTGGGCTCGATTGCTGGTCTTTTGCTAGGAATTGCCACTATGGTTGCACGTGATATCTTCCATGGGGTACTTGGTGTTAGCGACAGCCGCAGCTTACTATGGATCAATCGAACCACCATTGTTGTGGTGGCGTTTTGCGCCATGCTGACAGCACTGGCTAACCTGCAGTCATTTGTGCTCAGCTGGAACTATTTGTCGATGGCGTTGCGTGGTGCAGGCGTATTTTTACCGTTAACGCTGGCAGTGTTCCTGCCAGGCGCTTTAAAGAAAAAATGGGCGATTTCCTCGATGGTACTGAGTACGCTGTTCGCTATTACCGGCTATTCCCTTTTATCGCTTTCTGTCAATCCGCTGTACACCGGCATGGCAGCAAGCTTGTTAATTATTTTGATTGGGAGTTCTTTTTCTTGGTTTGTACAAAGGAAGCAGGCGCTTGAGTGAGGCGTAGTGACTACCTGCATTAAGTTAATGTGACCCCAAAACGAAGAAGACCTGGAATGGTTACATTCCAGGTCTTCTTTCGTACAAAACATTAAATTATAGTTAACGCCTAATCTCGGCAAGCACCTCGTTGATATCCGGTAGTTCGGGAATCGGATACACCTTTACCCAAAGTACTTTTCCTGCTTCGTCAATCAGGACATTGGCTCGTTCGGAAAACCCTTCAGCATCGCGAAACAGCCCATATGTCTGTGCGACTTCGCCATGCGGCCAGAAGTCGGCAGGAAGTTTGGTCCGGGTAATCTCAAGTTCCTTAGCCCACGCGTTTTTGCTCGGATAAGAATCAACACTTAACCCTAACGGCACTGTATTATATTTTTCCATTTCTTCATGATTAGCCTCCAGAGATTTCATCTGCTCGGCGCAAACTCTAGTCCAGGCAAGCGGGTGCCAGGATAACAATACCTTTTTTCCCCGGTAGTCAGATAATCGCACTTCCTGACCACGATTGTCTTTGAGCACAAAGTCGGGCGCATAATCACCTACAGTAATCTGTTTCATAGTATCTAGCCTCCTGTGTATTATATTCTTTTTTCTCGCTAAATTCTTTATTTCGTTAAGTAACAGCATTTCTTTGACTTTATCCAACAAATCTTGATTAAATATCATCATATTGTGGATGATTTAATCTTATTTAATAATAATTCTACGATAACCTAAATTTTCCTGCGCTCATTACTACCTTTTTTAAAAAAAATAATAACCGTTCGGTTTGATCGATCTACCAATAACTGCCCAATATCCCAGTCCTCAGGCAACAACAGAACAGAGCCAGCAGCGTCAGCTACGACAGGTGTGCGAGCGAGCGTATTTGTCGCCGGGATACCGGTTAAAATAGTTGAAGAAGCAATTGACAAAACTGGAAATTAATAATATTATTTAACTAATAAACATTATCAATGAAGGGCGCGTGAGTGTATGTCTGTTAAAATTGGTCAAAAAGCCCCCGGTTTTGCTATGACAACTACCTATAACATGGAAACCCTTGACCAGGTTGCCAAACTGGAGGATTTCCAGGGGAAATGGCTGGTGTTGTTCTTTTATCCGCTTGACTTTACCTTTGTTTGCCCAACTGAAATTTTGGGCTTTAACACAAGGCTGGCTGAATTTGAAAGTCTGGGGGCCTCAGTACTTGGTGTGAGCACTGACAGCGTGTATTCGCACCGGGCCTGGATCAAGGCTTCCCGGGGGGACGGCGGTTTGGGCGGTTATCTTAACTATCCGCTGGCTTCTGATATTACCAAGCGGGTATCCCGTGATTACGGTGTTCTGATTGAAGAGGAAGGAATTGCCCTCAGAGGTCTGTTTATCATCGATCCGGAAGGCATACTCCGCTATCAGGTTGTCAGTGATTTGAACGTGGGACGCAGCGTAGAGGAAGTGATACGGGTACTGAGTGCCCTGCAAACCGGCGGTCTGTGCCCCATTGACTGGCACCCCGGCGATAAAACTCTCTAATACATACAGGCCCTCACAATAAACAGGTCCTCTTACCACTACTTGCGGTGAGAGGACCTGTTTTCATATAGTTTTGTCAGATCGATTACTTCTTTCTCCGACATCACATAATTAATGAAGCTCGTTAAGTTCTTTGTTAATTCAATTTCTATCCATTCATCCTGGAATATTCCCTGTGCATCGGTAATAAGCGTTACTGTCGGTCTTGCCTGCAGTTTTGGCCTGGCTTCGGTGACTACGCCGATAAAGCCGCTGTCAAGGACAACAAACGTGCCCAGCGGATATAGCGGTGCTTTGGCTAAGAATATATCGGCAATTTCTTTGTCCAAATAAGTTCCACTCATAGACATGATTGCTTCATAGGCCTGATGCGGCAAAAGTGCCGGCCCTTTTTGAAAATCGGACACGATGGTGTCATAGGCGTCTGCCACTGCCGTAATTCTGGCATATTCATGTATCTGATCCCCGCTGAGCCCCCGGGGATAACCTGTTCCGTCAATCTTCTCATGATGTTGAAATATCACATGACTCGCAACGATGGAATAGTCCCGGAGTTTTCGGGCATATTCAAAGCCTTTTCTCGGATGGTCCTCATCGCTGGCACTGCCATTGTCCAGAACTTTGCCGATATCGTGCAGTAAGGCGCCCATAACAAGTTCGTGCATTTTCGCTGAGCTATATTCCATATCACTGGCGATAACCGCGGCCAGTGCCGCCACATTTATACAATGGCTGTAAACATAATCGTCAGGGGTGACTGTCGTATCCAACCGGATGAGCTGGTTGCTTCTTACTGTTTCAATGATTGTCTTTGCCATAATGTAAATACTGTGTACATCAATGAGTTTTCCCTCTTTGGCATTGTCAAAAGAGGTTTTCAGGATGCTGATCGCTTCCGTTCTTTTATCTTCAGGCAGAGTTTCCTCATAGACTAAGCCAATGCGTTCAATAATTGGGTTAGTTACAAATAAATTGAGAACTCCAAAATTCTGTATTTTTTTGATATAACTCGAACTCAGACGGATACTGCTGCCCAACAGCACCCGACCGTCTGCAGTGCACAGGCGTGTGTATGTAGTCATTCCTTCGGTTAAATTTTTGACAGAAACTTTTTGCATAGGCCCGCCTCTCTTATTTATAAGCTATAGTAAAAGGATGGAATACTCTTTCAGCATATCACTTCGCCTGTAACCGCTTTTTCACATAAATTAAAATAGCATCAATCTGCGGACAGACTGATGCCATAAACGAATTACAATTAAATTGCAACCTGGCAGTCATAGACGATGTCCTTAGACCCATAGCTTTGCGTCCTTACCTTTCGATAAGTTTGCCAACTATTAGCTTTTTTGTAAATTGGTGTTACTTTATATCTTAGTACTTATATTATAAATTTGTCAAGAAATTAATTAATTCGACAAAATACGATAGGAGAATGGAGCGGCTGGTGATTAGTTGGCCCTGCCAATTGAAATAGGCAGAGGTTCTAAGGTTCTTTTGCATTCAGGTTCCCCCCTTCTGAAATAGCTGGCCTCCTTGGACTCATTGAAATCTGGCTCTTTTTTAATAGCAGTTTACATGGTGTAATATAACTATTACGTGCACGGAAGATTATAAGAAGTATAGATTATTGATCTATACCTTCTTGCTTGTGGATAAACCCCAGGCTGTTCAAAAACGAGTAAAAATCTTTGTGCTATAATAATATAATACAACAATTCTTCTAAGGGGCATTGGCATGAAGTATTGGCAGAGTTACTGGCAAAAACACTGGAAGCATTTTGCTGGGGCGGCCTTGTTTGTGATGCTGGAGGCATTGTGCGATTTGCTGCAGCCGACTATTATGGCCAGCATTATCGATATCGGGGTGGCCAACCGGGACATTGATTATGTACTTTATTTGGGCGGGGTCATGTTGCTGGTTACGGCGATAGGGGCCTTGGCGGCTACCGCCCGCAATATTATTTCCAGCACAGTCTCCCAACGGGTGGGCACAGAGCTGAGAAGCCAGGTATATGAAAAGATTCAGACACTGCCATTTGCAGTGGTTGACAAGTTCGACAGGGCTGCCCTGGTAACCCGGTTGACCAATGATGTAACTCAGATCCAGTCTCTGGTGAATGGCATGATGCGGATCTCTCTGAAGGCTCCTCTCCTTGGTATCGGTGGTCTGATTATGGCGGTCAGCTTAAACCCCCGCCTGGGCAGTGTGCTGGCCATCGTCGTACCGGTGGTGGGGTTGCTGATTTTTATCAATATGCGGGTGGGCTATCCCTTGTTTCTGCAGGTTCAGGAGGCGTTAGACCGGATGAACCGGGCGGTGCGAGAGACGATTGCCGGGGTCAGGGTGGTAAGGGCTTTTAACCGTTTTGTCTATGAGCAAACTAAGTTCAGGGACGTAAATACCAGCTTTCAGGAGCGGTCAGTTACCGCTATGCGGACGATGACTGTTTTCGGGCCCAGTATCGCCCTGACTATGAATCTGGGAATCGTGGCCGTCCTCTGGCTGGGTGGCAGCGGGGTTCACAACGGTCAGATGCAGGTTGGCCATATTATTGCCTTTATTAATTATATGACGCAAATTTTATACGCCCTGGTCATTATTTCTCTGGTTTTCAATGTATTTGTCCGGGCCCGGGTTTCGTCCCGGCGCATCGGTGAAGTATTAGCGGCAGAAGGGGTTCCGGATGAGGATACAGGGGAGGAACAACCTGGCTCTTTTCAGGGCAGGATTGACTTTGAAGGGGTTTCCTTCGCCTATGACGGGTCGGCACTTGTTCTCGACAATATTTCATTGACCTGTTTGCCGGGAGAAACAATAGGTATCATTGGGCCGACAGGCGCGGGGAAAAGCAGTCTGGTTCAATTGATTCCCCGTTTATATGAACCTACTGCCGGGGTGGTGAAGCTGGACGGGCAGGATATCCGCAGGCTGGACCCCCGGAGGCTGCGGGAAAGGATGGCGATTGTTCCTCAGAAGGCTCTTTTATTTTCCGGGAGTATACTAGATAACCTCCGCTGGGGAAAAGCGGGGGCAACCCAGGCAGAAATTGAAGCTGCGGCCCGTATCGCTCAAGCCCATGATTTCATCGTTGATTTTCCGGAAGGCTATGAAACCCGGATCGGGCAGGGCGGTGTAAATTTATCCGGCGGTCAAAAACAACGGCTGGCTATTGCCCGGGCGGTGGTGCGCAAACCAGCCATTCTAATTCTGGATGATTCCACCAGCGCGGTGGACCTAGGCACCGAGGCCCGGATCAAACAAGCCTTGCAAACCTATACGGCGGAATTAACCTGCTTTATTATTGCCCAGCGGATTTCTTCCGTAATGGATACAGACAAAATTGTAGTACTGGATGGGGGAAAACTGGTGGGGGCCGGGCGGCATGAGGAGCTGGTGGCAAGCTGTGACGTCTACCGGGAAATCTGCCAATCCCAGTTAGGCAAGGAGGGCTGCTGATGACAGAGCAAAACCGGCAGGAGACTCCCAAGCCAAGTGCCTATAGCGGCTCCTTCCGTGGCAGCAGGAGACTGGGCCGGGGCAACCGGGGGACTGTCGTCAAACCGCAGAATTTTTGGAAAACCCTTGGCAGGCTGTGGCGTTATCTGAGTCAAGAGAAAGGTCAACTGGCCCTTATTTTTGGCCTGGTGCTGCTGGAAGCAGCTTTGGCATTATTGGGCCCGTATCTTATCGGTGTGGCGGTGGATGCTGTGGCCGCCTATGGTCGCGGCGAACCCCCCGACCAGTTGGCGCAAGTTCTCTACCTGTTATTGGCTGCCTATACCGGTACTGCGGTGCTGGCCGCCGGTCAGGGCTGGCTCATTGTGGGGGTGTCCCAGCGACTGGTGACTGGCCTGCGCCAGGAACTGTTTGCCAAACTACAGAAAGTACCGCTGGTATATTTGGACACCCAGGGTCATGGAGAAGTTATGAGCCGGTTTACCAATGATATTGATCAAGTGAGCATGACTGTTTCCCATTCTTCCAGCCAGTTAATGGGCGGTTCTATTGCCATCCTCGGTTCGCTGGCCATGATGCTGAGCCTTAGTCCGCTGCTTACGCTGGCGGCAATGATTACCGTGCCACTCGTTGTATTGCTGACCCGGGTAATTTCCCGGCAGACCGGCCAGTTATTTAAGGAGCAGCAGGCTCAGCTTGGTCGTTTAAATGCCCATGCTGAGGAAACCATCAGCGGCATTGAAGTGATTAAGGCCTATAATCATGAAGACCAAGCCATCGCGGAATTTAACCAGATCAATGACCGGTTATGCCAGGTGGGGCTTAAGGCGCAAATCTGGTCCGGTTTTTTGATGCCTATCATGAATGTGATCAATAACGTGGGTTTTGCCGCTATCGCCATCGGAGGCGGTATCTTGGCCGTGCACCAGGGGATTACCGTCGGCGTTATCGCCAGTTTTTTAGGGTACTCCCGCCAGTTTGTCCGGCCGCTCAATGACCTGGGCAATACCTTTAATATGCTCCATTCCGGGGTTGCCGGCGCAGAGCGGGTTTTAGAGCTGTTGGATATCGGTGAAGAACCGCCGGACCTGCCCCAGGCGGTAGTGCTGCACAAGCCCCGGGGACAGGTGAGCTTTGAAAAAGTATCTTTTGGCTATCGACCGGACCAGCCGATTTTACATGAGGTCAGTTTTGTTGCCGAGGCTGGCAGTAGTGTTGCATTTATCGGACCGACCGGTGCCGGCAAAACTACCATCGTCAACCTGTTAACCCGGTTTTATGATGTTACCGGCGGGGCCATTACCATTGACGGCCGCGATATCCGGGAATATACCAGGGACAGCGTGAGAAGCTGCTTTGGTATTGTACTGCAGGATACCTACCTGTTTTCCGGTACCATCCGGGATAACATCCGCTATGGCCGGCCGGGAGCATCAGACCAGGAGGTGGCGGCCGCGGCAGCGAAGGCTAATGCGGCAGGTTTTATTGAACGCTTTCCCCAGGGATATGATACAGTGTTGATGGAAAATGGCAGCAATCTGAGCCAGGGGCAGAAGCAACTGTTAGCCATTGCCCGGGTCATTTTAGCTAATCCCTCTATTTTGGTGCTGGATGAAGCTACCAGCAATATTGACACCCGGACCGAGGGGCATATCCAGGCAGCCTTGCGGACGATCATGCAGGGACGGACCACGTTTATTATCGCGCATCGGTTAAATACCATCCGGGATGTGGATATGGTTCTCGAAATTCAAAAGGGTAGGATTGTAAATCAAACACGGCGAAAAGAAGCCTGAGGTGAATGGGAAGTGTATGCTAAAAATGACCCTCTGCAATTAGCAAAGGGTCATTCTGAAGAAGATAGTATACTTATTTACCAACACATCCAAACTGTCCTGGTTGTTGAGCTACAGAAACAATTGTAGCTTTACCGCCACATTTTTCACAGGTCTCTGGTTTCTTCCCTTCCGCTGCCTCAAGAAGCCAACCACATTCCACACATTTGTAAAAGATATCTGCCATGGGTAAAACCTCCTTGTAATATTTCTCTATTTATATTTATTCTTTATTAGTCACAATTATCCTTTTTATGGATAAAATGTATTCAGTATACATTTCTGTTGTTAAAAATGCCCTTTGCAATAAGCAAAGGGCTTGTTCGAAAATAAAGGCAACCCTGTGTTTTGCCTTTGTTATTACTATAAGGGTAAAGACAAGGAAACTTATGTACCAGCCAAGCTCAGGATCACGGCATTACATGCTGACGCAGTTTCTTTAACCAAGAGAATGCAGCAATCGGATGATACACTACCTTGTTTTGCGGATCGTAGTAAATAAGGTTATGTTTGAGAGCTCTGCTTACTAGCATTTTTACTAATTGACCCCATTCTCTCTTTAATGGCAAAATAACATAACAGTCCGATGTAATGAAAGGGCCTTCCCAAGGGCATTTTTCCATATCGTCATTTTGCAGTTGTTCAAAAGCTGGGTACTTTTCTTGAAGTTCCTTTAGAAAAGTGTCAATATCGTTAGATGGTTCCAAGTCTTCCTGATTGCCCTGTAGTATTTTTTCATAAATTGTTGCGGCTTCCTGCTCATTCGGCATTTTCTTGCTGTGCCAGATGACTATGTTATAGCTCATGCTATGATTCATCATATCCCCTACCTCCAGAGTTTTGTTACTTCCGCAGCACCTTAAATTGTGATCTTATTGTAACATAGCCTAGTATGAACCGGTAATATCAAAAAGCCCCTTGGTTGTAGCCGTTGCGGTTAAACCAAGGGGTTTTAGGATTCTGAAAGGAGTTTATTAGTGGCTTTAATGAAGATAAGGGTCTTTATACAGCCTTCTTATCTTCAATAGTAGGTTTGAAGTTCCAAGTGAAGGCAAGGAAGCAAATTGCTATGATACTAGAGGCCATTAGCAGATAGAAACCAGCATTCCACCCGTAGGCTTTTACTATATAGCCCATGCCGGAGCTAGCGCCTACTGTACCCAGCAGATAACCGAACAAACCCGTAAATCCGGCTGCGGTGCCTGAGGCTTTTTTGGGTACCATGTCCAGGGCGCTGACCCCGATTAGCATAACCGGTCCATAGATAAGGAAACCGATCGAGATCATGCAGATGATATCAACCAGCGGGTTGCCGGCCGGATTTTGCCAGTAGATATAGGTGGCAATCAGTACACCTACCATGAAGATGATGCTGACAGGGGAACGGCGGCCGTGGAAGAATCTGTCACTCATCCAACCAGCCAGCAAGGTTCCGGGGATACCGGCAAATTCATAAAGTAAATAGCCCCAGCCGCTATTTTTAAAGGACATTGCTTTGACCTGCATAAGATAGGTTGGTGACCAGTCGAGGATACCGTAGCGAACACAATATACGAAGGCATTAGCGATGGCAATCAGCCATACATATTTGTTGTTTAAAACGTACTTAAAGAGGATTTCTTTTACAGTCAGTTCTTTTTCGATGTCGACATCTTTAGCGACATAGGGATAATCATTTTTGTATTCCTCAATGGACGGCAGACCTACTGACTGTGGTGTATCCCGTAGCGATGCCATAACTCCAAAACCTAAAAGGATACAGATCAGGCCAGGTACATAGAATATTCCCTGCCATCCATATGTGCTGAGAGAAAACAGCGCAATGGGGGCGATGAGACCGCCGCCAATGTTATGAGCACAGTTCCAGATGGCCATTTTGGTGCCACGTTCGCTTACCGAGAACCAATGAGTCATGGTACGGCCGCTTGGCGGCCAGCCCATGCCTTGGAACCAGCCGTTCAGGAACATGAGAACCCACATTACGGATACTGTAGTAGCCCAAGGGAAGAAAAAATTTACAATGCCGGACATAATAAGACCGATAGCCATAAAATAGCGGGGATTGCATCGGTCAGACCAAGTGGCCATAACAAATTTACTTAGACCGTACGCCAGGCCAAGCGCAGCCCGTACGTTGCCGATATCGGCGACCGTAAAGCCCAGGTGTTTGATGAGATGAGGCGCTGCCAGCGGGAAATTGCTACGGGTTAGGTAATAGGATGCATAACCAAAAAAGATACTAAGAAATACTTGCAGTCGGTACTTGGGGTACTGCGAAGCAATTTCAGCGTCAGACAGGCGCTTGATATGAGGTGCCGGTTGCATAAAATCAAACATGATATAACTCCTTTTCTGTCTTACTCTCCTGCGATAGTTACTCGCAGATTACTGGAACCTTTTTAAACAATCACCCCTTTATGTATATGAATATGTTCATTCACATTATCGCATAAACGTATTTTTCACAGAAGCGGGAATAATCTGATTTATTAGTAGGAAATTTTCTTACTGTTATTACTGCGATTTTGTAACATCTGGCCTCCCTCGCTCATTGAAATCTGGCTCTTTTTCTAATGGCAGTTTGTATGGTGTAATATAACTATCACGTGCACGGATGAATATTAATGATGGAGGCTTCGAGAATGGATAGCACCGGATTAACCAAAAAAGTTGGAATACTGTTGTATGCTGGTGTGGAACCAATGGATTTTGTTGGACCCTACGAGGTGTTTTCTGCTGTGAATTTTGATGCTCCTTATGCGCCGTATGATGTGTTTACAGTCAGTGAAAGTAAAGGCGATGTTAATGCTTCTTTTGGTTTAGTAGTTAAAGCCGAATATGGCTTCACAGATTGTCCCCAGGCAGATATCATAGTTATCCCTGGTGGCAATGTGACGCCGGAACTTTTGGGTAATCCGAATCTAATCAATTGGATACAGGCACAGAGTAAGAACGCAGAAATAACTCTCTCTGTATGCAGTGGGGCCATACTTATTGCCAAAGCAGGGTTGCTCGCAGGATTGCCTGCGGTTACCCATCATATGTGTTATGAGTCTTTGCTTGCAATTGAACCCACTATTACTCTTAATAAGAGTGACCGGTTTGTTGATAACGGCAGCGTTATTACGGCTGCAGGGGTATCGGCCGGGATCGACGCTGCGTTGCATATCGTCTATAAGGTATCTGGAAAAGAGGCGTTTTTTAAAGCCTGTGAATTCATGGAATATGGAGATGCCTGGAAAAGTGTACAAAGAAGATTGGCTGGGCTACCTGTCGCCCGTAAGATAAATGACAAGTGTATCAAATGCGGTAAATGTGCCGAAATTTGCCCGTACAATGCGGTTTTTGCAAGCGAAACCCAATACGAGATCAATCCTGAAAAATGTGTTGGAATAGGCCCGTGTGCCGGCCTGTGCCCGGTAGGCGCAATCGAATCGTCGTTCTAGTGGGCAGAAGATAATTAAAGAAGGTATAGACCTTGTAGTCTGACACCATGAAATGGGACAGAAAAGAAAAAGCACCTCTTATGTCGTATAGTAAAACTATGTTACATGAGAGGTGTATTTTTGTGGTAAAAAGAGTACCTTATTGTTTACCTCATCGTACCTTTTCGCAAGGACCGAATTTTTTGGTCACTACCCTCGGTAGCTGGTAGACTCGCTCTTTTTTTGCATGCAAGTCTGCCCCACGGGAACAATACATAATAAGAAAAAAACCTAGGGGGCGAAGTGGTATGAGTCTGTATTATCGGCTTATCCGTCACAGCGGTAATCAGGATTTATTCCGGGTGGTTGAAATGTCGGTGGCAGCGCTGATAAATGACCGCCCGTTTCATATTCAGGCCGAAGGGCTGCGCGGCACAGGCAAGACAACAATCATCCGGGCGGCGCGGGAACTGCTGCCGCCGATTAAACGCATAAAGAACTGCCTGTATAATTGCGATCCTGCGATACCGCATTGCCCCTTTCACCGCCATTTGTCGCAGGCGGAGATTCAAGCGATCGGGGAAGAGACGGTTCCCCGTCCTTTTCTTGAAATATCACAGGCAGCAAAAGTGGGCTCTATTGTCGGCAGTATTGACCTTGCCAAGCTAACAGATCCGGTGAATCCTTTGGCGGCACTTTTGCCGGGTACCATCCCACAGGCACATCGGGGCATTATTTTTATTGATGAAATTAACAGGCTTGCCGATACTGCGCCCGAAGTCGCGGATGTATTGTTGGACGTCATGGGAACCAGACCCGGGCGAATCCAGATTGAAGAGCCCGGTTTGCCAGTTGTGGAACTGCCGGTCTCGGTGAGTATATGGGCGGCATCCAATCCTGATGAAGATCCGGGTCCTCTCAGCCGTATTAGAAAACAGCTTGCCGACCGGTTTGACTTAACTGTGGTAATGGGGCGGCCTGATGATTACCAGGCTGTAGTTGACATTTTGGCCGGACGAAACAATCAATTAGCGGTTGAAACAGTATCTGGGCGGCTGATGGGTACTTTGGCTGATTGCGCTGTAAGCCCGGAGCTCCGGCAAGCACTGGCAAAAATCTATATAGACTTCAAGCTGGAGAGCTTACGCGGGGCTCAGGCTATGGAGACGGCTGCATGTTTGATCGCACTACTGAGTGGACGAACCAACGCAACTGTGGCCGATTTGGTTCAAGTGGTCCCATTGGCGTTGGCGCACAGGGTTAGCAGCGATACTATTAACGCGATTATAGCGTATCTTACAGGTTTACTACAAAACCAGGAGCATCAGGTACAACAAGCTGCTGGAACAATGCCGATTGTTGCGCGGACAGTATCCCGTTGGACAGAACTTTGGACAGCCTTTAAAATGCGGTTAGCCGCCATGCTGGGGAAATGGCCCTATATGCCCACCGGCGAACATACTGGGAGTGGTAGTGGCAGTGGATCGAGCGGGACAACCCGTATAGTAGACCCGCTTGACACTACAATCATTGCTCCGCCTAAGCCTGCCATACCTATTACCAGCTTGCCTGACGACCAGCTTGTAACCAGGGATACTCATTCCCATGGCTGAGGGGTTGAACCTTAGTCTTGCCCGGCTGCCTTTTGTGCGGTTGACCGTGCCGGCAGCTGTCGTGGGACAAGCTCTTGAGGAAGGGCGTGGAGTACGGTTGGGGCAAAGCGCTGTCCTCAGTACCAAAGTACATGCTTTTAATTCGCAGAGCCCTGAGCATGTTCAGATCATGGTCAATGCTGATGCAGGGCAGGTATTTTACCACCGTCAAGACAGCGGCGCTATCTGTCACCTGGATATCTTCCACCAGTGCGGAACTGTTGATCATGTACTTGCCGCCAGGTATGTGTGTCAAGCTGTGGAATTTTATCATAGGCTGGCAGGTGAGCAAGCAGATGTAGCCTGTAGAGGGCTGGTCAGCCCTGATTTGATTGATATCCAGACTGCGGCCGGCGGCGGTCGAATCACCGGAGCATTGACAGGCGGGCAGAAGGTATCACTGCGCCGGGTCCATGAAAACCATGTTCATCTTGCGATCAAGCTGCCATATGCGCATAGTGTATGTTTATTTTATATCGTTGCTGCCGTTGAAACAGCCATACTTAACGCCGGTTTAGAACTAAGGTGTAATGAACAAATTTCTTGTGTTGATTCAACTGACAGTGAGGCCGACCTTAGCCCCTATACCGATCAGACCGACTCACTGCTTACCGGCCAAGCGTCAGGTGAGCAACAGTATAAGGGATCCAATGCATCAGCTAGTATGAGTTCCCGTATGGAAGCACCATCGCCTGACCGGGACAGCGCGCCGCTTCCTTCAGTAGGGCGAAAGCAAGAAAACAGCTTTTGTACAGGTCAGACGCTTGTTAGCATCAAAGAAAATCCTGGGGATTACGCAAAACCTTACGACCGGGGATTAAAAGGAGCAGCAGACGCAACACCGCAGCATAGCAGCTTTTACGCACCAGGTCTGTCGGACAGCTTGAAGCAGGCCATCGCCTTCGTAAGGAACAGGCAGAGTACTGCGAAAAATAGCAGGATCACACAGCACTATCAGTCTTCAGCCGGGAAGTTGATTGCCGGGGATAACCATTGTTGTACAGCCGGGCTTGATGTAGCGGCTACGGTTACGGCGGCCGCATCACGCCTGATCACTGAGGGGCGGGAAAGCCGGCTGCGCATTCATCCGGCTGATCTTCGCTTTGTGACTCGCCGCCCGCGTCGCACCTATGATGTTTGCCTTCTAACCGACAGCAGTGGCAGTATGGCCGGTCCGAGACTGGCAGCTGCCAAATACTTGGCCGAGGAAATCATGCGCGGCGGCTGCAGCAGGGTTAGCCTGGTTACATTTCAGGATAACCGGGCAGAGGTGCTTAAACCGTTTACTGTCAGCAGGCAGGCAGCGCTTAGTGCTTTTGATACGATTACGCCTTATGGCGCGACCCCTTTGGCATTGGGGATAAGGCGCTCATTGGATTATCTTAGGGAACAGCAGGCTGAAAAACCGCTGCTGGTACTCATTACTGACGGCATACCCAGCCGCAAATATGAGGAAACAGCCAATCCGCTGACTGAGGCGATGTCTGCTGCGAGTGAGATTAAACAGTCAAACTACGGTTTTTTGTGTATTGGACTTGACACTGATGACGGTTTTCTAAAAAAGCTGACCGTTGCGGCTGGCGGCGTGTTATACGTGTTCACGGAATTTGAAAAACAGGTTATGAAGAGCCTATATATTCTGAAGTAAAGAAGTTTGCAGGCGCAGGCCGGTGGTGTGTTAACAACGCTCCACCCTGGCGCTTGACTTCCGCTTTTGCCAACACACCACCCGCCTGCAAAATACTTTAGCGCGTTGTATAGGTTCATAATAGAAAAAGAAAACCTGCCAGGTAAACTGGCAGGTGGGGGACAAGTAGTATTGTGTTGTTATAGGCTTAGCTTTGCATTAATGTTAAGAGCATCAGCCAGCTCGCGGACAGGAACCAGTATCTGTCCGTTCTGCTTATAGGGGGGCTGCGGCAGCGCAAGTGTTGTGCCGTTTACTGTTATCCAGGATTGTTCTACCGTTAGGACTGCTTTTTTTTGTCCATATGTAAAAGTAACTGTGTTGCCTTGCTGATTAATACCGGTGGCAAGAGCATCGGCTGTAGAGATGGCTGGCAGGAAAAGGTTCTGGGACTTGCCTGATTTCGTAATGGCAACAGGAACCGGCAGCAATATTTTGCGGTCGTTGACAGTAATAAAGCCAGCGTTTGCTTTAGCCTTTATCTGCCTGGGTTTATTACTGCCTTTAGGGGCAAAGGTATCAAATAAGGTTTTAGCGACTGAATTCTCGACACTGTAATACGGATTGGCGTCAGTGAGATTAGCACCATTCATCATAAATACTACACCAAATTTACTGTCAGGATCATAATACGCATCACTTGAAAGACCGTACGCTTCACCTGAGTGGCCGACCAAACGCTTACCTGGCACTAAGTCATCGGTAATGTGAAAGTTCAACCCCTTTTGTTTATAAAAGCCGTCCATGCTGTAGCCAAACCACTGCATACTATGCATAAGATCGGCGGTATCAGCTTTAAGGATGCGGGTACGGTTATAGGTGCCGCCGTTCATATGGGCTTGCATAAACTTGGAGAAATCAGTCGTGCTGGAACGTAGTCCGCCGGCAGGAGAGCGGCCGAGTGCACTACCCAGGGGAGCGGTAATTGCCGTTGGCGCTGGTTTGGCGCCGCCGTAAGCGTCTTTGGTTGGCCGGAAATTAGTAAGTTGTTCGTCCGGTCTATATAAAGTAGCGATGTTTTTCCAGTTTTTAATGTCAGCAGGTTCAAAGCTGGCATCCATATTGAGCGGCTTAAAAATGAATTTACTGCAGTACTTGTCAAAGGGTATGCCGGAAATTTTCTCAACAAGCGAACCGGCGATCCCTGTACCAAAATTGGAATAGCTAAAGCATGAACCGGGGGCATAATCGGCAAAGGTGGCTGAGCTATAATATTGTCCCCCGGGGACAAGTATGTCTTTGAGATCAAGCTCTTGCAGCAGGGACGGGGTTGATTCGACGATGGTGTCATAAGCCCCACTATCAATAATGCTTGAGGTGTGAGTTAGGAGTTGGCGAAATGTAATTTTTACAGTAGGATACAAGGGGTTTCTTACCTGATACCCAAGGTAATTGCTGATATCGTCATCAAGACCGAATTTACCCTGATCGTAAAGTTGCATGAGGGCAGTAGCTGTTACCATCTTTGATAGTGAAGCCATCCTAAACAAGGTATCAGGCGCTACTGTACGCCCGGTCTCGAGGTCAGCCCAGCCGTAACCCCCGCTCCATATAACTTTGTTATCGCGAAATACTGTAGCCGACAGACCGACAACCTTGTACTCCTCCATAGCAGCCAGCAGTTTTTTATCAAGTGCAGTGGGCTTGGCAGGCAGCTTATACGGTTGAAGAGCAAAGTAGCCGGGTGACGACTCTGGCTGATTGGCCATAGCAGGCTGAGTCAAGCAGCCTACTGCCAGTGTTATGCCTGCCAGCACTGCCGGCAAGCGTTTGGAAAAACGGGTACAAAACATGAGAAGGGTCCTCCTTGGGAATGTAATATTGAAGAATCGGCCTTAAGGCCGAAAAAACAATCGATTATAGTAAAGGGTATTATTTACGATAGTAATCGGGAGTGGTCCCACACCCAAATCACAAATCATCTGCCGGTTTTGAGTGGCTGCTTTTATACTATATAGGGCATGATTAGCAGAGGTGTTGGTGTAGTAGATAGTGCCATTGGCAACGGCAATAAAACCTGCTTTGTCATCGGTTAGTTTAACGCGATTCTGGCCATCGGTGCCAATCGCATACAGTCTTTCTCCGTCATCATAATTACTATAATAGAGGGTGTTGCCAGCAGCCGCCATAAACACTGCCTGATCGTCGCAAATTTTAGTGCGGCCGGTTCCGTCAAGCTTTACTTTGTACATTTTGTAGCCGTCAGAGGCATTAAGGTAATATACCCAGTCGCCAATAATACTGAGGTTTTCTGATTGGTCGCTATTGATTTTTTGTGTTATACTGCCGTCCAGCGATGTTTTATAAATATTATTGTCTTGCGCTGACCGGCTGTTGGTCCATTTTATATAGACCAGCCATTCGCCAGCTACTGTTACTTGGTTAGCGGGGGCGTCGGTTATTTTGGTTTTTTCCGTGCCGTCAAGGCTCAGTCTATAGATGCGGTGATTATCAGACCAATTACTGTAGTATAAGTATTTCCCGGAAATATTTAGGTTCCAGGCTTCGTCGTCGTTAAGTATAGTGGGGGTACTTTCACCTGGATTAAGACGGTAAATTTTTTCCACAGCACTAGCATAGGTATCACCAGCTAAGTCAAGGTAATAAAGAGTGCCGTTTGCATCTGACACGGCACGGCTGTTGTTAGTCACAGTAGCAGGAGTTCCGGCCGGCAGGGGGGGGCTTTTAATTTTAAAATAGGTATCAGTTGACTTAACGATCGCCTGAGCGGCTTCTAAGCGGTAGACCCGCTGTGAAATCATCTTAGCGTCTTGTGGATGAGGCATCATGGCTATTTCGGCAATTACAGCCGGAACCCAGGTTGAGTTGAGTACAACCAAGCCTGATCGATCCTGCAGTGGGTACTGCGGGATTCGGAGTGTACAGGCGACCTGATCAGCGATGAGGGCAGCCAGTTCTTTTGCCGGCTTGGGGGCAGATGAATTGTAGAGCGCGGTAGTGCCCCGGTACAGTTTCTTGGCAGCATCAGGCATGTCTGTAGGCATCGAATTGTTATGGACTGAGATTAGGGCATCAGCATCTAAGATATTCGCGGCATCAGCCCGGTCAAGCAGGCTAGGATTGGAATCGTTGGTGCGGGTCATGTATACATCATAGCCGTGCTGCGTGAATAGATCGCGACTTAAGAGGGCGATGTCAAGATTGAGTTCTTTTTCAAAGAGAAAATTACTGGTTGCGCCTAATGCCGTGCCGCCATGGCCTGGATCAAGAACGATGGTTTTAGGCGGTGTGCCGGGGGCGGTATTGATAAAGCGTAAAACAAGGTATGTACGAAATGTGATAGTGTTGTCAGGATGTTTTACCTGTTTGCGTTTTACGGTTGTTACCTGTACGTTAGTGGTTTGACTATTATAAGCAGCTGCTATTTTAAGTTCGTTGGCGGCGGTAGCCGTGATTGTCAACTGCTTTAACCGGGGAGAAGCTATAGTCTTAGTGAAAGTAGTTTGTCCTGTTAGTTCGGGGAGGGTAGGCTGTGCAGCCAGTGTTACTTCAACTAAGCCGCTTTGCTGATTTACCTGGTACGTTGGCTCTAGTTTATAGGTAAGGGGGTCGGCTGTACTGTCTGCCGGGAGCCGTGTTTCCACAGCAATGGCGATAACATCTTTATAGTCTAGCTGGAAGAGCTTTAGCTCAGACGCTACCGGTGCGTCTGACTCCGGCAGAGTCGCTGGCATACTGGCAGACGCTTGTGCTGGGGAGAATAACAACATAATAGCAACTAGCAGGGTAAAGAAAGACATACATACAGGCATGGGTTACACCTCTTTAAAGTTAGTGGAGATAAGAAACAATGTTCGCTTTCAAAATAAAAACACCTGCCTGCATTTTCCTTATTGACATTTGTGTTTATCCCTTGGTATGCTATATACAAAATACTGATAAAACCAACATCGATGACCAGGAAGAGTAAACATATGCAGGAAGCTGCAGCGAGCCAATGACAGTGAGAGTTTGGCGCCGTCCGGTATGTTGAATGGGCCTGGGAGATACAGCCTGAGCCGCATTGGCGGGGTAGGAGCTGTCGGGGTTCTTCCGCCGTTATCAGGAAGCGGGTATCGGATGGTTCATCCTGTACTTAGATAAGCCGGGCCATGATTTGTCATGGCCAACGAGGGTGGCACCGCGGGTTATTCCCCGTCCCTTTGATCATGTTGAGGCATGGTTAAAGAGACGGGGTTTTTATATTTTATTAGTGCCTAATATTTTAGAATTGCGGATAAGCCGCCATCTGCGTTGTCGCTTCTGCGGGCTTCATTCAGCGTACCACCCCTTTTATGTTTTGTGCCTAATATTTTAGAATTACAGATAAGCCGCCATCTGCGTTGTTGCCCTCTCCGGGCGGTCCGCTTACGTACGTCCCCTGTACGCCGCGCGGACCGTCCTCGAGTGCGCCTAGCAGCTGACGACTTCTCTGCAATTCCGGCAGTTCATTATTTAAAATTGCGAGGAGGAGTTAGAGTGGAAAACAAGCAATCAGAAATGGTAACCATCACAACAGGTCAGGAGGGGCGGTTCCGGTGGGCCGCGGTATCGGCGATGCTGCTGGCCATTGGGGCAATTCTCAGGCTGGTTAGCCCGAGCATTGCCGGGGTTTCGCCTAATTGGATTATTGCTATGTATTGTCTGGCCATTGTGCTGTTCCGGCCATCTATCGGGCGGGCTATGAGCATCGGGCTGGTGGCGGGAGCACTGTGCTTAGCTACATCCAAATCAGTTTTTCCTTATGGCAACCTGATCAGTGAACCTGTTGGCGCTTTCGTGTGCGCCCTTATCGTTGGCCTGCCGTTTAGCATGAAAGTGGGGCGTATGGATTTGCGGCCGGCGGTTGGCGCTCTATGTGGAACACTGGCCAGCGGCCTGACGTTTATAACACTGGCCAAACTCATTCTTGGACTACCGCTTACGGTATATCTCTATGGTATGCTGCCGGTCGTATTGACCGTGGCGGCAGCCAACACCGTCATTGCTCAGGCGCTCTATTATCCGGTGACCGCGCTATTAGGAGGGCTGCCTGGTAAATCTAAGGAAGAGGGGATTAGTAAATGACAATTTGGAATAAAGAGATAGAAACAATGCCTGTGGCAGCCATGCGGGAGCTACAGCTTGGCCGGTTGCAGGAGCTTGTGGCCAGGGTGTACCGCAATGTTCCGTTTTACCGGGCAAAAATGGAAGCTGTGGATGTAAAGCCGGCAGATATCAAGTCGCTTGCTGATATTACAAAACTACCCCTGATGACCAAGCAAGACATGCGGGATAATTACCCTTACGGTCTACTCGCCGTTCCCCTTAAACAAATTGCCAGATTTCACTCATCAAGCGGCACTACCGGACGGCCTACCGCTGTGGCCTATACGAAAAACGATTTAGATATGTGGGCAGAGTCGTTAGCCAGAACGCTGGTAGCCGGTGGGCTGGAGCCCGAGTCAGTTTTTCAGGTTGCTGTTAACTATGGTATGTTTACCGGTGGTTTGGGTATGCATTATGCCGCGGAGAAAGCAGGCGCCGCTATCGTACCGGCTTCGTCGGGTAATCCAGTGCGGCAGGCCATGTTGATGCAGGACTTTGGTGTTACGGCGATCGTTGTTACGCCGTCCTATGCGTTGCATTTGGCTGAGGCAATGCAGGCAAAGGGGATCGACCCGCGCAGCCTGTCGCTAAAATCGATATTTTGTGGTGCTGAAGCCTGGTCAGACGGTATGCGGCTGGAGATTGAAAAAGCGTTTGGCGTTAACACCTATGATGTATATGGTTTAAGTGAAATCATTGGTCCAGGCGTAGCAACCGATTGCCGCTTACAGGAGGGTCTCCATTTGCATGAAGATCTGTTTT
The DNA here is from genome assembly GCF_035561155.1 of Sporomusa sp. GTDB lineage: Bacteria > Bacillota > Negativicutes > Sporomusales > Sporomusaceae > Sporomusa. The sequence continues at coordinate 16,007 of NZ_DATMYD010000062.1, read as the reverse complement.
ATCCGGAAATCATTGATCCAGTGACTGGCGAAACACTCCCTGACGGGCAGGTAGGGGAGTTGGTGATTACCACGTTAACTAAAGAAGGTATGCCCATGCTGCGTTACCGCACCCGTGACCTTACAGCCATCGAGCGCAAGCCGTGTGCGTGTGGCCGAACCGGAGTGACGATGAAACGGGTTACCGGGCGCAGTGATGATATGCTGATCATTCGCGGTGTTAACGTTTTCCCGTCCCAGCTTGAGAGTGTTCTGCTGGAAATGGGGGCTACTGCCCCGCACTATCAGTTGATAATTGAGCGGAAAAACAATTTAGATGAACTGACCGTTCTCGTAGAACCTACTGAAGCGGGTTATGTAGAATTAGGTGAGGCTGGCTTGAGTAACCTGGAAAAGACAATCCAGAACCAATTAAAGGCAGTGTTAAACATTAAGGCCAACGTCCGGATGGTGCCACCGCGTACCATTGAACGCAGTGAAGGTAAAGCCAAACGAGTTGTAGATAATAGAAAATTGGTATAAGGAAAGGTCTGTTCTGAGTTTTTTTGGTCAGAACAGACCTTTTGTTGTGTGGGGTCAGGCATTGCGTTTTTGCGTTATGCTCACTTGGTGTTAATTGGCGTTGGCTAAATACTCCTGATTAACGAGACGTTTGATAAAAATATGTTTGGTTGCGGCAAGATCAATGATTGTGCCGGTATCGGTTTTAATTACTGGCTGGTCAAGTTTATTGGCATTAAAGAAAATTACCTGGCCTGTGCGCTCGTCGCTTAAGAGTACAGGCGAATTTATTAGGCAGTCGCGGACGTGGCCGATAAATGGCTGACAGACGCCTTGGTCAAGTTTACCGAACATTTCTTTGGACATTGACTCTAAAACAGGGAATGGATTAGCGTGTTCGCCGGTATAGGCCTGCTGGTGAAAGAAATCGGCAACAGCAATGATTCTGGCATAGGGGTGGATTTTATCCCCGACGGAGCCTAAGGGACAACCACTGCCGTCCATACATTCATGATGCTGTAAGATGCTCAGCAGGACTTCCTGCGGCATGGACGGTACATGCTGGAGAAGTTTGGCGCCGTTTATGACATGCGAATGGGGGTGATCGTCAGCCTCTTTAGCAATTACCAGTTTTCCTACGTCATGCAGGAGACCGGCCAGAATCAACACATGTATCTGTTCGTCGGCCAAATTAAGTTTGCGCCCGATGATGCTGCTGATAAAGGCTACCATAACCGAGTGGCGGGCCACTTTGTCGGCCAGATTGTAGTCGCTTACCAAGAGATAGTCCATGATAGCCGGGCCTGTAGAAAGTACAGTAGAGTAGATGCTAAAGGAGGTATCCTTAAGTTCCTGTACCGGAATCTGATTCTTGTTTCGGATGAAATCAAAAGACTGGGTGGCCGTTGTTACCACGCTGTCATACTCTTTAAAGAAGGTGATGAACTCTTCCGTCACACTGCCCTGATCGGCAACTGCAGCAGGCTGTTCCTGAGTGCTTTCAGATGTAGGAGTAGTACTTTCGTCGACGACAACGATTTTGTTGACATCCCACATGAGCAACAATGAAATGGTGCGGGGGGTGATAACCACATCTTTCCCCAATAGGGTTTTGCCGCTGGCCGACAGGACTGGTTCGCCGATAACCATGCCGGAAACCAACTCTTTGACGGCGATCATCCTGGTTGACACACTACCAGCTCCCTTTAATATAAGTAAAAAAACCATACAATTGGCAATATAAGTATAAAGTTGATTTTTGTGGAATGCAATCAGCCTAAAGTCATGGTGGTTTAGTGCAAAAGTCCTAGAAAAAAATCCCCGGCGTATGCGGGGATTGTAGTAGAACTGATTTAAAGGTGCTTATATAGTGGGTGTCTATGAAAGGACTTTAATAGTTATTTTTCCAGCGTTAGTGCTTAGCTTAACCTTGCTGCCCTCAGGTACTTCACCCTTAATAATCATCTTGCTTAGTTCGGTTTCAACCAGGCGGCTAATTAAGCGTTTTAGGGGCCTTGCACCGAATTGCGGATCATAGCCTTCTCTGGACAACAGTTCCAGGGCGCTATCCTCCCAGGACAAGCTGATATTGAGCTGCTTTTGTAGGCGTTTATTGAGGGTTTCCAGCATAATGGCGGCGATGAAACCCACCTGCGCGGCGGTAAGGGCGTTAAACACAATGATATCGTCAATGCGGTTCAAGAACTCAGGACGGAAATTGTGTTTCAGTAGTTCCAGCACGCGTTCTTTGGCGGCGGTAAACTCATTGTTCAGAATCTCGTGAGAACCGATATTGGAAGTCATGATGATAACGGTATTTTTGAAATCAACGGTACGGCCTTTGCTGTCTGTAAGACGGCCATCGTCCAGGATCTGCAGCAGGACATTGAATACATCATGGTGGGCCTTTTCTACTTCGTCCAGCAGGAGGACACTATAGGGGCGCCGGCGGACAGCTTCAGTCAGTTGGCCGCCCTCGTCATAGCCGACATAACCAGGCGGGGCACCGATAAGGCGGGCAACAGCATGTTTCTCCATATATTCACTCATGTCCAGGCGGATCATGCTGCGCTCATCGTCAAACAGTACTTCAGCTAAGGTTTTGGCTAATTCGGTTTTGCCAACGCCGGTTGGACCCAGGAAGATAAAAGATCCAATCGGGCGGTTAGGGTCCTTGATACCGGCCCGGGCCCGGATGATCGCCTCACTGATGGCTGTCACGGCAGCATCTTGGCCTACGACCCGGTGGTGGAGGATGGCCTCAAGGTTGACCAATTTTTCCCGCTCGCCGGTCATGAGCTTGGTTACCGGTACACCAGTCCAGCGGCTGACCACCTTGGCAATGTCATCTTCATCGACTTCTTCTTTGAGCATGGTTTTATGAGAACGGTTGTGAGTCAGTTGTTCTTCTTCAGTTTTGAGTTTCTTCTCAAGTTCAGGCAATCGGCCATATTTGAGTTCAGCCAGCCGGTTTAAATCATAAGCCCGCTCGGCTGCTTCCATCTGAGTGCGGACAGTTTCAATTTCTTCTTTTAGGTCGCGCAGACGGATAATGGCCTGTTTTTCTAATTGCCACTGGGCCTTTAAGGCGTCTGCTTGTTCCTTGAGTCCAGCCAGTTCCAGGCCGATACGGCCGAGTTTATCTTTTGATGAGGGATCAGTTTCTTTTTTGAGCGCCTGTTCCTCGATTTCAAGCTGCATAATACGGCGGAGCGCCTCATCCAGTTCGGTGGGCATCGAATCGATTTCCGTACGGAGTTTGGCAGCAGCCTCATCGATTAGGTCGATGGCCTTGTCAGGCAAAAACCGGTCAGAGATATACCGGTCAGACAGAACCGCAGCAGCGACAAGCGCCGCATCTTTTATTTTTACGCCATGATGTACCTCATAGCGTTCTCTCAAGCCGCGTAGAATGGAAATGGTATCTTCGGCACTTGGCTGGTCTACCATGACAGGCTGGAAGCGGCGTTCTAGTGCAGCATCTTTTTCAATATGCTTACGGTATTCATTCAGCGTGGTTGCGCCAATACACCTGAGTTCGCCTCTGGCTAGCATTGGTTTTAGGATATTTCCGGCGTCCATGGCGCCTTCGGCAGCCCCGGCACCGACAACCGTGTGCAATTCGTCAATAAACAGTATGATCTTGCCCTCGGATTTGGAGATTTCACCTAATACTGTCTTCAAGCGTTCTTCAAACTCGCCGCGGTATTTAGCGCCGGCGAGCATAGCTCCCAAATCAAGCGAATACACAGCCTTATTTTTCAGGGTTTCAGGAATATCACCAGCGATAATGCGCCGGGCCAATCCCTCAACAATGGCTGTTTTGCCAACACCCGGTTCGCCAATGAGTACCGGATTATTCTTGGTGCGGCGGGAGAGAATTTCGACAACCCGGCGGATTTCCTCGTCCCGGCCGATCACCGGGTCAAGTTTGCCCTGGCGGGCCAGTTCAGTTAGGTCTCGGCCGTATTTTGTAAGCGCCTGCAGGTTTTCGTCAGGGTTATCGGTTGTAATGCTCTGGCCGCGCCGAAACTCGGCAATAACCTCTTGGATACGGTTTTTAGTCAGACCGAAATCGCGGCAGACTTTCACCAAATCGGCATCGCCATCGTCAGTGATCGCCATAAGTAAATGTTCGACACTAATATATTCGTCCCTCATGGCTTTGGCGTGTTTTTCGGCTAAAGCCAACACCCGCACCATGGCGGTATTCATCCGTAAGCCGCTATCCTGGCCGCGTACAGACGGAATGGTTTTTAATAACTGCTCAAGCTTAACGGTGAGCAAACGGACATCAATCGATAACTGGGCCAGGAGATAAGCCATAATGCCCTCTGCCTCTTTGACAAGTGCAAGGGCAAGGTGTTTGGCTGTTAGTTCCTGATGGTAGTGTAAGGCGGCCAATTGTTGCGCTTCCTGTATGGCAGCGGCCGCTTTCTGCGTATATTTTTCGCTGTTCATGATTTATACCTCCTTAGAAAAATTATGTGAGGTTACCTGGAGAGATATGCATTATTAAAGTCTACAGTTAAATATTAGCAGAAAACTGTTCTTAATTGGAGTCGGATTAATGGCAATAACAGGTGATTTTAGGCCTGGTAGGCTGATTTTTTGGCTATTAAATAAAGCGGACGTAGCCGCACTCACCTTTACTGACTTTTTGACCTTAATTGACTTTGTGAAATTACAAAGAAAATTTAATTAATATAGCTGAAGAAACTGACTAAACAAAGATGTGAATTATTGTATAATGGTATCTGGAGACAAAATGCGACATTTCAATTGCACAATATTACGGGAAGCTGGTGCACAATGTTTTGTAAGTTGTCAATTCGGGTATCTATAGCTGTTCTCACCTGCCTGGCCTTGGGTTCAATGCAGCCGGCGCTGGCGCAAGTGTTGACACCTGAGAGTGTCATCATTCAGAAGAAGTTCTCTTTTTACGAACTAGATAGAGAGCATGTTATTGGCGTAAGTGCGCTAATCCTTTTCCTTGTAATGGCAGTGATCTATCTTTTGGTCAATATCAGTCAGCGCCGTAAGACAGAGCGATTGCTGCAGCAGCAGCATGAAGCGATGACAGGCGTTCATGAAGAGCTCGCTGCACAGGAAGAAGAACTGAGGCAAAATTTTAATGAACTCTACCTCAATGAGGAAAAAATCAGGCAAAATGAAGAGATGTATCGCCTTGTTGCCGAGGGCTCTAATGATGGTTTGTGGGATGTTGATTTGAATAGCGGCATAGGAATAATGTCAGACCGCTGTCATGAGATTATTGGTTTTGCTGGTAAGTCTGTAAAGATATTGGAAAGATGGCAAGCCCGTCTCCACCCGGATGATGCTGCTGTATCGATAGCAAAGCTGGAAGAATACCTGCAGGGCAAAACGCCTTATTATTCTTCCGAGTACCGGATAAAAACAGCCTGTGGTGAATACAAATGGGTCTTAGCACGGGGCCGGGCATTATTTGATTATGATGGCAAGGCGGTCCGAATTGCCGGCTCGCTTACCGATATTACCGACAGCAAGCTGAAGGAAACAAGAATCAGGCAAATGGCATACTATGATTCTCTCACTGGTTTGCCGAACCGGACGCTGCTAACGGAAAAGGTTTGTGAGGTCTTAGCCGCAAGCGAGCTTGACGGGACTAAAGGTGCGCTTATTTTTATCGATATTGATAATTTTAAGGTTATTAATGATACATATGGTCATTCCTGGGGCGATAAGCTGCTGATCGAGATCGGCGGCAGGCTATCGTCGCTGGTGGAGGGGTGCGGGGTTGTAGCCAGACTGGGCGGTGATGAGCTTATTGTTTTTTTACACGGTATGGGCGCGCGGACGGTTGTCAGCGATTTTACCGATAGACTAATGAAGGTATTTGAACAGCCTTTTGCCATAAATAATCGTCGTTTTTATGCTACAGCAAGCGCGGGCGTTGCGATGTACCCTGAGGACGGAACAAGCATTGATGAACTTCTCCGAAATGCTGATACGGCCATGTACTCTGCCAAAAGCTCCGGTAGACGTACCTATAAATTCTTTGATCAGACAATGTATGAGGCTGTAGCTGAAAAGACCCGCATGGAGGACAGTTTAAGGCAGGCCCTCGCTAATCAAGAACTGCGGCTGCATTATCAGCCGCAGTATAATATAGCAAACGGCCGGATTGAGAGCTTTGAAGCACTGCTCAGATGGGAAAGTCCTGAGTGCGGCAGAGTGCCGCCGTTTAAGTTTATTCCATTAGCCGAAGAAACCGGTTTGATTGTGGGCATCGGCAAGTGGGTGCTCAAGACAGCCTGCGCGTTTAGCCAGGAGCTTTATGTGAGCAGTCAAACAAGGCTAGGGGCGTCTGTAAATGTGTCAGTTGTCCAGTTAATTCAAGATGATTTTGTTGACATAGTGGCTGGGGTGCTGGCAGAGACCGGGTTGCCTCCTGAGCATCTGGAGATTGAGATTACTGAAAGTGTCTTGATGGAGCGCTTCGAAGATAATGTCCGCAAGTTGGGTGAGTTAAGAAGCATGGGTGTACGGATTGCCCTTGACGACTTTGGCAGCGGCTACTCATCGCTGACTTATTTAAAAAGGCTGCCTATTACCGTTCTCAAAATGGATAAAGCCTTTGTTGACGATATTGCCGTCGGCGGTATTGATGCGGCCATTACCGGTAGTATTATTGATCTGGCGCATCAAATAGGATTGATTGTTGTTGCTGAAGGAGTAGAGACTGAGAGCCAGTTATCATATCTTACACAGGAAAAATGCGATATCATTCAGGGGTATCTGATTAGCCGGCCTCTGCCGCCGGCTGAATTTATAAATAAACTATATGAAATTAATTAAGATTTGCTTTTGGTGGGCTGTTTAACGCTCAACCGCTGGCGTTTGACTTCCACTTATGCTAACAGCACGCCTGTAAATCTGTATTGGAAACTATATAGAAATTGGTTCACAAAGGAGGTTTTGAGGTCTTGAATATGTTTAGAACAGTGCCTAAAGCGGTATTACTTGTGGCAGCTGCCCACATGGTGACTGATTTTTCTCAGGGTGCGCTGTTAGTAGCGTTGCCTTATTTTAAAGCCAAATTTGGCTTGAGTTATACCCAGGTAAGTCTTATTGCCTTAACGCAAAACCTCGCTTCTTCGGTGATACAGCCTTTGTTCGGCTACTTAAGTGACCGCACCCCGCGCCCTTGGCTCATGGCGGCAGGCTGTCTGATTTCTGGGCTGGGTATGCTGGCTTCATTAATGCTGACAAGTTACTGGCTGCTCGTCTTCTCTACTGCGTTAACTGGTCTTGGGATTGCCGCCTTCCATCCGGAAGGTGCTAAAACGGTGAATCGCCTGAGTGGCGAGGCCAAGGGCAAGGGCGTTAGTATGTTTGTGGTAGGGGGGAATGCCGGGTTTGCTGGCGGCTCATTAATCATGGGTGTGCTGTTAGCCACTGGTTCTGATGCAATGTTAGGACTGTATATTATTCCCTGCTTGATAACAGTTTGGCCGCTGTATCGATTGGCCGCGAGCTTACCTTTACCTACAGGTAAACCGGCTCAGCCGTTAGGAAATCTTGTTGGGATGATCTCCTTGCCGTTAATGGCCCTGCTGGGTGTTACTCTGGTCAGGGCCACGGTAAGCGCTAGTATTGGAGCATTTATTCCGCTTTATTATGTATCATACCTACATGGTGATCCTGTTTATGCCAGTTGGTTACTTACCATATTTTTAGCAGGCGGAGCAGCCGGTACGCTTGCTGGCGGCGTGCTAAGTGATAAGTATGGCAGCAAGCGGGTGATGCTTTATTCGATTCTGCCAATTAGTTTACTGTTAGCTCTGTTTAATATAAGTTCAGGGTCTGTGGTTTTTGCCCTGTTGGCAGCTGCCAGCGCTTTACTCTCAGCGGCCTTTGCCGGCTGCCTTGTACTTACTCAGCGCATGATGCCCCGTAATGTTGGGATGGCTTCAGGCCTAACACTTGGTTTTAGCGTCGGTTTAGGCTCAATGGGGGTGCTTGCTTTGGGGCGGGTGGCCGATATCTGGGCGCTGCCGGTGGTATTTGACATTTTGGCTGTCCTGCCGGTACTTGGCTTTATACTGACACTTTTTGTAAAAGAGGGAAAAGAAATTCTAAATAATTAAAATTTCGTGGAATATTTACAAGAAACGACATATAATAAAACAAATTAAATAGTTGTGGCAATGAAGCCTCTGCAAAAATGCAAAGGCTTTTTATTTTCCTACGAGAAAAGGAGGGCACACTATGGCTAACGAGAGCGTTATGACAGCACCGGACTATGTTTGGTTATATCTTATGGGCGAAGCCCAGCAAGCTGGCCATGAAGGCTTTACTGAACAGGCTTGGCAGTATGTTACCGAGTTTAGCCCCGATTATATGTCTGAATAGGTAACCGCAAAAGCTTGCCTTCTAAGGAAAAATATGTTAAAATTCAATTAACTTAATAACTTGGGCTAGGGGGGCTGGATAGGCCAGCTGAGATAAAGATCCTTTGATATCTTTGACCCTTTAACCTGATTCTGGATAATACCAGCGTAGGGAAGCTAATTTGCTGTCATCAGTATCGAGGGCACAAGTATTCCTATACGGATATACTTGTGCCTATTTTTGTCGTGAGGTGAGGATATGAAAAATGTATTAACAATTGCCGGTTCAGATTCTAGCGGCGGCGCCGGCATTCAAGCCGACCTCAAAACGTTCGCTGCTCATGGTGTGTTTGGTATGAGTGTCATTACAGCCATTACTGCGCAAAATACCCAGGGGGTATTTGCTGTGCAGGATGTTACGCCAGAGGTAATTGCCAAACAGATAGACGCTATTTTCGATGATATTGAGGTGGCTGCCGTTAAAATCGGTATGGTGTCCCAAGTTGAAACTATCAAAACGATTGCCGCTAAGTTAAGGGAATATGGGGCTGAAAATATTGTTGTTGACCCGGTTATGGTATCCAAAAGTGGCTATCATCTGTTGAATCCGGCGGCAGAGGTTACGCTTATTGAGGAGCTGCTGCCGCTTGCAGCCATTGTGACCCCCAACATTCCTGAGGCAGAGGTCATCACCGGACAAAAAATTACCACCCTGGCCGACATGGAAGTGGCGGCGCGCGCTATCTTTGCACTAGGCCCTAAGAGTGTGCTGATGAAAGGCGGGCATCTAAACGGCGATTCGACAGATATCTTATTTGATGGAGAAAAGTTTACTTATCTGCCATCACGCCGGATTGCCACAAAAAATACTCATGGTACAGGCTGCACGCTGTCGTCGGCCATTGCCGCCGGCGTAGGCCGGGGCTTACCGGTGGCAGCTGCGGTAACGGCGGCCAAAGAGTACATCACGGTGGCGATTGAACATTCGCTGTCTATCGGTAAGGGAGTAGGGCCTACCCATCATTTTTATAGTTTATACAAGAAGGCAGGGATGTTAGATGACTAGCATAAATTATATGCTGCTGTGGTTTGGCGCGGCAGTATCAATTGCAGAGATTATTACCGGAGGCCTTTTCGCGCCGCTGGGTTTTGCCAAGGGGGCGGCTGCCATAGTGCTTGGCCATCTTGTAGGTACGACAATTTTAGTCTTGGGGGGCATTATTGGCAGTCAGACCAAGCTGCCGGCTATCGTGACGACCAGAATTTCGTTTGGTGTATATGGCTCCTATCTGTTTGCTATCTTAAATATTATGCAGTTAATCGGCTGGACCGCAGTTATGATTGTGGCTGGTGGGAGGTCGGTCAACCAGATTACCAAAATGCTATGGTCGTTTGATCATATGACACTGTGGAGCCTTGTGATCGGCGCACTTATTTTTTTGTGGATAGCCGCCGGTAAAGACGGGTTGAAGAAGCTTAACTCGGCAGCTGTTGTGCTGTTATTTGCTCTTACTGTTATCTTAAGCGGTGTAGTGTTTACTAATAGTGAGCTTTTCACCAAACAGCCGGCAGGCGAGATGACTTTTGGCGGGGCTCTGGAGTTAAGTGTAATTATGCCGCTGTCCTGGCTACCGCTGATTGCCGATTATACGCGTTTTTCCAAAACAACCTCCGGGGGGGCGTGGGGCAGTTGGATCGGCTATTTTGCTGGCAGCTGCTGGATGTACCTAATTGGCCTGGGGGCGGCTATTGTGACTGGCGACTCAGACCCGGCGGGTATGATGCTGGCGGCTAACCTTGGTCTGGCCGCACTGGGGATTGTTATATTGTCGACAGTAACAACAACCTTTCTTGATGCGTATTCTGCCGGGGTGTCCTGCACCAATCTTGTGCCTAAAGCCAGTGAACGTAAAATGGCGCTGGCCATGACTGTTGTTGGAACCGCACTGGCGATTGTCATTAACATTGAGCAGTATGAAAGCTTCTTATATGCCATTGGCTCGGTGTTTGCTCCGTTGTTTGCCATACTCTTGACCGACTATTTTCTCTTAGGCCGTCAGCAGGTTGACACTGGATTGCTGGTCAACTGGGGCGCGGTCCTTGTTTGGATAGTAGGTGTTGTTATGTATTACCAGTTTGTCAATTTGGACTTAGTTGTTGGGGCGACAGTGCCGGTGATGATTATTACAGGTGCTATATATGCGGTATTCGCTCGGTTAATGGCGGGCTGGCGGACTATCCGAGCGGCCAAGGCTGCTGGTTAAGACTATATGTGCCTGCGGGTTAAAGGGCTTTTGTGCCGCTTGTTCGGTTTGGAAAGGGCGGTAGCTTCTGTTTCAGGCTCTTCGGTTGTTTCAAGATCACTTTCGGTGTCGACAGACGGAGGTTTTGCTTGTGGTGAAGCGTTGTGCAGCTTGTTCGGTTTGGAAACAGGGGTAACTTCTGTTTCAAGCTTCTCAGTTGTTTCAAGATCACTTTCGATGTCTACAGGCCTAGGCGTAGCTTGTGGCGGCGCGTCTCGCTTCTCAGGCGGAGGATGTGGCGTAATACCTTCAGGCGGTGGGCCGAAGCAGGAGGTGCCGTTGCAGCGGCGGAACAATGTTTGACGGAGCGCTTCAAGCACTACAATCTGTTCGGCAGTGGCACACTGGTCATCGGCTGATGACGTAATGCAGTTAGTCACAATTTTTACTATATCAATGGGGGCGCATGTAATACTTAAAAGCTCGCTGCTGAATGCTATCTTACAGCATAACAGCTCATTGAGTATGTCAATAAGTGTGCCGGCCCGGTCATAGCGGATAACTGCCCGTTCGAATATTTCAAACGGTACGCCCGGGGTGCGCTGAACTTCTTCGGATGCCCCTACCAGCAGCCGGTATGAAGCGACAAGTGAGGAATAGTTGGGGATAACGGCGTTGATGTCAGCTAAAAGGGTATTGATGAGTGAGATATTATCAGTGGTAGTGCTGGTAGTGGCGCTGGTGCTGGTGCTTTTGCTGCTACTAGTATTGGTGTCAGAGGTAGAACTGGTGCTATCGCAGGTACTAGTGCAAGTATTGGTAATAATGGCCATGGTAACCCCTCTCCTTCACAGACTACTCACCCTCGAATGACACTTATACTATATGGCGTATGTGTTTGAATGGAGAATTATACCGCCATTAACAAAAAATATAATATATGCTAGAAGAAACCGCTGATTTAGTATAGCGGTTTCTTTATTTTTGTATATCATTTTTCGTAATAAATTGATATACTATAAATCTGGTTGGATAGTCAGCCTGATTAATGCAAGACATGGGGACGATGCCCTTGTCTGACGATTGCCTTACAAATTATAGCGAAAGGATGATACCATGCTGTTTGCAAATAATAAGCGATTAGCCATCGGCCTAGCCGTTGTTGTGGCGTTAACTGGTGTTGTCGGCTATCGCATCTATGCTAATATTGCCGGCAATAAAGCCCGGGCCAGCCAAATGACCAAGGTACAAGCCGCTGCCGTTGAGGTTGCGCCGGTTGGCCGGCGGGACATTACGCCTTTGCTAGTGTTTCCTGCTAACTTGGAGCCGGTGTGGAGTGCTGATATCTCGGCAAAAGTTGACGGACGGATAAACGTGCTTTCTGTTAATGAAGGCGATATTATTGAGGCCGGCGCTGTTATCGCCGAGCTTGACACCAGTGAACTGGCTGCTCAAGTGGTACAGGCTGAGGGCAATCTGATGGCCGCTAAGTCCAGCCTGGAGCAGGCACAACTTGATTACTGGCGCTATTCGACGCTAGCTGGTCAGGGCGCTGTATCTGCGCAGATGCTTGACACCGCCCGTACCAAGCGCGACCTTTCCGCAGGTCAGGTCCGGTCTGCGGAAGGCAATGTAATGCTGCTACAGGAAAAGCTAGGTAACGCTACTGTGACTGCACCCAAACATGGTGTAGTAACTAAACGTTTTTTCCAGGCCGGGACCTTCGTCCGGGCTGGTTCCGCCATTGTTACTGTGGCTGATACTACCACACTGCTGGCTAAAGCTACTGTCGGCGAATCACAAATCGATGACTTGACAGTAGGCGCCGTGGTTAAGGTGAAAGTGGATGCCTTAGGCGGTCAGGAGTTTTCCGGTACGGTTACCCGTCTGTCACCGGTAGCATCTACCCCGGCCCGTACTTTTGCTGCCGAAATTACCATCCCTAATGACCAGGGAAGTATTAAGGCTGGCATGTTTGCGAAAGTAGCCGCGCCAGCTAAGGTACACCAGGGTGTGGTGGCCGTTCCTGAAAGTGCATTAGTGCTCAAAGAAGATCAAAAAACAGTATTTGTGGTAACCGCTGATAACAAAGTCCAACAACGGACGCTCAAGTTAGGCTATATGGGCGACGGCTGGGCCGAGGTGCTTGACGGTGTTAGTGCCGGTGAGACCATTGTTGTTGCTGGTCAGAATAAGGTTAAGGATGGTATGTCGATTACGCCGGTACAAGGCGGTGATAAGTAATGAACGCTATTGCCACCTTTATCAGGAGGCCGGTATTTACCGTCATGCTGGTCATGCTGCTGGTGGTATTCGGTCTTAAGGCATACCCATCACTTGGTATTGACCTCAACCCTGATGTTGACTTTCCCATTGTTACAGTATCTGTAAGCTATAGCGGCGCTTCACCAGAAGAGGTGGAAAGCCTGATTACCAAACCAATTGAAGATGCTGTCAGCTCACTGTCTGGGATTAAAAACCTGTCTTCAGTTACTCGTGAGGGCGTATCCCAGGTTGTCATTGAGTTTGAGTTTGGCACAAATCCGAAGCTGGCCGCCAACGAAGTGCGTGAAAAAGTCGCTACTGTTCGTAAACGTCTGCCTGACCAGATTGACGAACCGGTCATTCAACGGTTTGACATTGGCGCACAGGCAGTCGTGTTTATGAGTTTGTCGTCTGACACCAAAAGTCCGGGCGAAATCCGTAAGCTGGCGGTTGATGTTGTCAAAGACGAGTTGCAGCGGATTGACGGCGTGGCCGATGTTAGTGTTTACGGTGCGGCTGGTCGTGAAATTCAGATCCAACTTGACCATAAGAAATTGGAAGCCTACAAGATTACCATGCCGCAGGTGCTGGATGCTGTAAATAGCCAGAATCTTAATGCCCCTGGCGGCCACGTTATCGAAAAAGGCATGGATCTTACAGTCCGTACCTTAGGTAAATATAAAAGCATTGACGATATCAAAAACATTATTGTTGCCAACCAGGATGGGCGCCTGATTAAGCTTAATGATGTCGCTGAAGTTGTTGATGGCTGGGAGGAAGTCCGGACAATTGCCCGGGCCAACGGCGAGCCCAGTGTATTGGTGTCGGTGCAGAAGCAGTCTGGCACTAATACCGTTGACGTTGCCACTAAGGTAAAAAAGGCCATCAACAACCTGCAGACAACATTGCCTTCCGATATTAAGGTGCAGATTACCCGTGACAGCTCAACGTATATCAATGATAGTGTGCATGACGTTATGATGTCGCTGGTCTTCGGCGGTCTCTTGGCTGTTGTTATCACCTTTCTGTTCCTGCAAAATATCCGCGCCACCATCATTGGCGCGATAGCCATCCCGACCTCAGTTGTTGCCACTTTCTTCATGATGAAAACAATGGGCTTTACGCTTAACAACATGTCGCTCATGGGGCTCAGCCTGGCGGTCGGTATCCTGATTGACGATGCCATCGTTGTCATCGAAAACATCTACCGTCATATGGAGCAAGGAAAGCCGGCGCTGGTAGCCGCACGCGATGGTACAAGTGAGATTGCTCTGCCTGTTATGGCGACTACCTTATCGATTCTGGCAGTATTTGTGCCGGTAGGCAGTATGACCGGCATTATCGGTCAATTCTTTAAGCAGTTTGGGTTGACAGTTGCCTTTGCGGTTGCGTTTTCGCTGTTTGTCGCCTTTACCTTAACACCTACCCTGTCGGCGTACTGGCTTAAGTCAGGACATGGAATTGGTGCTTCTTCAGGCCCGGGACGCTGGCTGGAAGCCGGTTTAACCAGATTTGAACAAGCCTTCCAGGCGCTCCAGGCCTGGTATCGCAAGACCTTGACTTGGGCGCTTGAGCGTCCTAAAAAGCTGGTCGCACTGGCGGTATTGTCTCTGTTTATCAATGGCCTGCTGCTGCCGTTTTTAGGAACCGAGTTCCAACCCACCTATGACTCAGGTGAGTTTAGCGTGGTGCTGTCAGCGCCACCTGGCACGTCGCTGGATAAGATGAAGGAGCTGACAATCCCGATTGAGCAGGACGTATTGGGAATTGCCGAATTGGAAAGCTCCTATATCACTATCGGTTCAGGCAACCAGACAAACAAAGCTACTATCGGGGTTCGCCTTAAACCTGCCAGTGAACGCAAGCGCTCGATGAACAAAATTATGGATGAGCTCCGTCTCAAGGTCCAGACTGTCGGCAACCTAAAAATTGCCGTACAGACCGGACAGGGTGTGGGCCGGGGTGATTCGCGCCCGGTGCAGGTAGCCTTGCGCGGCCCTGATCTGAATGTACTGATGCAGAATGCTCAGGTGCTTGTTGAAAAGATTAAATCAATCCCAGGCACGACCGATGTTGACATTTCTACAGAACAGTCGGTGCCTGAGGTGGAAGTGCAGCTTAATCCTACACGAGTCAGTGACGCTGGCTTAGATGCTGCCACGGTCGCGAATACAGTGCAGATGGCCTTTATGGGTTCAACTACCCGTAACCGTTACAACGCTGGTGACAGTGACTACAACATCCGCGTGCAGGTAGCGGCTGAGGGCCGTATGAGCATGGATGATGTGGCTAACCTGCGGATTGCCGGCAAGACCGGCAGCTTTGTCCGGTTAGGTGAGATTGCTGATATCAAGCTATCGGCCGGACCTAACGAGATTAACCGGGAAGCTCGTCAGCGGCAGGTTGTTGTATATTCCAATGCTATCGGCGTATCAGCCGGTGACGTGATCAATAAGGTGACGGAACTGATGCCGAGCCTTAATCTGCCAATTGGTTATTCTTATAAGTTTGTCGGTTCAGCTCAAACCATGCAGGACTCCTTTAAGGAGATCGGCAGTGCGTTGCTTTTAGCCATTGCCCTGATTTACATGGTGCTGGCGGCTGAGTTCGAAAGCTTCATCCATCCGCTCACGATTATGCTATCCCTGCCGTTCTCGTTTATCGGCGCTATTTTGGGCCTCTTAATCGCCGGACAAACCCTCAATATTATGTCACTCATTGGGGTGATTATGCTGATGGGTCTGGTAACTAAGAATGCCATTTTGTTGGTTGACTATACCAACACCCTGCGTGAGCAGGGCCTGGGCATTACCGAGGCTTTAATTGAAGCAGGATCAGTGCGGCTGCGCCCGATTCTCATGACAACAGCCGCTATGATCTTCGGTATGATGCCAATCGCTTTAGGCATTGGTGCCGGTGCCGAACTGCGTCAATCCATGGGTGTGGTACTTGTCGGCGGTCTGATTACTTCGACAATACTAACGCTGGTTATTGTGCCGCTGGTATATCTCTTAATTGACAGAATGAAAACCAAGTGGAGCGGTAATAAGAGAAAAACAGAAGTCTCTGTATAAACTAGAAGCGCCCGCCTACCGGATTTTCGGTAAGCGGGCGCTTTTTAATAA
>NZ_DATMYD010000061.1:0-5689 GCF_035561155.1 Sporomusa sp. | reverse complement strand
GATAATCGCAAAGCGTGGGAATATGCTAACACAAGAAAGAGCTACTGGCACACAGCCAATAGCCCAGTCCTTTCGCGGACACTCACCAATGAATACCTAAGGAAATTAGGCTTTATCACCATAAGTGAAAGATATTCATTAATACACTAATTCTATTGAACCGCCGTATACCGAACGGTAGTACGGTGGTGTGAGAGGTCGCTGAGTAAATAATTACTCAGCTCCTACTCGATTATTAGTACAATGACAATGGAGGGAATTCACAGTGGAACAAGTATGGGCAAAAGAACCGGATAAGTTGAACAAGGTTGAACTAATCAAGCTTGAAAAAGACGGCTTAGATATTGTCAACGACATTGAGCGCTATGCTAAACTAGGTTTTGACGCCATCGAAGAAAAGGATTTTGATCTTCTTAAGTGGCTGGGACTATATATATCGCGGCCTAAAGAAGCTGGCTTCTTTTTATTGCGGGTAAAAGTCCCGGGCGGGGTGCTTTCTTCTGCCCAGGCAAGGGTACTTAGTGGTATTGCCCGCGACTATGGCCGCAATCTCTTGGATATTTCCACAAGGCATGCCATTCAATTTCACTGGATTCGCGTAGAATATTTACCTGATATCTTCGCCAGGCTAGAAAAAGTTGGCTTAAGCTGCCTGGAGTCAGCTGGTGACTGCCCGCGGACTATTGTGGGAAATCCGGTGGCAGGCTATGATCCGGAAGAAGTAATTGATGCTGCGCCAATCTTACAACAAGTGTCCGATTTTTTCCATAACAATAGAGATTTTTCTAATCTTCCCCGCAAATTTAAAATGTCAATTTCCGGTAGTATTCATAACCCGGTTCACGCTGAAATCAACGATTTATCGTTTACCCCGGCTGAAAAAGAAGTAGATGGTGAAAAAGTGATCGGGTTTAACGTACTTGTTGGCGGCGGTCTCTCAGCTAAACCAAGTATGGCACAACCTTTGGATATCTTTGTTCGACCAGAGCAAGTGCTTGCAGTAGCCAAGACAGTAGCTGCGATTTTCCGCGACTACGGTTACCGGGAAAAACGTAATCATGCCAGGTTGAAATTCCTGTTACAAGACTGGGGTGCTCACAAGTTCCAACAGGAAGTGCTTAAACTAACAGGACCGCTGGCTACACGGGGTCAAGATTTAACAGTTGATTGGAATGCGGGTTGCCTATATGGCGTAAACAAACAAAAGCAGGCCGGCCTTAATTATGTCGGACTAAGCATACCACTGGGGCGTTTCGATGCCGAAGAGATGGAACAGCTGGCAGCGATTGCTGAACACTATGGTGATGGTTCAATTCGTACTACCAACTCGCAGAACCTGATTTTGCTAAACATTCCAGATGCAAAGGTTGAGGCCTTGCTGGCAGAAACAGTATTAGCGCGACTTACGCCGTCCCCTGCACCGTTTACTGCCCGTGCAGTCTGCTGTACCGGTACGCAATTCTGTCCACTGGGGATTGCCGAGACTAAGCAGAGAACAGCTACCATTCTTGAATATCTGGATAAGCATGTGGAACTGGATGAGCCCCTTGTACTCCATATTAGTGGCTGTGTAAACTCCTGCGCGCAGCAACAGATTGCCGATATCGGTCTGCAGGGAGTAGCGGCAAGAATTGGGGACCAACTAACAGAAGCCTTTGAGTTCTCGATTGGCGGTAAACTGGGGCCACAGGCGGCCTTTAGCGTCAAGCTTAAGGGCAGTGTTCCAGCTGATCGCGCAGCTAAAGCAATTGAAAGCTTGGTTGTGTTTTTCAAAGCCAACAAACTATCCGGAGAATCTTTTAATCAGTTTGTACAACGTGTTGGCATAGAGAGTTTTCAGATTGAACTTGACAACTTTATTACACAGGGATAATTGATGGCTTAGGTCACTTCTTCCGGAGGGAGAAGTGACCTTTAGTCTTTTTAATTACAAAAATTCTTGCTGTTCGCGTGCGGAGTACATATGTATTAACATAAAAGATGAAGAATAATGTATTGACAATAAAGATGTAAAGGTGTATAGTCTATTTTGAGTACAAAATACATAAATTCCTCGACACAAATACATTCTGAACGAAAAGCCCCAAGTTGCTAACTTGAGGCAGGAATAATCGGTCTGGGGAAAAAGAAGGGGCAGGAGAAAAACATGCGAAAAAAATTAGTGGCAGTAGCTATGAGTACACTGCTTATGGCTGGTGCACTGGCTGGCTGTGGCGGCGGGCCCAAAGAGGACGCCAATGTTATCAAAATCGGCGGTAACTTCGAGCTGACAGGCGGTGTTGCCAACTATGGCAAGCAGGCAGTCAACGGCATTCAACTAGCTATCAAACAAGCCAATGCAGCTGGCGGTGTTATGGGTAAACAAATAACATTAGTCCTTGCTGATAATAAATCAGAGGCTGCTGAAGCCACTAACGCAATCACCAAGTTGATCACTCAGGACAAAGTTGTGGCCGTTTTCGGGCCGGCAACCAGTTCTAATACACTGGCAACAGTGCAAGTGTCACAAGACAATAAAGTTCCGGTTATTACACCAACAGGCACTAATGAAAAGATTACTGTAGATAATGGTAAAACCCGTCCTTATGCCTTCCGGTCATGTTTTATTGATCCGCTGCAAGGCACAATTATGGCTAACTTTGCCAGTAACACGCTGAAAGCCAAAACAGCTGTCGTCTATATTGACAGCAGTTCCGATTACTCCAAAGGCCTTTCCCAATCCTTCGAAGCTCTGTTTACCCAAAACGGCGGCAAGATATTAGGCAAGGAAGCCTTCTTACAAAAAGACCAAGACTTTAAGTCTACGTTGACTAAGATTAAGGCACTTAACCCTGATGTAATTTATCTACCAGCCTATTATGAAGAAGTGGGCAAGATTCTCAAGCAGGCTCGCGAAATGGGAATTACTGCACCATTCCTCGGCGGCGACGGCTGGGATGATCCTAAGGTTGTCGAAATTGCTGGTGTCGCTCCGCTGAATAATACTTTCTTCAGCAACCACTATTCCTCCCAGGATACCGATCCTAATGTTGTTAAGTTCATCGAAGCCTATAAAAAAGAGTACAACCAAGAGCCTAGCGCTCTGGCCGCCCTTGGCTATGATGCCGGTTTACTGTTGATTGACGCCATTAAGCGGGCTAATAGCACAGACCCTGCCAAAATTCGTGAAGCGTTAGAGCAAACCAAAAATCTTCAATTAAGTACAGGTACAGTAACCATTGATGCCAATCACAATCCGATAAAGAGTGCAGTTGTTATCGAGATGAAAGATGGCAAACAAATGTTTAAAGAAAAAGTGACACCCAAACTTTAAAGATAGACTTAGCTTCGGGTGGGGTTATTACCCCATCTGAAGTTTAGTCGACCTTATCCAGGGACTTAGCCGCTCTTAACTCCCGCCAGAGAGGGTGGGAGTCTTAGAGCGGCTTAGTCATCGGATAAACTTACCTAAAAATGGTTGACAGTTTAATGAGCGTGTGCTACCATATATACAAGATATAAATGTTCTTGCTGACCGGAAAACCGGAGGCAATCGGCGGCTGAGTTAGCTTCGATTGCCTCTTTTAGTTTTGCGGCACCCAAACTACTTATTTACATTAAAAAAGGTTAAAATATCATTAACGATATGAGAGGATGGGATACTATGGCTAAAATTTATGGGAATTTAACTGAACTAATTGGTAACACACCCCTTGTCGAACTGAAAAACTACTCTGCGAAAAAAGATCTTGGCGGTAAGGTGATTGCTAAACTTGAATACTTTAACCCGCTGGGTAGTGTAAAGGACCGCATTGGTTTAGCAATGATTCAAGACGCCGAAGAGAAGGGCCTTATCAATAAGGATACTGTAATCGTTGAACCAACTAGCGGCAATACTGGTGTTGGCCTGGCATTTGTTGCCGCCGCCCGTGGTTATAAGTTGATTTTGACGATGCCGGAGACCATGAGTATTGAACGGCGTAAACTGGTCAAGGCTTTGGGCGCACAAATTGAGCTTACTCCAGGCGCTAAGGGAATGAAAGGTGCCATTGCGCGGGCAGAAGAGCTTGTGGCGACTACCCCTAATGCCTGGATACCGCAGCAGTTTAAAAATCCGGCTAATCCTGCAATACACCGCAAAACGACTGCTCAAGAAATCTGGAACGATACTGATGGCGAAGTTGACATTGTAGTGGGCGGTGTAGGTACTGGCGGAACGATTACCGGTATCGCCGAAGCCCTTAAAGAACGCAAACCTGGCTTAAAAGTAGTTGCTGTTGAACCAGCAGACTCACCGGTACTCTCTGGCGGCAATCCTGGCCCACATAAGATTCAGGGTATTGGCGCTGGCTTTGTGCCTGATGTATTTAAGCCCGAGATTATTGACGAAATCATTAAAGTCCAAACAGATGAAGCTTACCAGACCGCAAGAGATGCGGCTGCTACCGAAGGCTTGCTTGTTGGCATATCCAGCGGCGCGGCACTCTATGCTGCGACTGAACTGGCCAAACGTCCGGAAAACAAAGGAAAAACTATCGTAGTTATCCTGCCTGACACCGGTGAACGGTATCTATCGACCCCGCTGTTTGGCGAAGAATAATGAACAAAGAGCGCTCTGCAGGATCAACTGCAGAGCGCTTTATTTTTACATGCTGGGATAAATATAAGGCCGTGCCGGTTTAGGCACTGATCTGGCGGTGGTGACGTTTACTACCGCCAGATTTTTATTTTGTTGTTTTTCCAGTTGAATTGTGCCTCGGATGGTAAGCCAGGTATCTGCAGGGTAATCGGTTGTAGTGTAATTGCATACTAGGCCGTAAGGGGAAGCATCAGCAGAGCAGCAGACGATTACATAGCGGGCAAGGGCAAAATGCGTGGGCGTCATAGTGGCGTCTTTTAAAACAAACCCAGTTATTTCAATTTCCTTGCCGACATAATCATTGGGGAAACTGTTAACCTCAAACATGACTTCAGTAAAGTTGATATCTGTTACCTGAATGAGCGGAGCTTTGGCCAGGGTTTCCGCCAACGGGCGCGGTATATTGGCTAAGGCAGGTCCAGTATCACCGGAGAGACGGAAATTCAGTCCTTTATTGGCTGCGACATTGGCATCCAGGCTATTATTTGGTATTAAGCAAGCCACCAGTAGAGTCAGGATAAATGGCATTATGGGCCTAGCGCCAGATAGTGAACCTACTCCGGATAAGATGGCTAAGGTAGTTGATTTTTGTCGCACACATCAGGTTAAATATATATTCTTCGAAACATTGGTCAGTCCCAAACTGGCCGACACTATTGCTAAAGAAACTGGAGCAGGCCTCTTGGGTGCTCAATCCGCTAGAAAATCTGACAGCAGAAGAGATGAAACAGGGAAAAAATTATTTATCAGTTATGCGTGAGAATTTGTCCAATCTGGAAAAGTCGTTAAAAAAATAAATAATAATTCTATAAAGGGAAGTAGCAGACTTCAAAACCGTACGCGGGGTGCTAATCCATCCTGAGTGGGTTCGTTCCACACGTTCCCGCCATAGAGAAATCAAGGCTTCCGAGGTTTGTGTCTCGGAGGCCTTTTTATTATGTGCGCCCAGCATGGGCGCTTACTTGTTGGTGAAAGTCCAATACGGGGGTTGATAGTGCCAACCGTTAGCCTAAGACAAGGGTGTCGCCTGTGAGGGCGAATCTGAAGGAAGTCGGCGGCAAAGCTCCGGTC
>NZ_DATMYD010000060.1:0-17176 GCF_035561155.1 Sporomusa sp. | reverse complement strand
GTAAAAACTAGTTTGTACATGATCCCAGCGGAACATCACTCAACCCTCTTTCTACCTGTCTTTACTAGTAGTATTCGACGGCTAAGACCTTTTTTCTTTCAAAATCGGTGAAAAACAAGAGGGTTTTTAAGCAGACTCCCTGTTAGAAAGTATAACTTTCCGCCTGGATAAGGGCAACATCGGCTTCCGCTTTCGCCAAGGCTCGGCGCAAGCCGTGTTTTCTTTATCTTTTGGAATCTTGTACCAGAAACCGCTGTGTGGTAAAATATTTACAACTTGCACGGGTATAATATAGCAATGAACTAAAAGGTGGTGGCGGCGTGCTTGACCAGACGAAAGTACCCTTGCTGGCAGCCATGAATGCTTATGTACATGATAAAGTAATTCCTTTTCATACACCTGGGCACAAAATGGGTAAAGGCATGCATCGGGTGTTAGCTGATTTGGTACCGCAAAAGACGCTGGCGCTCGATTTGGCGCTAATGGAGGAACTTGACGATTTGCACGAGCCGCACGGGCCGGTAAAAGCGGCTCAGGACCTGGCTGCCGACCTGTATGGGGCTGACCACAGCTATTTTGTGGTTAACGGTACAACCGGCGGAATTTATGCGATGATTCTTACCATTGCCGGGCCTGGCGACAAGATTATTGTGCCACGCAATGCCCACCGGTCCATTATCGGGGGCATTATTTTGAGTGGCGCAATCCCTGTATTTATGCAGCCTGAGGTCGATAATGAGCTGGGACTCGCCATGGGGGTTACGCCTGCGACTGTTGCCCGGACCTTGGAGCAGCATCCTGATGCCAAAGGCGTACTGGTAATTAATCCAACCTATTACGGTGTAGCTACCGATTTGAAACAGATTGTTGATATTGTCCATAGTTATAACATCCCGGTTGTTGTCGATGAGGCGCACGGTCCGCACCTTAAATTCTCGGACCGGCTGCCCGTACAGGCGCTTGACGCTGGCGCGGATATTGTTGCTCAAAGCACCCACAAAATTATCGGGGCTATGACCCAGTGTTCCCTGGTGCATTGCCGGGAAGGGCGGATCCGGGTACCTCGCTTGAAAGCCATGCTGCAATTGGTGCAATCCACCAGTCCTAACTATATCCTCCTGGCCTCGCTGGATGTGGCGAGAATGCAGATGGCGACAGAGGGGCATGTCCTGATTGACCGAGCGGTTGATCTGGCTAACCGGGCAAGACAGGAGATAAATAAAATTCCTGGTCTTTACTGCTTTGGCGATGAAAAGCTGGGTAATCCCGGCGTTCACAGTATTGATCCGACCAAGGTGACAGTGACTGTTAAAGGTCTAGGAATAAAGGGCGCTGAAGCTGAGCGCATCCTGCGTAACAAATATAAAATTCAGGTAGAACTGTCTGATGTGTATAATATTCTATTCCTCATCACATTAGGAGATACTGAACGGGAAGTAGCGGCGCTTGTAGCGGCATTAAAAGATATGGCGGCTACTCACCATGGTACGCGTGATTTTTCCGATATTCACGAGATCTATCTGGCAGGCAAGTATCCGCAGCCGCCGGAGCAGGTTATTTCGCCACGGGACGCATTGTTTGGCAATACCTGCATGGTGCCGTTCAAAGATGCGGCTGGCATGATTTGCGCTGAAATTGTTACTTTTTACCCACCGGGCATTCCTATGCTTTGTCCAGGGGAGCGGATTACGCAAGAAATTATTGACTACTGCCATGTTTTGCAGAACGCCGGCCTGCACATCTCCGGGCCGGAAGATTATTTGCTTAAAACGATCAAGGTAGTTGACTGACGGAGGCAGCATGCGAGGCAAGTTAATTGTTATTGAAGGTACTGATGGTAGTGGTAAGGCAACCCAGGCGGGGCAGTTAGTAGACCGGCTTAGGTCCGAAGGCGTTGCTGTGCGCAAAGTCGATTATCCTAACTACCAGAGTCAATCGTCGGCTTTAGTTAAGATGTATTTAAACGGTGAATTCGGTAATCGTCCTGAAGATCTCAACGCCTATGCCGCTTCGGCGTTTTATGCGGTTGACCGTATCGCTTCTTATAAAAAGGAGTGGGAGGAGTTCTATCTAAGCGGGGGAGTTGTTATTGCTGACCGCTATACCACCTCTAATATGATTCATCAGGCTGTTAAAATCACCGACGAAACTGAAAAAAAATGCTACCTTGACTGGCTATGGGATTTTGAGTTTACCAAATGCGGTCTGCCTGTTCCGGATACAGTTGTTTTCCTGGCTATGCCGCCGGACGTGAGTGAGCAGCTTATGCGCGGACGGGAAAACAAGGCAGGCGGCAATAAGGATATTCACGAACAGAACAGTGAGTATTTGTCCCATTGTTATAAAAACGCCTGTGATATTGCCGTACAGTTTGGCTGGCACAAGATAGACTGCGCCCAGGACGGCAGGCTTAAATCAATTGAACAAATTCATAATGAAATATACCAGCAGGTTGGCACACTTATTGGCAGGGCGTAAATATCAGCCCTGCCTCTTTAATTACCGTTTATCTGGCAAATATTTGATTATTTTACTAAAACCATTTATAATTTAAGGGATAAGAAGAATGTTATCTGCCCTGTATTTTCTAGCAGGAGGACTATAGCTGCATGAGTATGAAAATAAATAAATTCGGCATGGGCAACCAGCCGGTGGTTGCTGAACGCGAGCAGACCGGAAAAGCCGAAAAGGTGGGCGACTACTTTGCGTCCGACCTGTTAAAAACACAGGAAAAGCAGTCATCTGAACGGCTGCAGGCACTGCTGGTTGAGATTGACGAAAGCGGCCGCCGCTTGTCAAATATGCCGACATACGGTGAGCTTAAATCGTACAGGGAGCTTGTTCGCAAGTTTATCGGTGAGGCCGTGTCCCGCATGTATACGCTGGAATCACGTGCTGGCTGGGACCGTCATGGCCGGCAGAAAATGTTTACAACTATTCGACAAGTCGATGAAAAGCTAAGCGAGATGGCCGAAGATGTGCGCGGCGGTCAGGAGCGCCAATTGTCAATCATGTCGAAACATGACGCGGTGCGCGGCATGTTAGTTGACTTATACACATAAATGATGATAAATTGGGACGAAATAATTGGCCATAAGGATGCTGTAAGAATACTCAGGACTATGCTCTTTGCTGATAAAATGACGCATGCATTATTATTTGCCGGGCCGGCGGGAATCGGTAAAAGTTTGGCTGGCAAGCTCTTAGCAGCCGGAATCTTATGCAGTGGCAGCAGTACCAAGCCCTGTGGACATTGTCAGGCGTGCATAATGTATAGCCGTGCTGCACACCCTGACTTTACGTTGGTGCGGCCTGACGGCAGAGCAATTAAGATTGATCAAATTCGCGCTTTGCAGCACTTTGCTGCCTTAGCGCCGGCTGCGGGTTTGCGGCGGGTGTGCCTGATTGAGGATGCAGAGCTGATGACGGTTCAGGCAGCTAATAGTTTGCTTAAACTATTAGAAGAGCCACCGCCCGGCTTTGTTTTTATCCTGGTGGCAGGAACGGCGCAGCCGCTCCTTCCAACAATTTTGTCGCGCTGTCGAAAAATTCAATTTCAGCCGCTGGCTGCAGGCACTCTTGCCCAAGCGCTTGTGGTCAAAGGATATGCACCCGAGGCAGCCAATGTGGCTGCGCGTTTAAGTGGAGGCCGTATGGGGGCTGCGCTGGGATTATTGGCTCCTGAGGGTCTGGCAGCCAGGAATACGGCGGCAGAGCTGCTGGATAGTCTTCAAGATAACGGTATGGAGGCTGTTTGGGACAAGGCGCTCAAACTTGACAGTCTTGAACCCAAAGAAGTAGTAGTAATATTGGAATTTTTGATATATTTACTTCGTGATGTTGTACTCATTGCCGGCAGGCATAGTGAGCATCTGTTATACAATATTGACTATGTCCCCAAACTTAACAGCTGGGCGGACAATTGGTCTGAAGGGCAAAGTATTTCGGCCATCAGTGCTGTAAAGAATACAATACGAGCTATTAGCGGTAACGCCAATACCCGGTTAGCAGTTGAGGCGTTACTCATAAATTTAAAGGATTTGGCGGAAAAAGGAGATTAAGTATGTTGACAGTAGTGGGTATCCGCTTTAAGAAAGCGGGTAAAATATATTATTTTGATCCAGGCGGTATGGAAATAAACGCCGGAGAGCATGTCATTGTTGAAACAGCGAGAGGACTGGAGTTTGGCGATGTTGTTGTTGGACCGCGTCAAGTAGAAGATAGTCAGATTGTAGCTCCGTTAAAGCCGGTTTTGCGTAAAGCGACTCCTGAAGACGAGGAAAAAGTCAAGGACAACCGCAAAAAAGAAAAAGAGGCCTTTAAAATTTGTGAGCAAAAAATCCAGGTGCATGCCTTGCCTATGAACCTGGTTGATGTTGAGTATACCTTTGATGTAAATAAGATAATTTTTTACTTTACTGCTGAAGGACGCATTGATTTCCGTGAGTTGGTAAAAGATTTGGCCAGTGTATTTCGGACTCGGATTGAACTCAGACAGATTGGTGTACGGGATGAGGCCAAACTGATGAACGGCATTGGCTGCTGCGGACGATCGCTGTGTTGCGCCACTTTTCTGGGAGACTTTGAACCAGTGTCTATCCGTATGGCCAAAGACCAGCATTTGTCACTTAATCCGACTAAAATTTCCGGTATTTGCGGGCGGCTGATGTGCTGCCTGAAATACGAAAACGATTGCTATGGCGGCTGCTGTGCTAAAAAAGTTGTGCCGCCGACAGTCGGTAAAGAGGTAGTCACTATCGATGGCGAAGGCCGGGTATTAACAATCAACCAACAGAAGCGGACAGCGACAATTGCGCTGCCTGAAGGCAAAACTTTAGTCATCCCGTGGGACGAAGTAGTGGAAAAAGAATAATGACATCAACCGAGGTTAGGTTAAAACCTGGTGAACGGGTGGATGACCTTGTTATTAATAATATGAAACTAATTCAGCATCCTGACGAGTTTTGCTTCTCGCTGGATGCTGTGCTGTTGGCCCATTTTGCCAGTCTGCGACTAGGCGGGGCGGCAATAGATCTCGGTGCCGGCACAGGGGTTATCGGACTGTTGCTGCTGGCGAGGGGTGCCGCGGCTGTTACCGGTGTTGAGATCAATCCGGATATGGTAGATATGGCTTGCCGTTCGGCCGAGTGTAACGGTCTTACAAACAGGCTCAGCATTATTAATGGTGACTTGCGGCGGATTAAAGAGTTTTTACCAGGCGGGGGTTTTGAACTGGTTGTTTCCAATCCGCCGTACCGCCCTGTAGGGGGCGGTTACATAAGTCCTAATGACCGGGTAGCTATGGCACGGCATGAACTAACAGCAAGCCTTGCCGATGTTGTTGCCGCCGCCAAATATCTTGTGAAGTACCGCGGGCGGTTTGCAATGGTACACCTGCCTGAACGGCTGGCAGAGATTACGCTGGCCATGTGCGAGGCTGGGATTGAGCCGAAGCGGCTGCAGCTTGTGTATCCGTCCGTAGGAAAAAAGCCCAATATGCTCCTAATTGAGGGTGTGCGGGGTGCCAGACCTGGAATTGATGTATTGCCGCCCTTAATTGTATATACTAGTGATGGGAGCTATAGTGAAGATATTATGAAGCTCTATAGGCAGGACAGGTGACTTCTGTGACTAAGACAGGTACGCTCTATCTATGTCCTACACCACTCGGCAATCTGGAAGATATGACTTTTCGGGCTGTCCGGGTGTTAAAGGAGGCGGCAGTTATTGCTGCCGAGGATACCAGGCATACACTTAAACTATTAAACCACTTTGATATCCATGTGCCGCTTATTAGCTATCACGAGCATAATAAGGATGAACGCGGGCCGGAGATTATCCAGCGTCTTTTAAACGGTGAAACGATTGCTTTGGTTAGTGACGCCGGGATGCCTGGCATATCTGACCCAGGTGTCGACCTGGTGCGTCTGGCCGTAATGGACGGTGTGCCGGTAGTGCCACTGCCGGGGGCTAATGCGGCGCTGACTGCACTGATTGCCTCAGGGCTTGATACGAATACATTTACCTTTGTTGGCTTTTTACCTAAGACCAATAAACACCGGCGGGAAATGCTGTCCAAATTGTCTAACCATCCGTATACCCTGGTATTTTACGAAGCGCCGCACCGGGTGCGGGCAACATTGCACGAAATTAAGGCTGCTTTTGGTGACCGGCAAGCGACTATCGCCCGGGAACTGACTAAGAAGTTTGAGGAGTTTATCCGTGGCGACTTGGACAGCATCGAACGGCATTTTGTCGAACATCAGCCCCGGGGTGAATTCACTCTCCTGGTGGCTGGCCGTCCGGAAGGCGAAAAACTGGCAGAAGAGCCGGACGCTCTAGCAGGTCTTGATGTGATACAAGCTGTTGCTGAGCTTATGAACCAGGGCATAAATAAAAAAGACGCCATCCGTGAGGTGGCGTCTCAAAAAGGTCTACCCAAAAGGCAGGTTTACCAAGCTGTTCTTGATAGCGATTTAGTTTAATGTAAGGCTTATACAGCCTTTTGGCCCATGGAATCGAGGCATTCTTTGCAGACATTCTTATTTTTGAAATTGGTAACATCGGCCGCATTGCCGCAGAAAACGCAAGCTGGCTCATATTTCCGCAGGATTATGCGGTCGCTGTCTACATAAATTTCAAGTGCATCTTTTTCTTCGATATCCAGAGTACGACGTAATTCGATAGGAATTACCACCCTACCTAGTTCGTCCACTTTACGTACTATACCAGTTGATTTCATTTTTCCTTACTCCCTTCACACTCTACTATAATTTTTTAATAACATTCAATCAACAAGATTCGACAAAACCCGCTCAACTAAATAATACCAAATATTACAATGCTTGTCAACCTAGAAATTTCCAAATGGCAAATTATTTTTGAATTGCAGAGTATATCGTGTATAAAAACACCGTACAATGTCATATAATACTACTTTATGTCGAAAAAGACAACTATTGACAATTAAGATATGAATGTCTATAATTGGTAAAATATACGAAACGCGCGTCATGCTGAAGGAGGATCTTATGTCGAAAAAACCCTTTTATATTACTACACCGATTTACTATCCGAGTGACCGGCTCCATATTGGGCATGCATATTGCACTACAGTTGCCGATACCATCGCCCGCTATAAACGGCTGGCTGGGTTTGACGTGTTTTTCCTGACCGGCTCGGACGAACACGGCCAAAAAATCCAGCGTAAGGCTGAAGAAAATAATACTACGCCGCAGGCTTATGTTGATAAGATTGTGGCGTCTTTTAAACATTTATGGGAAAAGCTCAACATATCCAATGACGACTTTATCCGTACTACAGAACGCCGTCACCATGAGCTGGTGCAGGCGGTATTTCAAAAAATTTATGATCAGGGCGATATTTACAAAGCTGAGTACGAAGGCTGGTACTGTACGCCGTGTGAGACCTTTTGGATGGAGCGTCAGCTCAGTGACGGCAAATGTCCTGACTGTGGCCGCCCTGTTGAGATAGTTAAAGAGGAAAGCTATTTCTTCCGTATGTCAAAATATCAGGAACGGCTGCTTAGTTATATTGAAGAAAACCCTGAATTTATTCAGCCGACATCCCGCCGCAATGAGATGATTAACTTTATTAAAGGTGGCTTGGAAGACCTATGTGTATCGCGGACCACGTTTGACTGGGGTATTCCGGTACCGTTTGATACCAAACACGTGGTGTATGTATGGTTTGACGCGCTGACTAACTATATAACGGCTGCCGGTTATTTACATGACCGTGAAAAATTCTCTAAATATTGGCCGGCTGACATTCATCTGGTCGGTAAGGAAATTGTCCGGTTCCATAGCATCATCTGGCCTGTTATTTTGATGGCGCTTGGTGTGGATCTCCCTAAGATGGTGTACGGACACGGGTGGCTGGTAGTTGAAGGCGATAAAATGTCAAAGTCTAAAGGTAATGTGATTGATCCGCTAGCTCTGATCGACGAGTTTGGCCCTGATGCTATTCGTTATTTTCTGCTGCGGGAGATTACCCTGGGGCTTGACGGCAACTTCTCGCGCGACGCGCTTATTAACCGGATTAATGCTGACTTGGCCAATGATCTGGGCAATTTGCTGCATCGTAGTCTGAGCATGATTGGTCGGTTCAATGCCGGTGTGATCGAAGCAGCCGGTGAACCTGAAGCCATTGACCAGGAGCTCATCGAGTTGGCCCGCATCACTGCTGCTCAGTATGAAAAACACATGGAGTACCAGGATATTAACGCCGCGCTGAAAGATGTCTGGGCGCTTATCGGGCGTACTAATAAATATATTGATGAGACCGGCCCGTGGGCGCTGGCTAAAGACCCTGCTAAAAAAAGCCGGCTTAATACTGTACTATATAATCTGGTCGAAGTGCTTAGAATTGTCGCTATCCTCATTTCACCGTTTACACCTGTTACGGCTCCTAAGATTTGGCGTCAGCTTGGTCTTACTACCGATTTTGCCAGTGTAACGCTGGGTGAGGCGCAAGCTTGGGGGCGTATGCCGGCAGGTACTGTGGTTGCCAAACCTGAGCCTATCTTCCCGCGGATTGAGGAGAAGCAAGAGGAGCAGGCTGAAGCTAAGCCGGTGGAAGCGGCAACTGCCGTGGTTGCTACTGCTGAGACACAGGCGCAAGAGCCAGGCGTTCCCGAGATCACGATTGATGAATTTGCCAAAGTTGACCTTAGAGTAGCTAAAGTGCTGGCTGCCGAAAAGGTGAAGAAAGCCGATAAACTGCTGCTATTAACGGTTGATCTGGGTACCGAGCAGCGTACCATTATCTCAGGCATTGCTAAGCATTATGAGCCTGAGCAGCTTGTTGGCCAGAATGTTGTCATGGTGGTTAATCTAAAACCTGCTAAAATCCGGGGTATTGAGTCCCGTGGTATGGTTTTGGCTGCATCGTGCGATGACAAGCTCCAGCTTGTCACTGCGGACATGCCGCCAGGCAGCAAGGTGAAGTAAGATGCTCTTTGATTCACATGCCCACATTGACGACAAAAGGTTTGACGAAGATCGCAGTGAGGTAATTACCCGGGCCGCAGAAGCCGGACTTGTGGGAATAATAAATGCCGGGGCTTGCATGGAATCGTCGGCCCGCTCAGTCGCGCTTGCCGACAATCATGACATAATTTATGCTGCTGTCGGTATTCATCCGCATGATGCCAAGGAAGCTAAAGACGGCGATTATGAACAGTTGGCTGCCTGGCACTCCTTACCGAAAGTTGTTGCTATTGGCGAGATCGGGCTTGATTATTACTATGACCTGTCACCGCGCGAGGTGCAGCAGCAGGTATTTATCCGTCAAATTGACGTGGCTCGTCAGCTTAAGAAGCCTATTATTATTCATGACCGGGATGCGCATGGCGATGTAATGGCTATAGTGAAAAAAGAAGCTAAGGGATTAACCGGCGTTTTCCATTGTTTTTCCGGTAGCCTTGAGATGGCCAAAGAGGTCATCAAGCTTGGCTTCTATGTATCTTTTGCCGGTCCGGTAACGTACGCTAAGGACGGCAAGCTCAAAGAGGTGGCGGCCAACATACCGCTAGAACGCCTTCTTGTTGAAACTGACTGTCCGTATTTGACTCCGCAGCCGTTCCGGGGGCGCCGCAATGAACCTGCACATGTTAAGTTTACTGCTGAAGAGGTGGCGCGGGTTCGGGGCATAGAGTTTGCTGCCCTGGCTGAAGCGGCGACAGCCAATACTAAACAGCTGTTTGGAATTGTCCGATAGCCTTGCCGTGTCGAAAGTATAATAAAATGTTATATTGACAGGAATAAAATGGAAACTCGGCGAATATGTTAAAGTAATACAACATATTTGCCGAGTTTTATATATGTATAATTTCACCAGACATTGGTAATACTCCCAATAGAGATTGGATAATTATGGTTATAAATTAGTCAAAACCTTGACTAATTAACCATGTTATGATACAATTGTTAGGCTCGCAGAAAGGGGGGTATTCATGAGTGATGAAATGTCTGTACTGACAAAGTACAGGAAGAGTAAAGCGGTGTTTATTGTCGCACTGCTCCTTGCGTCACTGGTGGCAACCGGATTTGTTTGGGCGTATAAAAAAGTACATATTGTAGCTGATGATCAAATGTATAGCGTAAGTACACTATACAAGAATCCGCACAAAATATTAAAGCAAGCCGGAATCACGCTTAGCCCTGAAGATGAAATCAGGTTGTCGACAGTCAGTGTAAATACCGGAACAGTCATTGAGGTATTCCGGGCAATACCGGTAACAGTAACGTATCAGGGAAAAACAACCAGTTTAATTACCGGTAAGCCTACAGTTCGTGACGTTGCCGGTCAAATGGGAATTCCCCAGGACAAAATAAAATTAATACCTGAGGAGAATACCAGGCCTGTTGCCGGAATGAACATCCGGGCCGTTACTTTAAGTGAAAAAATCGAAGAACAGGAAACTCCTGATTTGTATCAAATTGTCCGTCAGCCTGACGCCACGTTAGAGAAGGGCGTAGAAGAGACTATCCAGGCTGGTGAGAACGGACTAAAGAAGGCCACTGTTCGCGTTCGCTTTGAAGACGGTGTTAAGGTCTCAGCCGATGTGCTCTCGGAAAATGTGGCAATTAGCTCCAAGCCGCAGATTATCCGGGTAGGTACCCGGGATATTGTAGATACGTCACGGGGTGCTATGCGCTTTAGGGACGTCCGCTACATGGAGGCCAGCGCCTATTTGCCGACAGATGGTTCGGCTCTTGGCTTGACAGCTACCGGCGTTTCCGCCCGACGGGGTATTGTTGCAGTTGATCCGGATGTTATTCCTCTTGGCACACGTGTATATGTGCCTGGCTATGGAATGGGGCTGGCTGCAGATACTGGTGGTGCCATTGTGGGTGACAAGATTGACCTATGTATGGAAGATGCCAGTGAAGCCTGGCGGTTTGGCCGCCGGACAGTAAAGGTATATGTTTTAACTGATTAAATAGCAGGGCCTTGAGCCCTGTTATTTTTTTGCCCTATAAGAAAGTATATGATTCTAAGCCTAATTTAAGGATATGAAAATCTAAGGCTTTTACCTTCGGCCTAAAGGACTTGGCAAAAGCCAAGTTTTTTTTTATAGGCTAACGCTGATTCCCTTAGCACTTTTAACGGATTCGGTTGTAACTATTTACTGGATTTTGGGGGCATCGCTTGTTATTCAGGCTTCTTTTCCGTAATTGGTTATCCGATGACCAAGCCGCTCTAAGACTCCCATCCTGTATAGGTGGGAGTTATACCCAAAGGGCACAGGCGAGCGGCTAAGTCCCTGGAAGTTGGTCGACTAAACTTCAGATGGGGTAAAAACCCCACCTGAAGCTAAGTCTATCTTTATCTCTGTCCAATCGAACAGGTAAAACTGTTTATGGTGAGAGAATAAAGAAGCCGATAGCAAATAGCGGGCAGGAGTAGGGGCATAGTGCAGCGAATTCTTAGAGGATCAAAATCCAATGGCCGAAGGGAATGATGTATTTGCCTGGCTTAAACCATAAATTTTTACGAGATACCTGGAATTTGACCCGTGAGTACTGGCGTTCGGAGGAAAAATGGCGGGCAGGAGGCTTGCTTGCCGTAATTATAACCCTTAATCTGACCTATGTTTATATTTTGGTGCTGATTAATACCTGGTTCAACCGGTTTTATAACGCACTTCAGAATTTTGATAAAGAGGAAGTTTTTAGTGCGCTGGGTGAATTCAGCATGCTGGCTGCTTTTTACATCATTGTAGCCGTCTATCAGCTTTACCTCCGGCAGATGCTTGAGATCAAATGGCGGCGCTGGATGACGCACAAATACCTTAATACGTGGCTCAAAAATCAGATGTATTACCGGTTGCAACTGACTGGCAATTACACAGATAACCCTGACCAGCGTATTAGCGAAGATTTAAGGCTATTTACTAGTTATACCCTGCAATTATCGTTAGGTCTGCTCAAAGCGGTTGTCACCCTGGTGTCATTTATTGCTATCTTATGGCAGTTGTCCGGCACGTTGGCCATTCCTCTCGGCAATCAACAGCTGACTGTCTCCGGCTATATGGTGTGGGTGGCCATTATATATGCGGTAATAGGTACCTGGCTGACCCATAAAATCGGCAAGCCGCTAGTCCGGCTTAATTTTGATCAACAGCGCTATGAGGCCGACTTCCGGTTTAGTCTGGTACGGCTGCGTGAAAATAGCGAAAGTATTGCCTTCTATGGGGGTGAGGTCCGTGAGGAACGAACCTTTATTTCACGATTTGGCAAGGTGTTTGATAATTACTGGCAGATTATGCAGCGGCAGAAGCACCTGACCGGGTTTGCTTCCGGCTATGGACAGATTGCGATTATCTTTCCTTTGGTGGTGGCCATGCCGCGCTACTTTGCCAAAGAAATTCAGATTGGCGGCTTACTGCAGACGTCCCAGGCTTTTGGCAAAGTGCAAGATTCCTTGTCCTTCTTTGTCGAGAGTTACGCCACGATGGCAGAATGGAAGGCAGTGGTTGACCGACTTACCGGTTTTATTGGCAATATGCAGCAAGTGAGCGGGTTGCCTCAGAGCAGCTCTATTATCCGGATGGGGTCTGCACAGGCACTGACTGTGAGCGAATTGAACATTGACCTGCCTGATGGCCGGCGAATCCTTTCCGGACTCAACTTGTCGATACAGGCGGGCGAGGCGCTGCTGGTGGCAGGGCCGTCAGGCAGCGGTAAAAGCACACTGCTAAGAACCTTATCCGGGCTGTGGCCTTACGCCCAAGGCAGTATTGCCCTTCCTGAGGTCGAAAGTATGTTATTTTTACCGCAAAAATCTTATCTCCCGTTAGGCACTCTGCGTGATACTTTGCTTTATCCCGGTCTCGGACAACACGTTTCGGATCAGGATATAGCCAACGCTATGTCTCTGTGTAAGCTTGACTGGCTGAAAAACCAACTGGATCAGGTTGAAGACTGGTCACGGGTGCTGTCACTGGGCGAGCAGCAGCGAATCGCCTTTGTAAGGGCACTGCTACACAAACCTGGCTGGTTGTTTATGGATGAAGCCACATCGGCGCTGGACGAACCTACTGAGCGGGTGTTGTATACCCTGCTGCGGGAACGTCTGGCTAATACTGCTCTGGTGAGTATTGGGCATCGCAATACACTCAACATGTACCATAAAAAGAAATTAACTTTAGATGGTGCCGGTAGCTGGAGCTTGCTTAATTTATAGTTGAATTTATATATGAAATCCAATAAAGGTTTTCTTTCGGCATGATGTTAGTAACGCTCCGCCATTGGTGCTTGTATACTAACGTCATGCCTGTAAATCTTTATTGGAAACAATATAGATAAAAAGTCGGAAGATGTGGTAAGATATTCATATTGTGTAGGTAATGGAGTAGATAAATGATTAAAGAAGTTATTGTGGTTGAAGGAAAACAGGATATTGCCGCTGTCAGGCGGGCCGTCGAGGCAGAATGTATTGCTACCGAGGGCTTTAACTTATTGCCGCGCTGCTTAAGCCGGATTGAACAAGCGTATAAAAAACGGGGTATTATCATCCTGACCGACCCGGACAGTGCCGGTGAACGCATCCGGAAATTCCTGGCTGAGCGATTTCCCGAGGCTAAGCACGCTTTTGTACCGCGAGAACAAGCAGCGGCTAATGATGATATTGGCATTGAACAAGCCAAGCCTGCCGCTATTAGAGCTGCACTCAGTAAAGTGCGACTACACGAGTGGGAGCCTACTGGTGAATTTAATTGGCAGGATATTATGGCTGCCAGATTAAGTGGTGTGCCAGATGCAACTACCCGGCGGGCAACTGTGGGTGAAAGCTTAGGCATAGGTTATGCCAATGCCAAAAGCTTTTTATATAGACTGAATCACTATGGTGTTAGCCGTGCCGAGTTTGTTGCAGCACTAAACAGATTGGAGGCCGCAGCCAGTCAGAGCAGCGGCGTAGAGGAAGGTTAATATGGCTATTAAACCGCGTATTGCGCAAAAAGACGTAACATTACTTATCTTAAAGACCTTTGGTATTCATATGAGCAAGAAGCTAGGCCAGAATTTCCTTATTGATAGCAATGTTGTTGATGGCATAGTAGCAGCTGCAAAAGTAGCTGAGGGTGATGCTGTACTTGAAATCGGACCAGGAATTGGAACATTGACCCAGGGGTTGGCTGAAGCCGGAGCCGCGGTTACGGCTGTAGAACTGGACCGCCGTCTGCTAGATGTACTGTCTAAGACGCTGGATGGTTATAATAATGTCAAAGTAGTGCATGGCGATATCTTGAAAATCGACATTTCCCGGGAAATAAACCAGGAAAAGTACAAGGTTGTCGCTAATCTGCCCTATTATATTACGACACCAATCATCATGAAGTTCTTAGAGGAACGACTGCCGGTAGAAATCTTAGTGACCATGGTACAAAAAGAGGTGGCTGAACGTATGGTCGCCAAGCCGGGGGGTAAAGACTACGGAGCGCTGTCAGTAGCGGTTCAGTATTACACACAGCCTGAAATCATGTTCACAGTGCCGCCCAAAGCATTTATTCCGGCACCTGCTGTAGAATCAGCTGTTATTCGTTGTACTGTGAGACCTGAACCGCCAGTTAAAGTCGATAGTGAAAAGATGTTTTTCCGGGTGGTAAAAGCAGCGTTTGCCCAACGCCGGAAAACCTTGTCCAACGGGTTAAAAGCTGGCGGGCTGGATAAAGAAGCCCTAAATCAGGTGTTAGATCAAGCCGGCATTGACGGCATGCGGCGCGGCGAGCAGTTATCGCTCGCAGAATTTGCAGCTATCGCTAATGCCTGGACAAACCTCAAACAATAATAAAGATAGACTTAGCTTCAGGTGGGGTTTTTTACCCCATCTGAAGTTTAGTCGACCAACTTCCAGGGACTTAGCCGCTCGCCTGTGCCCTTTGGGTATAACTCCCACCTATAGAGGATGGGAGTCTTAGAGCGGCTTGGTCATCGGATACAACTTGAAGCCCTGCTCATTTCGAGCAGGGCTTTTCGCTTAAAAACAGGTCTAACAAGTCAAAACGACGGTCAATATGGTATCCTAAGTAGGTCTTGGTTTGCCATTGGCGGTTGCGATTCTGGTCATGGAAAGCGGCAATGGCTTCAAGGCAGTCACCGACAATGGTGTCAATTATCTTGTTGGTATGAATTTGATTTTTTACCGATGAACCCAGACGGTAGTGGGGGATGGTTGTAGCTACGTCAATTTTTAGTTTATTTTTGCGCGCGAGTGCCATAGTGACCGGGGGGACAGCCAACTCGCGCAAAGGGATTGTTTCCAGAAGACGGCGGGATACTGCGTGCGGCCCGTGGGCTGGACTGGCTAAATTAATCTTTTTATCTAGTCCCAGCTCTTTATTGAGGTTAAGTCGCCACTGGAAAGTTGGGTTATACCGTTCAATATGGCGCGGCGGAGAAGGGTAACAATTCGTTAGCGCCATGTCCATATGTTTCAATAATACACCGTCAACCAGTTCCATCAAGTTTTCATTAAAGGTGCCTACCATGTCGCCGTCAACAAAGACGACAACGTCGCTACCCAGAGCCAAAGCCGCTTTAGCACCTACGGCGCGGGGAGTGTCAATTCCTAAACATTCGTGGAAGTAAATAATCTGTAGCTTTGGGAGACGCATTGCTAAGGCTTCATGCATTGTGCTGTCTTTTGAACCGTTCGCCACCAGGATGATGTGATCAATCGGTAAAGTTCCTAAATTTTGCAATACAGTAGTAATGCGGCCTCCCTCATTTTTGGCCGGTACGACCACGCAAATCACGTCCATCACCTCGGAGTAAGCATGCGTGTGCTGTGCTATCAGATAAAGCGGTCTCATGGGGCTCACTATAGTATATAGTGGGGATACGGCGTTTGCTACTGCCCTTGAGGGGATAATTTTGTGGCACTTCAGCTAGACGATACATAGTATGTAATAGTCACAGCGCTAGCTAAGGGGGGAATTACGGTGGACATTCAAGTCGGCGATCTGGTCATCAGAAAGTCTCATGGCGGCGATATTGTTTTCAAAGTAACTGATGTGTTCGAGGATGATGCCCAGCAAACTCATTGTGTTCTAAAAGGGTTGCACCTTCGGTTAATTGCCGATTCGCCCATAGATGATTTACTACCGATTGAAGCCGAACATCTACGTAATGAAATTGTGCGCATGGAAGGCATGCACAATGATACGCTAAGACGGGTCTTGGTGCGCCGCAGTCGTGAGCGCGAACAAGTCGAGCTAAGACAATCTGAAGCAACCAAGAAGTTTACTTTTTTTGATTTGCCAGGGCGGGTACTGCACCTGGACGGTGACGAAGAATATCTTAAAATGTGTTTGAAAACGTATAGCCAGCTCAATATTCAGGCAGAAGGGCGCTGGGTAGAGGAAGCCAAACAGTCAGAAGTTATCGCTGACTTATTAACAGAAGTCAGGCCCGATATTCTTGTACTTACCGGTCATGACGCATTGGTCGGAAATACCAAAAAGGATTTGAGCGATATTAATAACTACCGTAACTCCAAATATTTTGTGGCAGCAGTAAAAAAAGCCAGGATATTTGAACCCTCACGCGATGATTTAGTCATATTTGCCGGAGCCTGCCAATCCCACTTCGAAGCCATATTATCATCAGGCGCCAACTTTGCCAGTTCGCCTAACCGCATTTTTATTCATGCCTATGATCCGGTTTTTATTGCTGAGAAAGTTGCGTTTACTCCTATCAACAAGACTGTCGATGTGAGTGATGCTATTACCGCTTCTGTAACTGGTGTTGACGGTGTAGGCGGCCTTGAAACAAGAGGAAAGTTTAGGCTGGGGATGCCCAAAACGCCTATCAAGTGATTGCAAAAAATACACCTTATAAGGCAACTGTTCGATTTAGAAAGAAACATAAAACGAGCGCCACATTTTTGGTGCTCGTTTTTATTGAAATCACCATGCGCGAATTAATCACGCATGACAAGGTTGTACGGTGTTAAAGCTAATAGCGTTTTGCCCAAGCCATTGTGAAAGTGCATTTTTTTTTTTGCCCAATTGGCTGCTGATAAAAGGGAAGATTTGAGGTTTCAGCGAAATATATTGACATAAGTTGGCCATGGAGGCGCTGAGGTGTTAAAAACTAAGG
The DNA here is from genome assembly GCF_035561155.1 of Sporomusa sp. Taxonomy (GTDB): domain Bacteria; phylum Bacillota; class Negativicutes; order Sporomusales; family Sporomusaceae; genus Sporomusa. The sequence goes on along the minus strand of NZ_DATMYD010000060.1, from coordinate 47 downwards.
AACGTCAAACCAGTCGGGCTGCCTGTAAGGCTGCCGGGATTTTTTAT
>NZ_DATMYD010000059.1:0-13794 GCF_035561155.1 Sporomusa sp. | reverse complement strand
CATAGATTGTTGTTGTTGAATCATTTGACTCACCTGCTCCCTTTAATACCTTTATTATACAGGAAAAAAGGTACAGCCTCCTCAGTTTTCTTGAGGGTCTATACCTTTTTAAGTATTAAAGGGACTTTTTCAGTGGCCTCGCTTTTGCCAGGGGTCTTTTATAATTTTTTTGGGAGGAATGTTATAATTCTCCTTGAAAGCATTTAACAGCGCCTGCGGCTTCCAATCATGTCACAACATTACTATATTGCTATTCCCCATAATCTCCTGGCTTAGCTTATTTTTAATATCCTCGCGCAATACAAATTTCTGTATCTTGCCTGACGCAGTCCTTGGGAGACTACTTATTAACTCTAGTCGTTCAGGATACTTACATTTGGCTACTTTTTTCTCCGCAAAAAAAGATTTTACGTCTTCCAAGGTTAGCCCGCTATCAGCATCTTTTAGGACTACGTAAGCACAAATTCTCTCACCTAACCTTTTGTCAGGCATTGCAACTACGCCTGACTCATGAACATTAGGAATTTGGAGTAAGATGTTTTCGATTTCGACACTGCTTATATTCTCTCCACCGCGAATGATGACGTCTTTCTTTCTACCCGTAATACGGATATAGCCATCCGCATCCAATGTACAGAGGTCACCACTGTAATACCATCCCTCATCATCTAGAACACGTGCTGTCAATTCGGGCTCCTTCAGGTAACCCATAAAGACATTAGGTCCGCGGGACGCTTCCTCTCCTTCGCTCCCCACCGGTACCGGTTGTCGTGATGCATCTACAACCTTTATCTCTACACTAGGTACAGCCGCGCCATCAGTATTAATCACTTTCTCAATCGTGTCATCCAAGCGTACGGCAGTGTGGGGTATACTCTCAGTAGAGCCATAGACCCCAACTACCTTAAGTCCTACTTCCAGTGATTCTTTAACAATGTGCCTGGGTATCGGCGCCCCTCCGCATAGAAAGAAGCGTAATGAAGATATATCGTACTTCTTGTTTTGTAAGGAGCGTAGTATATCGTGGACAAATGGTGTGGCGCCCATACTGCAGGTACATTTTTCACGTATGATTAACTCAAGGCTGGTATCTGAGTTAAATATATCCTGCAACACACTTTTCGCTCCGAATATAAATGGTGCGGTCACACCGTGATGAAAACCGGTAGCATGTGCCATTGGTGCTGTCATTAACATGACGTCTAGATAGTTGAAATTCAACGCAGCTGCAAAAGCCTTCTCGCTAGCAATAATGTTATTATGAGTAAACATAACACCCTTGGGAAAACCGTCTGTCCCTGAAGTAAATAGAACTGCTGCCAGATCATCCGCCTTACAAACACCGTTATCAGTCAACGGCGGGTATTGCCTAATTACACTATTTAATGTATAGCCTGCATCTACCTGCTTTTCTTTTTCTACTATCACTACTTCCCTTAGACTAGAAACTTGAGGGACTAGCGAACGTACCATAGGCAGGTAGTCAAAACGTCTAAACTCAGACGGGAAAAAGACTACTTTTGATTCACATTTATTTAGAATATATAATAATTCGTCGGCACGATAGCATGGCAAAATGGGATTTGCAACTGCCCCTGCTTTTAGACATGCCACATAAATTACTGTAAATTCAGCCCAGCCAGGTAATTGAAAAGAAACGAAATCACCTGATGCCACTCCTGCTTCTTTTAAAAAAGCTGCTACTCTGCTAGCAGCGTCATCAAGTTCAGCGTACGTATAGCAAGTTCCCTGCAGGTCAATCACTGCTACCTTTTCCGGGGAGCTTAAGACTGCCATCTTCCAATAATCGGCCAGAGTGGCGTCACCCCAGTAGCCCTTTTGCCGGTATTCCCGTTTCCGGCACTCATTAAACCTTATCCCTGAAGACATTCATCTCACCCCCCCGATTGGCTTTTCCGGTAGTGCACCTTCACGGGCTGCTATGAAGGCAGCGTTATACGAGCAATAAAAAGAGGATGTTATAAAAAACCATCTGCTTCGTTACTTTTGTGGTTTAGTAGCATTATGTATACAACAATACACATCTACCCAAATCCATGTAGCACCCTCCGCATCTGGAATTTACTCATCTTCTTTTTATTAACAGTGTTATTTCAAAAACACGCTTTAATTATTTTTAACTTGCTTTTATTTTCTTTATTTCTTCAATAAGAACAGGAATCACCTCAAACAAATCTCCTACTACTCCATAGTCTGCAACATCAAATATAGGTGCATCTGGATCTTTATTGATTGCCACAATTATATCTGAGGACGACATCCCTGCCAGATGCTGAATAGCTCCTGATATGCCACAGGCAATATAAATTTTAGGACCTACCGTTTTTCCTGTTTGGCCTACTTGTTGAAGAGGCGGCATCCAGCCTGCATCTACAGCAGCTCTTGATGCTCCCACGGCACCACCTAAGATATCAGCCAACTCTTTAATAATTGCAAAGTTTTCAGGTTTACCCATACCTCGCCCACCTGAAACAATTATTTCTGCTTCTTCAAGATTAACTGCTGCTTCGTCCACAGCTTTTATAAAGCCTACAACCTTTGTTCTAATATCCTCGGCAGGTGTTCTAATTTCTTCTCTTATTACGTTTGCAGTTTTGGCAGCGTCGGGCTGTGCCTTTTTAAATACTCCAGGTCGTACAGTTCCTATTTGTGGTCTGGTATTAGAGCACAGTATAGTAGCCATAAGATTTCCACCAAAGGCAGGTCTTGTCCATGCTACATCACCGGTTTCTTCATTAATTCCTAAACCCGTACAGTCTGCTGTCAAGCCTGTCGCTAATCTGCCTGCTATCCTTGGACCTAAATCTCTTCCGTTATTAGAAGCTCCAATTAATATTACCGAAGGCTTATGCTTTTCCACTAACTTCACCATTACATTGGTGTATCCGTCAGTATTATAGTCTTTGTATTCTTCACCTTCTACCAAAATAACCTCATCAGCACCATAAGCAATTGCTGATTTGACTGCGTCATCTACATCTTTACCAATAACAACACCAAGAAGTTTCTCATTATTAGCCGCTGCCAGGATTCTACCCTGGTTTAAAAGTTCTAAACCTACGTTTTTTGCCTGGCCGTGAGCATTCTCAATAAATACCCATACATTTTTATAATCTGCAATATTCATCATTAACACTCCCTTTAAACAAGCTTAGCTTCCATTAACTTTTCGAGTAACTTAAACGCACACTCGCATCCTGTATGTTCTTGAATTCTTATACCAGACTCTTTTCTGGGAGGTGTAAATGTTTTCTTTACCTTGGTGGGTGAGCCTTTAAGACCTATTCTGGCTGTATTAATTTCTGGCAAGTCTGCGGCAGTAAGTACTTCTATCACTGCTTTATTAGCTGCCATTTTACTCTTAATAGATGGATATCTGGGTTTATTAATTGATTTCACTACTGTAACTACTGCCGGAAGCTTAGCTTCCACTATTTCATAGCCTTCATCATGCTCTCTATTTACAGTAATAATATCCTCTTTAACATCCAGCTTTGCAGCAAAGGTTACTTGCGCAATGCCAAGATGCTCGGCTATCTCAGGTCCTACTTGTCCGGTGTCACCGTCTATCGCCTGTTTGCCGCATAGAATCAGGTCAAATTTTCCTAGTTTTTTAATGGCTGTTGCCAATATATAGCTTGTTGCTAATGTATCAGAGCCGCCAAATAATCTGTCGCTTATTAACACTGCTTTGTCTGCTCCAAGCGACAGACATTCCTTTAACGCATTTTTAGCTTGGTCAGGTCCCATGCTTATTACAGTAACACTGCCGCCATGTGCTTCTTTAAGCTGCACAGCTGCTTCAAGTGCATTAGCATCAAATGGGTTTACAATACTTGGCACACCACTTCTAATAAGTGTATTTGTTACTGGATCTATCTTTATCTCTGAAGTATCTGGTACTTGTTTAACACAGACTAATATATCCATTAACTGCTTCCTCCCTTTAGATCAAATATTTATGTAGAATTACTTGAGCATTTCCTTTGCAATTACTAATCTTTGGATTTGATTTGTTCCTTCAAAGATTTGGAATACCTTTGAATCTCTCATTAACTTCTCAACCGGATATTCTTTGCTGACGCCGTATCCGCCAAATATCTGAACAGCGTCTGTAGTTACCCTTACTACTGTATCACCGCAGAAGGTTTTCGTGATTGAGCCTTCTTTTACTACTGGTTTATTATCATCCATTAAAATCATTGCATGGTGAACTAACTGGCGGGCCGCTTCTGTTTGAATTTCCATATCGGCTAAAATCATTTGAACTGCTTGGAATTGTCCGATCGGTTTTTTGAATTGAATTCTTTCCTTAGCATACTTTACAGCCTCATCGATCGCGGCCTGGCAAATACCAACAGCTAAAGCACCAACAAAGGCTCTTGAAACGTTTAAGGTATTCATAGCTGTTGTAAAGCCTGTTCCCTCTTTTCCAAGTAAATGGTCAGCAGGAACTCTAACATCTGTAAAAGTTACATCGGTGGTATTTGACAATCTAAGCCCCATTTTATCTTCATGTTTACCAATGGTAATACCGGGGCGGTTTCTTTCCACGATAAACGCGGATATACCCTTGATGCCTTTGCTCTTGTCTGTAGATGCAAATACTACAAATACGTCGGCTACGCCCCCGTTTGTAACAAAACATTTATTGGCGTTAATTACATATTCATCGCCATCCTTAACAGCTGTACCCCTCATCGAGCCTGCGTCCGACCCTGAATTAGGCTCTGTTAAACAGAAGCCCCCAAATGCTCCCGGAATGATAATGTCAGCAAATAACTTTTTCTGGGCATCGTTCCCTGCCATGATAACAGACCTTAGTGCAACAAATGTAGTAACAAGAGAAATTGCATAGCCTGCATCAATTTTAGCTAATTCTTCAAAAATAACTGCCGTTGTTTGATAATCTAAGCCAGAACCGCCGTATTCCTCAGGTATTTCCAGACAATGCAAACCCATGTCAAAAGCTGGCTTGAGAAGCTCCATTGGGAATTCGCCTTTTTCGTCAAGCTCTTTGATATGCGGTTTTACTTCTTTAATCGCGAAGTTTCTTACCATTTCAACTAACTCTTTTTGTTCTGCTGTTAGTATGTGTCCCATAGTAAATCCCTCCAAATCATTAAATTGTGTTCGAATTGCTTAAATTAGCCTTGTAGCCGTAAGAGTCTCCCACGTTAACACCTTTCTCTGCCGATCGCCAGCAGAAACCCCAGACTACTATTTTTAATTGTCATGTTCAATTTACTATATTTCATTGTTTACAACAATTTAACATTTCTAAATTATCAATCTACTGTGAAGCAAAACTAAATTGTCAATTTTATCTTTAGCTATAATAATAAGTCACAAGATTAAGTTGCCATTTTGCGTTTCTGTGCTTAACCCCGTACGCTTTGAAATAATACAACAAAAAGAAAAGACACCCCGGCTATCGCACTGCTGTACGAACGATAGTACCTAAAGAGTGTCACTCCAAAATCTATTCTTTTATACTCCTTCGACTACGCCTTTGCCTTAATATCATCTTTATTAAAACCAAGCCGCTCTAGAACCTCTCCAGTATTCTGTCCCAACTTTAGATGAGGTATTGCCGATAATTCTCGTATTTACTGCTACTTTATGTTTCGGATTACGTTTTTAGTGGTTACGATTCTATCGGCCTTAGGTATAATCGGTTTAACCTGACTAGTCAATAAGATAAGTGCACCTAAGATGGATAAAGTCGCGCCTAAGTATAAAGCATAGTCATATCCATAGGCATCCACAACAATACCGGTTAAGAGCGGGGCAGTTATGCCACCAATTGTGGCGCAGGTAGCGTAAAGACCAACGATTTTGCCGGCATTAGTTGGGGAAAAAACGATCGGCATAGAATAATATCCACCCATGGTGAGGCATAACACGCCGTTGGATGCTGATATTAACGCTACCGCGGCAGTCGGACTAGTCGCCTTAGATCCGAATATCAGCAAGATGCCGGCACCTACCATGCCAAGGAGAGGGAATAGCTTCCTACCTACATTATTCCCTAATTTTTTAGCTGCCTGGTCAGCTAACCAACCACCAAAAGGATATGTGAACGTTGCAACGATATATGGCATCATGGTATATATGGCGCTTGTTCCCATTTCGAAACCACGCCCCCTTACAAAGTAAACCGGTAACCATGTCATGAATAGGTAGAAGAGGTAGTTGGTACAGAAAAACGATATTGCACCAGTCCATACTGACAGCGTTGAAAATATGTCTTTCGATGTTAAGGTTACTGCTTGACCCGAATCATCTACACTGCCCCCCTGATCTGCTCTGATATACTCTATTTCTTCTTTACTTATTGCAGGGTGTTGCTCCGGCTTATCCTTACCATACTTCCACCAAAACAGGACCCAAGCAGGAGCAATGAAGGCAAATGAATAGAACACCATTTGCCAGCCCCAATTTTTGATAATCCAGGCTGAAAGCGGCATAGTAACAGCAATCCCGAGGGCGACGCCCATGATACTCAAACCTTGCGCGAATCCCGATTCCTTTTGGGGCACCCACTGCGCTATAATCGAAGTCATCGCAGGCAAAGAAACGCCTTCGCCCCACCCCATCGCAATGCGTATAAACACCATTAACCCTAGCGTTGATCCATAAGGAGTCAGAAATACAAACAGAGACCACCATAGGGCTCCGAACATTACAACTTTGCCACCACCAAATCGGTCCGCGAGCCAACCACCTGGAAGCTGAGTACATGCATAGCCGATAAAGAAGGCAGTTGAAACCAGACCAAACTGTGTAGCGGTCCAGTTAAAGTGTTTCATCATAGCTGGCCCGGCCATCGACATACATGATCTGTCCATATATAAGATCATATAACACAAAGTCAGCATGCCGATGATCTGCCATCTTTTGTTACCAACTCCTGAACTCACAATACCCCTCCTCAATTTTCCATAACCTTCAATCGTCAAATAAATACGGAATTTTTCGCACCAAAGACGTTATATATTAAATCTACAATAAATTCAACACTCATAATTTACTGATAATTTGCTTTGAGACAGAAGCTACTTTAATATTGTGAACTCACGATTACACCCATCCTTATTATTTAGCCATAATTAATAGATTAGATTTATTAGGTCTGGGTAACTAATGCGTTTCCTGGCTAGATAGATATCCCCGCACTTCCGCTATGGTGGTAAAATTTTACTGAGATCACATTAAATGTACTATACTTAATGATTTACAACAATTTAATAAGTATAAATATAAAAACATTATGAAGTTAAACTAAACAACTAACTGTACTTTAGTCCTACTAATAAATAGCGCGTTATTATTCAGTATTAACTGTCTAATTATGACGAAATATCGCGGAAAATCGCAGATTATAGTATCTTTAATTTTTTTTGCAAATATCTAAGCTTCACAGATAAATATAACAGTGTATTACCCTAGAAGGATATTTCCATTTATTCCAGAATATTGATTATATGAATTTTCTGGAATAGGAGTACTGTATGGAATTCTATCAAATGAGGTACGCACTTGCTGTAGCAAAATATCAAAATTTTTCTCGTGCAGCATCTGAGGTTTGTGTAACTCCTTCCTCTTTATCCCAACAAATTAAGAAACTGGAAGACGAACTGGGAGTTGTCTTGTTCGGAAGAACTACGCGCTCGGTTCACCTAACCCCAGCCGGCCTCGAATTTGTAGAGCATGCAAAAAAGATAATGCAGACTATCTCCGGAATAAACGTTGCCATGCAAAAATATGTAGATGGTGAAAGCGGCCAAGTATCTATAGGTACTATACCCGCCATAGGAGCTTTTGGTATTACGCCAATTATCGCGTCTTTCCAAAAAACCTACCCAAAGATTTCGCTGGAATTTCACGAGGCCGAATGCTTTGACCTCTACCCCTTATTGTATGGCGGCAAGATTGACGTAGCGTTTCTTACGGCATTCGATAAGCATAAACCCGGGAAAATTCCACTTGAGTCTTATCCATTAGTCCGAGATGAATTAGTCATCATAACTAGCACCTCTCACCCATTTGCCTCGAAAGAGATTATTGATTTACAAGAGGCTTCAGAAGAAACCTTTGTTTGTCTTTCCAAGTCTTCCGGTGCTTTTGCAGACACCATTGAGGCTTGTAAATTATCAGGGTTTGAGCCGAAATTTGCCTATGCGGCTCACTACGTTGATACCTGCGTTGGACTTGTAGCTGAAGGCATGGGAATAGCGGTGGTTTCCTCGCGGATAGCTATGTCCGCTACGAGAAAAAACGTTGCAGTGGTTCGTTTTAAGCCAACAGCAATTAGAACTGTGTCGGTGGTCTTTCCGAAAAAACCAAAACTTTCCTCCGTACTTTCAAACTTTAAGACCTTTTTTGTGCATTGGGCACGGGAAAATGATTTGTGCCATCCCCCTTGCGATGGGCTATAAAAAATCCTTAGGCTGGCTGGAAGGATTACACTCTTGTGAATACTTCAGCCGGCCTAAGGAACATGGGTGCTGCTTTTCATTTATAAGTTTTCTATCTTAAGGAAGAGGTTCTGACGCTGATGTGCCGCTTAATTTATCGAACTCTAACTCTTTATCTTCATACACTTTAACAACACCATTTTCAATAAGCCTTTGAACAGCGTCTTCAGAATACCCATATTTTAGTAAATAATTATGAGTATCATAACCAATCGGCTTAGAAGTCCACAACTTAGGGTCTCCAACACTCTTTAGTCTAATCGGGCTTGTAGGAATAACCCGCTCGCCATAAGATTTGTATTTCACACGTCTTAAAATGTCATTCGCATAAGCTTCTTCATCCTCAAGTATGTCGTCAATCGTAAAGGCTTTCTGGTAAGGGATCTCATTTTCTCTGAAAATTACTTCCAACTCAGCAAATGTCTTTTTAGCAAACGCTTTTTCGAACAGTTCAACTACATAGCCATTTGTCTTATTTGCCGTGAGCTTTTCCAAAGAATCGTGTTCTTCATTGCCAATAAGAGATTCGATACCAAATGCTGTAACCATCTGTTCAAAGTACGCATTATAGTTGGCTTGGCAAATTAGGAACCAAATTCCGTCTTGAGATTTATAGCAGTTGTTTGATGGAGTTGGAACCAGTTTTCTTGATCTTGGATATAGAGCCCCAGACTGGCGGGAAACAACAGCATGCTGCATTGCCCAGCATGCAACATGATAGAGATTGACGACCACCTTGTCTCCTAAACCCGTTTTCTCTTTTCTGACCAGAGCGGCCAGCACGCCAGCAGTCAAAAAGCCACTTGCGTTCCAATCGCCAAAAGCAGCGGGGACATTTACCGGACTTTCACCCATCTGGGGTAATGCTGTTAATATGCCACCACGAGCGGAATAGGCAGTAGCGTCGAAGCCCTTTGAATCCTTTTCCGGACCTCTTTCCCCATAGCCTCTCATTTGAGCATACACAATATGTGGAAACCTTTCACTGATGGTCTTATAGTCCAGACCTAATTTAACCAGAGCTTTATCTCTATAGTTTGTAACAAGGACATCAGCAGTTTCCAGCATCTTATAAACGAATTCTATACCTTCTTTACTTTTAAGGTTAACGCTCACCCAATTCTTATCAAGACTGGGCATATCGAATGCAGGATCTTCAATATCATCGCGTAGCATACCATAACCTGGGCCCTGGGTACGCATCTCATCACCGGTAAATGGTTCAATTTTAATAATCTCAGCCCCCATTTCGCCAAGAATTCTTGGGCACGCGGGGGCCGCTACGAAAGAAGTTAACTCAATCACTTTGACTCCTTCTAATCCCTTCAAAGTACAACACTCCTTTATATTCTGCCAACCTCCAACTGGGTCTTCTTTCCCATCTGGAGGTTAGTTTTTTTACTTGTCTTAACTAATTACCGACTGAAATTCCGCTCAACGGTTTGATTTTAACTTCAATCGGTTTAATCTTAGCAGTCAATAATATGACTGCACCTAAAATTGCCATCGATGAGCCAAGGAATAAAGCAAAATTGTACCCATAGGAGTCAACAACCATACCAGTAACAAGAGGTGCAGATATTCCTGCCATTGTACCAATAAAACCATACATGCCAACTATTGTTCCAGCATTTTTAGGGGCAAAGATTATTGGAATGGAGAAGAAGCCTCCCTGAGTAATAGTTAAGCATCCCATAGACGCTGCAATTAAGAAGATAGCCATATTGGCGTTGCTGGCCTGAGCTCCAAATATTAAGGCAATCCCGCCTATGATTAAGCCACAAACAGGAAACAGCTTTCGGCCAATATTCTGCCCATATTTCTGAGATGCCCAGTCAGCCAAGATTCCTCCTAAAGGATAAGTAATCATTGCGACAAGGTATGGAATCATTGTATAGTAACCGCTTTTTACTAAGGTAAAACCACGACCAACAGCTAAGTAGGTGGGTAACCATGTTAATAACAAGTAAAAAACGTAATTGTAACAAAAGTACGAAATAATTGCTCCCCATACAGATGCAACTGAAAAAATTTCTTTTGCAGAAAAGCTAACTGCATGACCACCACTATCTTTTGAACCCTGATCTGATTGGATGTATTCTAATTCTTCCTGGCTTATCGACGAGTGCAAGTCCGGTCGATCTTTACCAAATTTAACCCAAATTAAGGACCAAATCGGTCCAAGAAGAGCAAATAGATAAAATATCGTTTGCCAGTTATAATTCTGTATTAAATAGACACCTATAAGCATTGTAAGTACAACACCTAGAGGAACTCCTACAAGAGTTAAACCTTGTGCTTTTCCTGCTTCTTTTTTGGGAACCCATCTGGATACCAATGAGGAGGTAGCAGGCAAAGTAACACCTTGACCTAAACCTACTACTGCTCGAATCAACACGAGTGAACTTATTGCTGCCGAACCAACCGGAGTCAAAAAGGTAAACAAGGACCAAAGCAATGTTCCGACAACAATTACTTTAGTTGCCCCAAACCTGTCGGATAGCCACCCAGCCGGTAACATGGTTAGCGCATAACCGATGAAAAAGGCTGTTGAAACTAAGCCAAATTGTGTTCCTGTCCATCCATACTCTTTCATGAGAACCGGACCGGCGATTGAGATACTGGCTCTTCCTAAATACATAAAGGTAAAACATAAAACCAACATTGCAATAATATACCAGCGTTTATTGCCAATCTTTGATTCCATAAGACATTCCTCCTAATTTTAAAGCTAGGACTTAAAATAGTCCGACATCTTTTCCAATGGAACCTCCAACAGCCCCATTGTTTTAATATATAAATAGATGATAAAACCTCGCTTGCAACGAAAGATACACTCTTGACAGGTGCTCCTGTCGCAATAAACATAGGCGTCCTCGTCGGATAAAGGAAATACCATGGGTGGCCGCTTCTTTGAAGTGACATACTTAATGTAACCCCCGGCGAAGGTCTTAAGTAAAACCCACTCTGGTTTGTCCTCCGGCTGTTTCATTTCCCAGAATACCTGCACCGCACTCTGGTTGAAACCGCCAACGATCTTGTAGTTCACATTGATAGCGGGCGACACGTCCTCCAGATGCAGCGGCTTCAGCCGTTCCATGGGCTCATCACAGCAGGCAGGCTCTTGAGCTGGCATATCATAGCCCAACCCTTGGTACAGCCTGCCACAATGACTACAACGGTAGATTACTATATTGGGGCATTCCGGCCAAGGTTTCCTGGCTACCCTGCTTCTTAGCGGCCCAAATTCCTGCTCTGCCAAATTCCTGCCCTCCCAGCATATTCTGAATCTGAAAGCCACATGAAGCTCGCAGCGTCATATCCTCCAATGGCAGTTGGTACGTCACAAAAGTAAAAAAAGAGGGCCATCGGCATGACACTGATGACCCTATGGCGTGTCCATAGATTACTTAGGATTAATCGAGGTACTCTAACTGACCACCGTGTTTGATAGTCTGGCGGGAAATGGTAATGCGCTGTACGGTGGGAGTACCTTCCTCTAACCACATTGCGCGGGAGTCGCGGTACAGGCGCTCAGTAGGACCATATTCGCAATCTTCGAAGTACCCAATACCCCCGAAGATCTCTAGCATCTCATCACCGCATAGTTTGGTAACAAAGATACTGAACAGTTTGCACATTGCAGCCTTTTCTTCAATGTATTCTCCCTTAGGATCTTTTTCGTAGTCCTTCGCAAAATCATACACCATGGTACGCAGAGCATGAATATGAGTAGCCATGTCGGCAATCTTCATTCTGATAGCCTGGCGTTCAATGATGGGTTTGCCAAAGGTAACACGATCATGAGCACGTTTGAGAGACATTTCCAACATACGCTGAGCCATGCCCAAATTGCTGGCAGCGATGTGGACACGGGAAACAGACAGAGAGTGAATCGAGATATGAAGACCATCGCCTTCTTTGCCGAGTAAGTATTTCTTGTTGACTCTCATGTTGGTAAACTTTAAGCCGGTATGACCTGAACCCCGGCACCCCATCATGTGAGGCATGGGTGTAACTTCGTAGCCTGGGGTGTCACAAGGAACCATGAAGGTAGAGAGACGGTGGTCCTTATCGGCATTAGGGTCGGTAAGAACGGTAATGTAAGCATAATTGCAGCAGTCAGTGTGTGAGATTAAGAACTTTTCCCCGTTAATGATGTAATCGTCTCCGTCTTTTACGGCCAATGTTGCAATATCGGCACCAGTTCCGCCTGTTTCCTCGGTGACAGCCCAGCAGGTAAAGACAGATCTATCCTGGAAGCCGGGCATTAACTCTGCCTTAAGCTCTTCACTACCGAAGTCATACAAGGGACGCCAGTTCAAATCCATGGCATAGTGCAGATGCATACGCATTCCGCCAGGGCCGCGGCTAAATTCTTCCTGTATCTTCAGAATTTCCAGCTCGGAGAGGCCCCAACCGCCATACTCCGTTGGCAGTGAGCAACGATACAGGTTATTTTTGATGCCCAGTTGATAGAACTCCTCGGGGAACACATTAGTAACCTCAATGTCTTTTTGCATCTTATCGAACGTGCCTTCTGTTAATTCTCTGATCTGTTTTAGATACGCTTGGAATTCTTGTTCACTCAATTTTCCCATTTTCTTTCCCCCTTGCTATTTTTACATCGCAGTTTCAATATACTATAGTTAAATATTCACAACAATTTAATAATTGTAAATATAAATTCATTATGAAGTAACACTACATTGTCCATAGTATTTTTAGCGACGCTAATAAATCGCAGACTAGGGACTCCTGTCAGATGCCTGAAGAAAAAGCGCAGGATCGTAGAGATCCTGCGCTTTTTACATTTATTCAAGTATTTATGAGATAGCGAAAACACCAGTAAGCAGCCCCCTAGGTTACCATATAGCCCTCCGAGCTGATATTCTCCCTATGGAATACTCTTTGATTAATTCATCCTCTTCAAAACAAGAAAGACGGCACATTGTAAGGTTTACGACTATATAATTTTCATTGCGACTTCATTTCCTATCTATCTGTATTCTCTGCATGATTCCACCTCGAAGTTACAAAGAAAAAGACAGACATGCATCTAACCAGTTATAAAGAAAACATGGCTTGCGCCGAGCATTTGGCGAAAGCGGAAGCCGATGTTGCCCTTATCCAGGAGAAAGTATACTTTCTATCAGGGAGTCTGCTTAAAAAAAGAGTGATTTGGACTGTTCCAGTCCATTCGAGAGAGATAAATCATCACAATGTCTTTATTTAAGCAAGAAAGAGGGTCTATTGCTCGCTTAAGACCTACATTCTAACTCTTAACGGTTCC
>NZ_DATMYD010000058.1:0-6561 GCF_035561155.1 Sporomusa sp. | reverse complement strand
AGGGGGCGATGGCGATCTTTACTGTGAATATAAAGAGAATATTGAAACTGATAAGGTAGAAGACAAGTTATAAAGGTTTCCTAAATGGTAAAAGACGACCCTCACCCCAAAATTGGGAACAAGGGTCGTCTTCTGTTTCGTACTTTTTTTGCTCCGTCAAAACCACAAGTTCTTCAGTGGCCTCAGCACTAACCTGGGAGATTTTTATCCACTACCAAACCTATAGTTTACCAACAAGTATAGGGGCGTTACCAATGTCCTGTTCCTCCTGTGGCACAGACCAGTCAAAATAAAAGTAAGTCTGCTCCACCTCTTCAAGTGAGCTATGCCTACGCCACAGATATGGCGGCTGTCCAAAAGCTACAATATATTCGCCGTCTTCTGGGTAAACCAGCGCCTTTACCGTTTGCTCGGCGGCTACCTGGCTCGCTGACGCCACATAACCTCCGCCCTTACGCCAAGCAGATATTGGAATAACTTGACCAAATTCATTTTTCATCGGTCATCGCCTCCGGTCATAGTATAACCGGACAGAGAAAAACTATAATACGAATTGGTAGAAAGTATCCCGCCCCTGCCAAGCAATACAAAATTATTTTTGCTTTCCAATGTAACCATTATACAAAAGCCCACAGGCAATAAGCAAGGCGCCTGCGATGTTACCTAGCGAACTATTTTGCCCAAGAATCCAATCAATAATAATGCTTGTTGTCATCTGACCCAAGAAAGTAATAAGAGCGGAAAACATGACAGGCAAACGCGGCACAAGGACGTTAAGACCGGCAATAACTGCCACCCCGATAAAACCGCCCAAATAGACCCACCAGGGTACAATCGCCAACTGCTCAGACAACGGCCAGGAAATATGGTTATTGTAAATGATGACTAACAGTATAACCGCTGCCCCGCAATAGTTTACCAGAGTTCCGTGAAAAACACCTATTTTTTCGGCTAGTTTAGCGTTGGCGACCATATTTAGTATGCCGATACAGCCAATACTAACGCCAAGAAGAATCGCAAATGTCATAACCGCCACCTAATATATAATCATGATCGCCGTGCCGGCCAAAACAAGCACTAACCCGGGTATTTTCCTAACAGAAAACCTGTGCTTAGGCATTCCCAGCCAACCGTTGTGATCAATTAAGGCCGACAGCGCTGACTGGCCTAACAGACCGGTAGCAACGGTTAAGGAAACGCCGATTGATTGAAAACAGATGTTGGTCAACACGACCATAAGCACCCCAAATACACCAACACTATACAGGTATAATGGAACGTGCCTCTCCTTACCCACTGCTTCCCTTACCACCAACAGCACGATACTAACAGTCATCAGACCGACAAGATGGACAATAAGGGCAGAGTGATACATATCGATATAAGTACTTAATATGCCGTTTAGTGACACCATAATCGCAGTTAACACACCGATAAACAAGCCACTTAAAACTAACATCCTTAGCGCCTCCTTCTTCACGATAACACCAGTTTAGTATATACCAAAACATACTTACTTTTACCCCTTATCAACATGATTGTCAGTTGTCAGAAAAAGTGCTATTCTGAGACAATGGAGGGATACGTATGCCAGAATATTTGCTGCTAGAAATGATTGAACGAATGAGCGTCGCTGCTACGCTTGCTTTTGTGTTGTCCCAAACCAGCGTATTCAGGCGGCTGATTAACCGCCGCACCACCAAAAGTGATGCTGTGTTACTCACGGTTTTTTTTGGTCTTGTCGGCATCATGGGCACATATGCCGGCATACCTGTAAATGACGCCATCGCTAATTCCCGTGTCGTCGGCGTCATGGCGGCCGGTCTAATAGGCGGACGGCTCATGGGGGTATCAGCCGGAATCATTGCCGGCGGCCATCGGTACCTATTAGGTGGTTTTACTGCCTTCTCCTGCGCCTTAGCCAATATCTGCGAAGGCCTGCTAGCCGGCATGGTACATCGAATGTACCCGGGTCGTCCCACCCCGTGGTGGCTGGCTCTCGCGGCCGGCATGTTGGGTGAGATCATGCAGATGGCCATTATCCTGCTAACTGCCCGCCCCTATAACATGGCCTGGGACCTTGTCAGAGAGATTGCCTTGCCCATGATCGTCGCTAACTCGCTAGGCCTGGCCGTATTTATGCTTATCATTAAAACTGCCATGGTTGCTCAAGAAAAAATCGGCGCTGAGCAATCACACAAGGCTCTCGATATTGCCAACAAAACCTTGCCCTATTTGCGCCGCGGCCTCAATGCTCAGTCATCCCAGGAAACAGCCCATATTATTTTGGCAGCCGCAGGCTATGACGCGGTAGCCATTACCGATACCGAAAGCGTTCTGGCTTTCGCCGGAGCTGAAAGTTCCCACCACACTCCTGCTAAAACCAACTTAACAACTGCCACCCGTCAAGTACTTGCCACAGGTCAGATGCAGATTGCCCGGGACAAGGCTGGAATCGGCTGTGCCTACGCCGGCTGCCGCCTGGCAAGCGCCATTATTGTACCGCTCAAGTGCGCAGACAGGGTGATCGGCACCTTGAAGCTGTATTATACAAGAGGCGACGGCATCGGTCAGTCAGACATTGTCTTTGCTGCCGGCTTGGCTCACCTGTTCTCTACCCAGTTAGAACTTACCGAGATCGATCGTCAGGCTAAAATGGCGGCCAGAGCCAAAATGAAAGCCCTACATGCTCAGATCAACCCCCACTTTTTATTCAATACCCTCAATACTATCACTTCGCTTGTGCGAACCAAGCCTGATTTAGCGAGAGAGCTCTTAATCAAGTTAAGCGCTATCTTTCGCTACACATTGCATAAGACAGGCCAAAATATTACCATTGACGAAGAACTGGCCCAAGTCAGGGCTTATCTTTCGATCGAACAGGCCCGCCATGGCGAAAAACTTGTGATAACAGAAGATATCGACCCAAGCCTTGGTCACTATAGAATTCCGTCCCTTACTATCCAGCCGCTGGTCGAAAACGCTATTAAACACGGGCTGCAGCCCAAGCCTGAAGGCGGCTCAATTATCCTTAAGGCTGCCGACTGCGGCCAGGCCATTGAAATCAGTATTGCTGACAATGGCGTCGGCATGGACTTAGACGCGCATAACCCGCTAGACTACCCCAGCGGTGAAAGTATTGGTCTTATTAACGTACATGAACGCCTATACGGTCAGTACGGTAGCAATTATGGTTTAACGCTTGCCAGCCAACCTGGCTACGGCACCACAATTACCTTACGTTTGCCTAAGTGCCTTAATGACGAGGTGGAAGACTGTGCTTAAAGCAATTATTGTTGACGACGAAATGCCAGCCCGCGATGAACTTAAATTTTTATTGTCCCAGCTGTCAGGCATTGAGGTAATTGGAGAAGCTGACAGCGGTCCGGCGGCAGTAGGCTTGGCCGCTCAGTACTGTCCTGATGTCATTTTTTTAGACATCCATATGCGTGGCATGAGCGGAGTCGAGACAGCGCTGGCCCTAAGAACCGCCACACCTAACTCATTAATTGTTTTTGCGACTGCCTATGATGAATATGCAATAAAAGCCTTTGAAGTTGGCGCCGTTGACTACCTGTTAAAGCCATTTGACGGTGATCGGGTAGCGGCTACTGCTGCGCGCCTGCAAAAATATCATCCTGAAGAATGGCGGGCTGCCGCTACCCGCATTGACCAAGCCATAACGCCATCGGCCAAAACGCCTGTGCACAAGCTGGCAGTAGAAAAAAACGGCAAAATTGTGCTTGTAAACTACAGCGATATTATCTATGCGCACACCCAAACCGGTTCAGTCACAGTTGTGGCCGAAACAGGCGAGTATGCTTACTCAGGTACACTGTCCGACTTGCAGGAACGCCTTCGCGGCACAACAATACTCAGAGTGCATAAAAGCTATCTTGTTCACATGGAGAAAGTCAAGGAAGTGATTCCCTGGTTTAAAGGGACTTACTGGCTTAAATTGCCTACTCCCGTCAGCAGTACTATTGAGGTTCCTGTTGGCAAAGGACAGATAAAAGAAATCAAAGATATGTTAGGACTTAAATAGGCGCCGGCTTGGCGCCATTTCTTTTTACCCTCGCATATTTCCGTTGACCGTCTGATTTGTTCTGTTGGAAGAAATTTTCTATTCAAAATCCGTCTGCCAAGTTATTATAAGTGTGCAAATGTTCAATATAATCATAAAAGGAGGAACTAACTTGAACGGTATTTCTCTCGTCATTGTAGCTGCACTTGTTTTAACATTAGCGTACCGTTTCTACGGGGCCTTTATGGCAGCCAAAGTACTGACCCTTGACCCCAACCGTACTACCCCGGCGGTACGTCACAATGACGGCCGCGACTATGTCCCCACCAACAAGTGGGTGACATTCGGTCACCACTTTGCCGCCATTGCCGGTGCCGGCCCCTTGGTGGGCCCGGTTCTGGCCGCCCAGTTCGGCTATCTGCCTGGCACAATTTGGCTGTTAATTGGCGCAGTATTCGCCGGAGCCGTGCATGACATGGTCATTCTATTTGCTTCGGTTCGTCATGACGGCCTGTCGGTTGCCGAAATCGCCAAAAAAGAAATTGGCAAAGCGTCCGGCCTGGCAACAAGCATTGCCGTACTCTTTATTCTCATTATAACTATGGCCGGCTTGGCTATCGCCGTAGTTAACGCCCTGTATGACAGCCCCTGGGGTACTTTCACAGTAGCTGTCACAATTCCTATTGCAATCTTTGTCGGTATCTATTTACGTTATCTCCGCCCCGGCCGAATCGGCGAAGCCTCGTTCATCGGCGTAACCCTTGTCCTGTTAGGCGTATTTGTCGGCCCAATGGTACAAGAGTCCTGGCTTGCCCCTTACTTCACCTTCAGCCGCAATCAGTTATCCATTATGCTGGCTGTTTACGGCTTCGTAGCTGCCGCACTGCCGGTATGGCTGCTCCTTGCCCCCCGCGACTACCTCAGCACTTATATGAAAATCGGTACAATTCTGGCTCTGGCTCTTGGCATCCTTATTGTCCAGCCAGAAATTCATATGCCAGCTATCACCCCTTATATTTATGGCGGTGGCCCTATCATCCCCGGACCGGTATGGCCCTTCATGTTCATCACTATCGCCTGTGGCGCAATCTCTGGCTTCCATGCTCTAATTAGCACCGGTACCACCCCAAAAATGCTGACAAGCGAAGCCGAAATAAAGGCAGTAGGCTTTGGCGGTATGCTGGTGGAATCCTTCGTTGCCCTCATGGCCCTCATTGCTGCGACCAGCCTGTTCCCGGCAGACTATTTTGCAATCAATACCGCTCCTGCTGTATTTGCCCAGCTTGGCTTGCAGATTAATGAGCTCGATACTCTCTCAAAAATGGTTGGCGAAAACGTTGCCGGACGTCCAGGCGGTGCAGTATCGCTGGCTGTCGGCATGGCCCACATATTCAGCAAAATTCCTGGTATGCAAGGTCTCTTATCCTTCTGGTATCACTTCGCCATCATGTTTGAAGCGCTGTTTATCCTGACTACCATTGATGCCGGTACTCGCGTTGGCCGCTACCTGCTCCAGGAACTCGGCGGCATGGTCTACAAACCGCTCCAAAATGTTCATTGGACTCCAGGCCTTATTATCACCAGTGCTGCTATGTCTTTCGCCTGGGGATATCTGCTGTATGGTGGTTCCATCTCCACCATCTGGCCGCTGTTCGGCGTAGCCAACCAACTCCTTGGCAGCATGTCCTTAGCGATCGGCACCACCGTACTATTTAGAATGGGTAAAGGCCGCTACACCTGGACAACAATCATTCCTATGTGTTTCCTCGCAGTCACCACAGTAGCTGCCGGTTATCTCAATATCACTACAATTTACCTGCCTAAGAGTAACTACCTCTTAGCTGGCGCAAGTGGCATCATGATTGTGCTTGTTGTGTTTGTTATCAGTGATGCTGTACGCACCTGGATAAAAATCGCTAACGGCGAACAAGCTTTGCCAAAAACAGCAAATAGTAACGCAGGAAATTAGTAAAATTTACGCTTGACTATCATATCGACTCATGATATGATAAGTAAGATTATTGGCCAGCTGGTTTAAAACCTCTATTTAGAAAAAGTAATTCTCCGAATTTCTCTTTGTTCTAATAGTAATTGGTAGTAGTCGAAGGTAATTGCGGCTGATTACGTTCAGGAACGTAATGAATTACCAATTAAAATTTACAATGATGGAGGAATCGGATATGAGTATGAAACAGCGTATTTTAACGTTAATAAAACGTTTAGCGTTTTTAGGCTATTGCACCTTTGAAATTGAAAGTATCGTCAAAGAAGCGATTGGAAGCGCGTTCGTCAACAACTTAAGCAGAACACAAGAAGTTGCGGTCGTCCAACACTTAGAGATGTACGAACAATTAGGGCAAAACTATCTACAAACATACAGCAAATAAATGAACGATTAAAGGGGGTGTCTCAAAATAGGTTATTTTAACCTATGAGAGGCAGCCCCTTCTTGTTTTCGTGAGTAAAAAATAAGATCTTTATGGGATTAAGACTGAATAAAAAGAAATGGTATGAAAAAAGGGCATAACAAAGCTAAG
>NZ_DATMYD010000057.1:0-42733 GCF_035561155.1 Sporomusa sp. | reverse complement strand
GTCTTATCCCCCCCCCCCCCGACCCCTCACCGGCAGCTACCAGCGTTTTTATAACTGCAATCCATTATACAGAGAGACTTAGCTTTAGGTGGGAGGTTTAACCCCATCTGAAGTTTAGTCAAACTTATCCAGCGACTTGGTCATCAGATGAATTCTTCTCCCCTTAATAATGAAACTCATTATCAGTACCTTGCGAAAAAAAAGGAAGATAACTAAATTCGTACTAACCACTTTTGCCAGTCACTGCAAGGTTTTTAATAATTGTGGTTCCAGTATAACAAAAGAATATGAATTCTTTGTGAAGAAAATGGCACTTTTGCAATTTTTTTTACCGGTATATCAGGCCTGCCGAACAAGTACCCGCTTGATTTGTCCGGCCAATTACTCGGCCTGCTGGTCAGCGAGACTATGAAATATATTTTTTATATTAGAGGGTGATTTAACCACCCTCTAAGTACTAAATACAAGGGTTACTTCTCCTTACTATTCGCCTGTATGAGGCGTAGGCTGTTTAGCGTAACAATGATGGAGGCTCCCATATCAGCCAGGATGGCCAGCCATAGGGTGAGCCAGCCGGGGAATACGGCCAGTACGGCAACGGCTTTGATGAATAAGGAAAAACCGATATTTTGCCTGATAATGTTTAGCGTCTTTTGGCTCAGTCTGATGGTGAAAGGTAGTTTGCTTAAGTCGTCTGCCATAAGCGCAATGTCAGCGGTTTCGAGCGCCGTATCTGTTCCTGCCCCACCCATGGCAATGCCCACAGTGGAGAGTGCCAGAGCGGGAGCATCATTGATGCCATCGCCAATCATGGCTACTTTGCCGTATTTGCCTAGGAGTTCCTGTACGGCTGTAACCTTGTCCTGGGGTAAAAGCTCTGCCCGGTACTCGTCAATACCGACCCGTGCGGCCATAGCCTTGGCTGTCGCGGTGTTGTCGCCGGTCAGCATGATGGTGTGCTGGATGCCTGCAGTTTTCAATGCCTTGATGGCCGCGGCGCTGGTATCCCGCACTTCATCAGCGACCGCGATGAGGC
Source organism: Sporomusa sp. (assembly GCF_035561155.1). GTDB lineage: Bacteria > Bacillota > Negativicutes > Sporomusales > Sporomusaceae > Sporomusa. The sequence goes on along the minus strand of NZ_DATMYD010000057.1, from coordinate 41,697 downwards.
CCAGGAATTTTTCTTTGGTACCGGCAATCATGGCCGTCTTGCCTTCGCTTTGCAACCGCTCGACTTGCTCTGTTACAGGGGCGAGCGATATGCCTAATTCATTAAACAAGCGTGGATTGCCGATATATACTGTTTGTCCATTGATTGTTCCTTGTGCACCGCGTCCTGTGATGGCGGTAAAGTCCTCAACAGGAGTAATTGTCATCTTCTCGGCTTGGGCGGCTTTGACGATAGCCACGGCTAAAGGATGTTCGGAGCGGGCTTCCAGGTTAGCGGCTAATTGCAGAAGTCCTGCCTGTGATGTGCCGTCCACCGGAACTATATCGGTGACAACAGGCTCCCCTTTGGTAAGCGTACCTGTTTTGTCAAAAGCGATCGCTGATAGAGAACCCATTTCTTCAAGGTAGACGCCGCCTTTAATTAATACGCCATTTTTTGCCGCATTACTAATCGCGCTGACAATGGCCACAGGCGTGGATACCACCAGGGCGCAAGGACAGGAAACTACCAACAGCGCCAGGCCACGGTAAATCCACGGAGCCCATTCATAGCCTAAGAAAAGAGGCGGAATAAAGATTATACCCACAGCCAACGCCATAACAACGGGGGTGTATATGGCAGCGAACTTTTCGACAAACGCTTGGGACGGCGCGCGTTTGCCCTGGGCCTCTTCCACCATGTGAATGATTTTGGCAATGGTGGTGTCCTGGACTAGCTTTGTCACCCTAACTTCCAGCGAGCCATGCGTATTAAGCGTCCCAGCATAGACTTCTGCGCCAGGGCCCTTTTCCGCCGGGATGGATTCGCCGGTAATGGCTGCCTGATTAATAGCCGATTCGCCTTTTTCAATCACGCCATCCATGGCGATTTTTTCGCCAGGCCGGATAATCATCATGTCACCAGTTACGATTTGTTCTACAGGTACTTCTATTTCACTACCGCCACGCCGTATTCGCGCCGTCTTAGGCGCAATATCCATCAAGTCGCGGATTGACCTGCGGGCTTTATCCATTGTCCAAGCTTCGAGCATTTCGGATATGGCGTAGAGAAAAGCTACTGACGCGCCTTCTTCATATTGGCCGATAGCCAATGCCCCGATAACGGCAATACTCATAAGTACGCTCATATTAAAGTTCATGCGCGGTAAAGCACGGGCAGCCTTTTTAAAGTTGCCCCAGCCGCCGAGAACCATGGCTACTATATAAATAGGAATAAACACCGTTGCCGGGACGCCAAATTTTTCGAGGCCGTAGCCGATGGCAAGGGCAACACCCGAACCAATGGCCCGGCGGAGTTCCCAGCTCTTTTTACTGGCCGCCTGCGCTTTATGGTGTGCCGGGGAGGACGCCTTACCGACAGGATTGATGGTATAGTTTTCCTCAGCCCCCAGACGGCGGATGGCTTCTAAGTCGGCTGTACCTTCCAGTGCCAGTTTGCCTGTCACTTTGTTAAGGTTAACATTGGTTACTCCTGGGAGCGCTGCCACTGCCTGTTCAAATTTCGCCGCGCAGTCCATGCAGCAAATGCCGTCTACCTGAAACAGGTGCGCATTGGCTCTTTCTAGTGGCTCTACCAAAGTAACGGTATAATTCTCCTCTGCCCCCAGACGCTGAATAGCAGCAAGGTCAGCAGTACCGTCGATAGCTAGCTTGCCTGTTACTTTATTGAAATTAACTTTACTGACTCCCGGCAGTGCTGTAACTTGCTTCTCAAACTTAGCGGCACAATCCATACAGCAAATGCCGTCTACCTGAAATGTAGTGAAAGCCTGCCTTGCTGGCTCGCTGACAACGTCTACCGTGTAATCGTGTTCAGCCCCAAGCCGCCGGACAGTCTCTAAGTCAACTGTTCCATCCACAGTCAATTTACCCGTCATGGTATTTAGGACAGCGCGGGCCACGCCCGGCAGGGCGGCTACATCCTTTTCAAATTTTTGGGCGCAGTCCATACAGGTAATGCCTGTAACCTGAAAAACTATCTGTTTTGGACTAGCCGGTTGAGCTTGCGCGCCACCGTCAGAACATTCTCCGCCAGTGTCACACCCACAAGAGCAGGTGTCTGCTACCGCCTCAGTTTCTTGTATCTTGGTGTTAGAAGAGCAGTTGCAGCCATCGCCGCATTGTTCTACTGCTTTTCTTGCAGTTGCTTTTTTAAACTTCAATTCACCCACCCCTATCTATGTTGATTATGTTCTATTCCTTGAGCCAGAAGTGTCGCGATATGGTCATCATCTACAGAGTACCAGACCATCTTACCCTCTTTGCGATATTTAACCAAGCGTGCCCCCCGCAGCAGTCTAAGCTGATGCGACACGGCAGACTGCCCCATATTGACGACTGCAGCAATATCACATACGCACAACTCCCGTTTGGAGAGAGCGTGCAGAATTTTAAGCCGTGTTAAATCGCCAAGTATTTTAAATACCTCGGCAATTTGCTGCATATCCTCATCAGGTAAAGCTTCTGCACGGGCAAGGCAGATACTTTGCGGATGCTCGCATAATTCTTCACACACATCACATTCTATTTGTTTCATGTAACCTCCACGATATATGAAGACGTATTCATACGTATATGATATATTGGCTTTTCCAACACGTCAATAGGTTTTGCGTGCAAACAAAAAAAATATTTGTCCTAATAAGAAGCCGCCTGTACCAGCAAAGAAAAAAACCAGCCCCAAACAGGGCCGGCAACTGTTGTTTTTTTTAATTAGGGCAAATAACCAAGCGGGTCATTGGGTGCACCGTTCACCCGCACTTCAAAATGCAGGACAGGTCCTGTTGTATAACCAGTTTCGCCAACTCGGGCAATGAGCTGGCCTTTACGAACTACTTGGCCTTCGCCGACTAGGAGTTCTGAGTTGTGGCCGTACAGCGTGGAATAGGTGCCATTGTGTTCAATAATGACTGTTTTGCCATAGCCGCTAATCCAGCCGGCGGTAATGACTACCCCGCCATCAGCCGCTATAACAGAGTCGCCATAGTCAGCCCCAATGTCAACACCGGCGTGCAGACGCTGATTGCCAAAGATTGGATGGGTTCGCCAGCCAAACGGCGAAGTAATCGGCCCCGAGGCTGGCCATATATAGTTACCTGTCACCTGTCCACCTGTTGGCGCTTGGCCGCGTTTGCGCGCCCGTATCATCTCTTCCACTCGGCTGGACGCCTGCTGCAGCTCGTCATAAGCTCGTTGGGCCGAGCTTTGCTCGGCTTCCAGGTTGTTGAGTACATCCCGCTTGGCCTGATAGCGTGAGGCCACCATGGTACGTTTTTCCACTGCCTGCTGGCGGAGGGTTTGGATTGCTGCCACGTCGCGCTCAAGTTCGGCTTTTTTCTTCGTTACCAATTCCCGCTCGGCTTTTGCCTGAGCAATCAGCTCCATGTCAGCACGCATCACCTGCTTGAGTAGCTCATACCGGTTGATAAAGTCGCTAAAGTCGGTTGCACCGAACAACACATCAATATAACTGATCTGACCATTTATATAGATATCACGCACCCGCTTATTGAGCACCTGCGAGCGGTCAGCCAATCTACGCTCGGTCTTTTGGAGCAGTTCCTTGTTTTCATCTACCTGTTTTTGTGTCGCCATCAGCCGGCTCTCTACCGACTTTAGCTCGTTTGTATTGCGCTCCAGGTCATTCTCAATAGCATCAAGCTGACCTGCTGCGGTATTGACTTCTTGTTTGATTTGATTTACCTTGCCAAATTGTTCCCGCATCCTGCGGGATAGGCTTTCTAACGTGCTCTCGTATTGTGCTGTATCCTCAGCTAAGACTGGCAAAACCGGCATACCGGTCACACCGATTGTCACGGTCAGCACAAAAATAGCTGCCGCCTGTCTCATCCATTTTTGCATTGTTACCCCCACTTAGAACACTCTGTTAGGCATAATGTGACAAAATATTATTCGCCAAGTCGAACAAAATTCCTGCCTGCGGCGAAATGTTAGCTGAGCTCTATGCCACGAAAAGTATCCGGAAGAGGGCAGCGAGCTTTCAAACATAAATTGCCAGCACAAAGCAATAGCTTTTGCTGGCAATTTGGGCTAACTCTATTTTGCTTGGCTTTAACCTTATGGAACATCCTCTTTTTTCGTTCTAATCTCTATATCTTCTACATAGCGGGCGTAGGCCAGGTTTTCTTCCACGCGTGTGATTACATACCGCTTGTTTTCTTCGGTAATCAACTCATCACCGGGAGTAACGGTTACTACTGACACGTACATCAGTGTAGCGCTGTTTTTTTCATCCAGTATTACATAATATTCGTATGGCGATTTAGCCGGAACCTCTGGTTTTTGCTGTGGCAGCGGCAGATACTGGGGAGCTATAAAATATAACAGCGCCGCTACCACAAGTACTCCGGCTGTAAAACCACCGATAAATAAGCCATAATTGCGTCTTGGTTTGTGCTCTGCCATGAAAATACCTCCCATCAAAAGCTCAGTAACAGTTCATCGTTTTATTATTTCCACCTGCTATTGTGATATGTGAGGTATAATGGCAAGCTGTCTTTCTTTTTATTTTTATATTTAGTATAATTTTTTTGTATCCTATGGGATTGCGGAGGGACTATGGCAGACTTACACCTTTTTAATACCTTATTATCCAATTGTATTATTTAAGGTTCAAATTATATTTGCAAATTGATGTTTCATATGTGGTCCCACCTTGCCCGGGATTCCACCCCATAACTGTGGTTCATTTGATTGACGCCAGCAGTTCCCTATACTGGGTCATACTCATATTCAATTCCACTCTAATCTCAAAACTAAAGTATACCAGACATGCTACTTCTCAATTTGTTGCCGCTGGCAAACCGATAACCCACTCCATGGACTGTTTGAATATATTCGTGTTCTCCTATATTTTCCGCTAATTTCCGTCTTAGCGAGTGAATATGGGCATCAATCGAACGTGTAGTTCCTTTCAAATTTTTACCCCATATCATCTCAATAATATCTGCCCGATTTAGTGTCTGCTCTGAGTGCAAAACCAGCATTCCCAAGATTCTAAACTCGGTCAGTGTCAATGTAATGTCACGTCCCTTGTAAGTGACTTGGAAATTTTCCAGGTTAATTGCCAGGTCGCCAGCCTGAAAAATCTCACTTGGCTTTGGTTCGCTAGTCTCTTGCCGCAGGATGACTTTCGCACTTTCTACAATGTCCCGGCAATTAAACGGTTTTATCAGGTAGTCATCAGCACCTGCTGCTAAGGCTTTTGGTCGTTCACATTCTTCACCATTCTTACCGACTACAATGATCGGAATATCCGTTTTTCCTTTGATCTGAGTTAACATTTCCCAGCCATCAGAATCTGGTAACACAATATCAAGAATGATGAGATCCGGCTTCCAGGTTGTCAGAAGCTGCCACGTTTCGTCGCCAGAAGCAGCTCTATATAGTCGAAAACAATCATTTTCTAAAAGTGTCTTCAACACCTTCGCCATTTCCAAGTCTTTCGTCACCATAAGCACATAGAATTGGTTTGTTCTTTGCATCCTGCCACCTCGGTCATTATTTTGCTATTTGAAATGAGACACCGAATAACCACCGCCAATATAAATCCCTACATAGGATGCGCGCGATTCATATGTTGTAAAATTTACCAGGTCACACGGCCGGGGAGTAACAGTGATACCTCCTACCCACCAGAAACCGTAGATCTATGGTACGAGGCAGGTTATGTAATGCTTACCGGTACACGTTTGTACAGACCGGAGTAGTCGAATCCCCGGGGCCGGTGAAGTCCCACCCCAAACCACTGGTTGACCCAACTTTGCCGCACTCCCTTCAAACTACAATTATTCTTAAGATTTTTACAAGTTTTGCCTGACTTTAATCAGCTGGTCTTGGAAATCTATTACTTTAAAGATACCATACAATTATGAAGAACCCATGAATTAATAATGAAAATCTTGTGAATCTTTTCGTTCTGTAACTTGAAAAAGCTTCTATGGGTATATCCAGTGTAAGAAACCCAGGGCTTTGCCTGTCATATACTTTCAATATAATTTACTGATAACAAGATAACAGACCCCAGCTTGAGCTAGGGTCTTACAAAGAGGGGGAGGTTTATTTATATAAACCAGATGGTGCTTAACCATCCGGGTCGCTATTACTACTCCATATCTTCGTTCGCCTTCAGTTTTGCAATTACATTGATAACATAAATTATTACAAACAAGTTCATAAAAAACAGAATCCACATCATCTGCCATCACTCCGCTACATTTAGTTTGCTTTGTCTTGATATGTATATAATACACGATCACTGTGAAGAACCGATGAAGATATTATGGCTTTTTCGTGAACTTTTGCAGGCAACATAACATAAAAAGAGCTACCCTTGCCTACTGTGCTCTCTACCTGCACTTTACCACCGTGAATCTCTGCAAGTTGTTTCACGATAGCTAGACCAAGGCCTGTACCCCCACTTTTTCGATCCCGTGATTTATCGCCCCGGTAAAAATGGTCAAAAATATAAGGTAAATCGGCAGTGTTAATACCTGGGCCATTGTCGGCGACAGTGACCTTTATCCAGTCTTGCTCTTCCAGCTTTGTTAGCCCGGTAGAAACAGTTACTTGCCCGCCGTTCGCAGTATAGCGAATAGCGTTAGTAATAAGGTTATAGAATATCTGGCAAATTCTATCTGCATCAGCCGTAATTGGGGGCAGCCCCTGCATCAGGCTTTGCTCAATGGTGATTTCTTTTTCATCAGCAAGCGGTTTTAGCATATACAAGGCCTGCTCAATCGTCTGATTGACGGCAACCTCTTTGACCTCCAATGACAGTTGGCGAACTTCCGCAAGCGACAAGTCCTTCAAGTCTTTGATTAGCCGTGATAAACGGACAGCTTCTTCGTGGAGGGAAGTCAACTGTTTTTGGTTAGGCTCAATGATGCCATCAATCATTCCCTCCAGGTGGCCTTGGATAACAGCGAGCGGGGTGCGTAGTTCATGGGCTATGTTGGCGAGAAACTGCTGCCTTAACTTACTGTTATTATCAAGTGTTTCCGCCATGCTGTTAAATATCACGGCAAGACTTCCCACTTCATCTTTGGAGGTTACGGGAACTTTCTGGACAAAGTTACCCCTCTCAATCTCCAAAGCAGCGGCGCTTACTTTGCGCAAGGGTATGGTAATACTGCGGGCCAAGGCATAGCTTGCCGCCAACCCGGCTACTAATAAGGATACGCCAACCCAGATGAGCGACTGATGTACTGATGTTAAAAAGTTTTGCTCTGATGTTCCCATCATGACAACCTGCCCATGACCGCCTGGGTTCATGTGAGTCATCATACTGCGGTGCATTTCCATTTGCTGAACGGTAACATACTCCTGGAACAAATCAGTCATTTGCGTGTTAGCCAAATAAATAAGCAAAAACACGGTTATGGCTACTGCCAGAAACATGAGTCCTGTAATCCGGTAAATTATGCTATTCATTTTGGGTACCTGCCATACGGTAGCCTACACCATAGACAGTTTGGATGTATACCGGCTCTTTCGGGTTATCCTCAATTTTTCGCCGCAGATTCTTAACATGCGCGTCAACGGTGCGTTCATAGCCCTCGAAGGAATAGCCCTGGGTCTGCTCAACGATCTGCAGTCGGTTGAATACCCGACCTGGATTAGCCGCCAACAGTTCCAGTATCTTAAACTCGGTCGGCGTGAGCTCAACAGGTTGTCCCCCCTTTGTTACCTGATATTGTTCCAGGTCAATGACAACATCCCCCATTCGAAGCGGTACGGGCTTAGTAGTTGTTCCCTTTGTCCGGCGCAAGATAGCCTTAACGCGTGCCACGACTTCCTTGGGGCTAAACGGCTTAGTCACATAATCATCGGCGCCAATCTCCAGGCCAATTAATCTGTCGCTCTCTTCATCCCGGGCAGTCAGCATTAAGATGGGTACCTCGCTATCCCGCCGTAGCGTTCTGCAGATGTCCCAGCCATCCATCCCTGGCAGCATTAAGTCAAGCACCAGGATATCGGGCCCTTTCTCACGAGCGATTTTCAAAGCGGCAAGACCATCATTCGCGGTGAATACAACAAATCCATCTTTTTGAAAATACAATTGCAGCAACTCTACCAGTTTTACATCATCATCAACAATTAAAACCGATCTTTGTGACATGTTTTTCCCTCCCAGTAATATCCTTTAGCAAAGACTGGCGCCATAAACAGACGCCAGTCTTAATTTAGACTTTAAACTTTTGCACTGCATCCTCCAGTTGCTGAGCCATATGAGCCAAACGTTGGCTTGAAGCCGCCATTTCTTCCATGGAAGCCGACTGCTCCTGAGTTGCCGCCGAGATGGTTTGTGCTTCAGCGGCGGTATTCTTACTGATTTGTTCGATATTTTGTATAGAGCTTACTATCTGACGGCTGCCACCTGCTACTTCATGAATGGAAGCCGAAATGTCGGTAACTTGGGCGGATACCTGTTCTACAAGCACCATGATTTGTTCAAATGCGTACCCGGCTGTGTTTACCACCTCGGTACCTGCTCTAACTTCCTTAGTTCCCGATTCCATGGCGGTAACGGCTTGTGTAGTATCACCCTGAATTTCACTAATTAGCGCGGCAATCTGCTTAGCCGCCTCTTGCGATTGTTCGGCAAGCTTGCGCACTTCTTCGGCGACCACGGAAAAACCGCGCCCCTGTTCCCCGGCTCTGGCAGCTTCAATGGCTGCATTAAGTGCCAGCAAATTCGTCTGGCTGGCGATACCGGCAATGGTATCAACGATTTGCCCTATCTCATTTGACCGTACGCCTAGTTTAGTCACTAGTGTTGCCAGATTAGCCACCGTTCCCTCAATGCTGGCCATTTGCCGGACAGCCGCTGCTACAGCCTTATTACCCTCTTGAGCGGTATGGGCCCCTTGGTTGGCAACCCCAACCACAGTACCGGCGTTTTCGGCTACATGCTGAATGCTAGCTGACATCTTATCTACTATGCCAGACGTTTCGTTTACCGCTTGGGATTGTTGTTGTGTCCCTTGGGCGACTTGCATAACCGACCCGGCGACCTGGGTAGACGCCTGAGCTGATTGCTCAGCGCCCTCGGTCAGGACGGCCGAGGCAGCGGCTACCTGCTCGACTGAGTCTGTAACTTGTGATACTAGTTTACGCAGGTTCTCTGTCATAATAGTAAACGCTTGGCCAAGCTGCCCAATCTCGTCTTGGGATAGCACGAAAACAGTCTTGCCGGTGAAATCTCCTTTGGCCATTTCTTCGGCCCGTTCAACCATATTCTGCAACGGATTGACAATAACCCGGGCAATATAGCGCCCCAGTCCAAATGCGGCTACCATAGCTATACCTGTTATAGCGATAATCCAGGTAATGGCCTCAGAGGCCTCCTTAGCGCTGTGCTCTGCCCGGGTGGCAGCTTGTTTGGCCTCGTTGTTGGCCATTTCCTCCAGCATACTGTTAGCATGCTCCACATGCCCGGCAGCCTTTTTCTCAAAATATGCGTAGGCTTCCTGTTTCTTACCCGCCAACGCCAATTCTATCGCCTTATGTCGTTCCTGATGATAGGTACTAAACATCTTTTCAATTTGCAAGAGTTTTTCTTTGTCATCATCACGAACCACCGTCTCGTATTGCTTAAATAGTTGCTCCACATCATCCATCCGGGTCTTGGCTTCAGCAAGCAGTTTGTTTTCTTTGGTTTTATCCATGTCAGCCAGGAGGACTTCCATAGTAATACCTAGAGCAGCCTGCGACTGGCTGCGGGCAGCGTTAACCCATTTGACCGGCAATAAATTTTTGGCATACATGTCATCTTGCGACTTTTTAATATGGGTTGTTGCCTTAAAACCTACATAACCAATAATGCCCGAAAACACCACCATCATTAGTACTAAGCTAAGTATTTTCCGTGCTGTTGGTAAATTCCGAAACCATTGCATCTTCCTTAAAACCCCTCTCACAAATTGCTTTGTTTACACTTCCGGATTAGCCTATGATCTTATTTACCGATATGGTGCCATTGGTCTATTTCGGTACATTATGCTCTATATCCTTTTACTCTGCCACTCTACAGGAATTTTTACATATTCTTGGATAGTATAGCTACTACCACCGGCCGCATCCGCTCATCGGTACGCGCCATACGATCAAAGTGTTTAACATACCACACCGCGAGTGTAAAAAAGCCAACACCCCCGGCTATTGATGTCAGTAAGCTGTCCATCCCGATATAGGCAGCTGCATAATTTCCTGACAGCGCACCGGCGAAAGCCGCAAGTAGTGGTGCCATGTAGACAATAAATGCTGCTTTGAGCATATTCACCTCGCGAATCTCAATAGCTACTCGCTGACCTGGTTTGGCATCCACCGAGTTTAGGGCCTCAACGACGATGGCTGTATTGCCTGGGCATGAGCCACAGTTTTCACAGTCGCTATGCCGGCTAGCCTTAACCTTAGCCATCTTGCCGATTACTTCCAGAACAATACCTTCTTGCTGTTTTTGCATATTCCCACTCTCCGTTTTCAAATTCATTTACCTATATTATACAAATCAAATATGAATTACTTATGAATAGGGCGTGAAGATATTATGAGTTTTTCTGAGAACTGATATGTCCTGTATCGAAATAGGCAGCGGTGTGCGAACTTAAGGGGGAGATAGTAGGGGCTTAGTCTCACTTCATATAGTCTGAAATCTCATAGGCGATAAAACAAAATATCCTGCAGGGTCTCCCCTTGCAGGATACTTCCAATCACTCTGAATAACACCTGGATTTTGCTCCCCACAGATATACTATTTTCGATTCGCGCCATCTACTACCTTGATGACCCCTCGTATCATTCCCATCCAGCAACTAAAGGTAACATCCCCCTCTGTAGGCGTAAATTCAATAATGTTTTCTCCCTTAGTTAATTTCTTCTTAATTTGTAAGGTAGGTACAACAACCTCATTGTTGCAGGAGTTGATTGCCTTACCCTCAATGATCCATTTTACCGGTATCCCTTTTTGCACATAGAAGACGCTTGGCTGATAGCCATTCCTGTCTGCAGTCATACGGATGATTTGAACGTCATTGTTGGGTTCCTGTTTTACCTCTGCTACCTTGGTTTTTGTGCCAGCCACTAGGCCCGGAACTGTATCAACCCCCACCAGGGCCAGACCACGATTGGTCATGACTATGCCTAGTACTATAACAAACACGCCGCTCAAACGTAACAATCTGGCAGTTGCATCTTTGCTAAACAGGCTGGTAAGTGTTCCACAGGCAAGCATCAGCGGCAAGGTGCCTAGTGCAAAAACAAACATCGACATTGCCCCTACAGCAGCGCTTCCGGTCCCTAATGCATATAGTTGCATGGTCTGTAGCGGCCCACAGGGCATTAACCCGTTTACTACACCTACCCAGTATGGTGTTTTTATGCGCGACGAAGAGGTCAACGACGGCAACGGTAGTTTTAGGTATTTTCTTAGAAAATTTAATCCAGCAAGGTTTAAGCCCATCAGTATCATAAATATCCCGGCAAATAGGTTAATGCCAGCGATTACACCTAGCGACAGCGAGACTACTGAACCAACTGCCCCGACAATCGCCCCCAGCAAGGTGTACCCTGTAAGCCTGCCTGCGTTATAGGCCAGCGACGGCTTTAATGCCGAGAATTTGCCACCACCGGATACGGTAACACTTTGCGAAAGCATTATGCCACCACACATGCCGACACAATGAAGCGAGGTTAAAAGGCCTACCGCAAAAAGCAGGAGATATGTCACTTGGCCTGGTAGTTGGCTGTTTGTATTGAAACCGGTTCCGAACTGCCCCAGCAATAGGATAAACAGAAAAACCAGCAACATACCTATCGTATCTTTAACTCTAGCTTTTGACCGCACGGGCACACCGACGGTGTAGCCTGCACCATGAATGGCCTGTTTGATTGTCGTGGATGCGCACTGCTCAGTATCGAATTTCACCCGCACGTTTCCTGCTGTGTAGCTGGCCTTTACGTATACTACGCCGCCAACCTGCTGCAGTGCCTGCTCAATTCGCTTCTCACACGACCGGCACTGCATATCACCTATTTGAAGAGATTTTTGCATGATGCTCATATCCAGCACCCCTCATATTCCAGCATATACCATTATTATATGGGTTCCCTCTGGATTTATGAGTTGAGCAGAACATTTTGTGAAAGAGGAAAACAAAAGCGGGATATTCGTGCCAGTGTTGGCATTGAATATCCCGTTTCCTATAGCTAATTTATTACAACGACTCTCTATCCCTCTATTTAGCTACAACAGTAGTCATCATGCCGCCATCTTCGTGGTCGAGAATGTGGCAGTGGAGCATCCAGGTACCAGGGTTAGTCATCGTAAAGGCGATATCTACATACTCACCGGCAGGCACATTGACGGTATCTTTCCACATTTCCCGTTCGGGAGCTTTCCCGTTTTGGGATACAATCTGGAATTCAGTGCCGTGAATGTGGATGGGGTGATCCATTTTTTCGGCTGTGTTGATGTCATTGTTGACAATCCGAACCTTCACAATTTGTCCGAGCTTAACCTGTAACGCGGCAACATCAGGGTACGATTTGCCGTTAATGGTCCAACGCATGCCACCCTGCATCTGCATCTCATTGGTCATACTCGGAGCCGGCGCTCCATGACCACCATGCCCGCCCGCCGGTGCGGCAGGCGCCGGATTGGCACCATGAGATGGCATGTCCATCACTGAATTCAGGTCAAGCGTAAAGTCAGGGGTGCGGTTTTCGATGCCGGCAAACCCTTTCGGTTGCGGTGCGACAAAAGGTGATGCTACAGTGGCGACTTGCCCTTGTTGGTATTGTATGGGGATTTTGATCCCTAGTTCACTGCGTTCGCTTTCCATTGTATAGGCTTGACCTACATCACCGACTGCTGCCACCTCAGCGTCAAGGCGCTCGCCAGGCGATAAGGTCAGTACGTCTGTCTCGTACGGCTGTGGCAGAGGATGTCCATCAGTATGGGTAACCCGGAAGCGGTGCCCGGATATCTTAATGGTATGAACGGCAGCAGTCGAGGCGTTAATAAAACGCAGCTTGTGGAGTTCGCCTTTGCGCATGACTAATGGTTCAATAGCTGAACCTGATTTGCCGTTTACTGTCTCGATATTACCGAATCGCTCCATATTGCCTCTGGCTGTCCCTTGGAGGCGATTGCCGTTTGCATCAAGGTACCAGTCATCTAAGACATAGATATGATCGCCGCTGTATTTATCGTCTTCCGGTGCTTTAACAATAATAGGGGCATACAATCCATTGTCAACCTGGTCAAGTACAGGGCGATAGTGGGAATGATACCAATAGGTACCGGATTCGTTCACTTTAAAGGAGTAGGAGTACTTTTCGCCAGGTTTGATGGTTTTTCCCGGACCATCCTGGTCGTTTGGTATCACCAGGCCGTGCCAGTGAATGGTTGTTGTCGAAGGTAAGTTATTCACGCCCGAAATGTTTACTGTCTCGCCCTTTTTAACAATAATTGGCGTTCCCGGTACAGTCCCGCCATAACTCCAAACCTTAGTAGTCAGCCCCGGCTTAATCTCCCAGTTAACCTCTTTCATGTCCAACTTGATGTCGGCGGCCTGGCCTACAAAGGTGCTGAAGGAAAAAGCAATGGCGGCAGATACTGCCAGAAGACTGAGTGCAATCGTTTTTTTGGATACCATAATAAATCCCCCTTTCTGGATGTTTTAATAATATCGGATCGGTTTTTTAGATATTCTTATGACAAGTATATCATAAAAATATGAAAAACTTATGAACTTGCTATGACCTGTACAAGATATTTAGCAATTCGGTAAAAATTAGTTCTTACGGCGTAGCTGAAGAACTTATGTGATTTACTGTCCATTTGTTTTCTGTTAATATATAACCTATACGCATAATGCGACAATGTTGATATACTCTTATTATCAAGGCTCCGCAGTATACTATTTTAGAGGTGGTTTTATGTTACTGAAAAAAGGCCAAGCCGCCATTAGCTTGGTATGTGTTGTTTTAGGTATCATGCTGGCAGTGCAATTTAAGAGCAATCAAGACTTCCGGTATTCTCTACAAAATCAACGAGCAGAAGATTTAACACTGCGGCTAAGCTCTGCCGAAAAGGAAAGAGACAGCCTGCAATCTCAAGTACGGGAATTACAGGCCACTGGCGGCAACGCGTCTTATAAAGAGATTCAGCGCATTGCCATGGGAGCGGGTACAATAGCCCTGGCAGGTCCCGGCATTGTTGTTGCTGTAGAGGAAGATCGTAAACCAACCGTAGATAATAGAAGCTCTGACTTATATTTAATTAGGGCAGAGGACATGCTCAAAATCCTAAACGAGCTGCGGGCGGGAGGTGCCGAAGCCATTGCCATCAATAATCAGCGCCTGATTACTGGCTCGGGAATTCGACAAAATGGACAATCTATGGCAGTCAATGGCACACCCTTTGCTGCCCCCTTTGAGATAAGGGCAATCGGCGACCCGGCAACGCTGGAGAATTCGCTAAAGATGCGGGGCGGGGTTATCGAAACATTGTCCTTCTGGGGAATTAAGATTACTGTTTCCCAGAAACCTGATGTACAGATTCCAGCCTACATTGGCGGCTTTCAGTTTCAACATGCACAACCCATGAAGGAGGCTGGTAAGTGATGTGGTTGCCACTGACAGGACTACTCCTTGGCCTTGGTATAGGTATGGCGTTTCCCATAACTGTTCCTGCACAATATGCCAAATTTATGTCGATTGCGCTCTTGGCCTCACTGGATTCGGTGTTTGGCGGACTGCGGGCCGTACTGAGCAGTCATTTTGATAATGTTGTCTTTATTACCGGGTTCTTTACTAACGCTCTTATGGCAGCTGTTTTAGTCTATGTTGGCGAGCGTATCGGCATTGACCTCTATTATGTGGCTCTACTGGCGTTTGGTCTGCGTATTTTCCAAAACCTGGCCATTATCCGCCGTCATATGCTTAAACGGTAAAGGCGCTACATGTCAGGAGTAGGCACTTTGGGCTTCCTTACCATAATTTTTACCGGATGCTTTCCAAATCCGCCAGTCCAGCGTTAATATGCGCTGCATTTCCGGCAAGGACTAACACATAACGAGAAGAACCTGTATTGACCATGTTATGGCTATACAGGTTCTTTTATTATGTAGGGTTATAAGATTAGACTCGCCTTGGTGGTTGCACATGCTTTAAGATTTAATTCTACGGGTTGACCAACCCATCAGATCATAAACAATTCAGTACCCAAAAAAAGCTTCAAAAAACTGAATGATAGCCAAAATTACGGCTCCAGTTGCCCACCATCCTGATACGTTGTTTGTTATGACTAACACAAGTAGAGTTGCCCCAATGATTATTCTCATTATTCTATCGGCAGTTCCTAAGTTCTTTACCCAGTCAAGTTCCACGTTTTTCACCCCTAAGCCTAGGATACCCTGATTTAGAATATATTAATAGAAAATGTAACCTTACTCCCATTACCTATGGTTCAACGTTTATATAGCCCCCAAACATTCCCATGCTGCAAGTAAACGGGTATTTGCCAGGTTTATTGGGAGTAAATTCTACCGTCGTTATCCCCTTTTTCAACTCTTGACGAATATCAAAATCTTTTATGACTAAACTAGACAGGCATCCACCGTTATATGCCTTCTTAAAGTTAACCTTCACTGGAATACCTGATTTTACTGTAAATTCCTCAGGTGTATACCTATTTTGTCCAACGATTATATCGACCTCCTGATATCCGTCATTTTGTTTGGCAGTCTGGACAATGGATTCCTTCCGTAATGCTTCTGAAGAGCCAAAAGAATCTTGTAGAGATCCCCCGTTGCCTGAAGGTTTAGATTCCTTCGTCGATATCGCCGAAAGGCCAAAAACATTTTGCAGATCTAAGGCTCCGTTACCTGAAAGTTTAGCCATGGAAAATAGCAAAATGAAAGCGACAGGAATAATATACCACTTGCGAACGAGAATATTATCGACGTGATCCTCTTTGGCCCAAGACTTGCTGCTTTTTTCGCTAACGCCCGCTTCCTCATGAATCAGCCTGACTAAAAAAAACATGACCACGATAAAAATCAAGTTGATAAATCCAATCATAAGTGCAGGCGACTGGTAGAGAACCATAACGCCAAGCATGACGCCCATCATACCACCCATGATGCCGGACATCATGCCGTCTATCGCAGCCATTAGACTCACAGGCTTACCAGTAAAATATCCCGTAATCATTCCTGTAGAAACGGCCATAACAGTTGGGAGCAACAGATTTCCGTTCGCGAGTGTACCTAGAACTGTACCAAGCAACATGCTTGACATCATAGCGGCCGTCATAGCAATCATCATGGCCGCCATACACGTTAGTTTCTCTTTGTACCGATACGTTAATACCACTACGTAACCTGTCACAATAATGGCAATGAAGATAGTTATAAATACGAGCAAAGAAATACCTCCTTTTCGAGTCTGTAGCCATTGATGTCATTTTAGTTATTTAGTGAATTATTAGCATTCATTCCATTTGCAGGGGAAAAGGATTCTTTTATAGACTGTATTTCCTTGAGAAGATAAGCGTTTTGTTCCGTCAATTCAGCCACCTTGTTTTGTAGAGATTGTAAATCTTGTGGAGAATCCTGAGATTGTTCCGTTTTGTCCTTAACATTCCCGTGGTTATGTCCGCTAAACATTCCTTTCATACAGAACAACATTATCAAGGGACATACTAGCGATAGCAATATATTCCAGTCCACTATTCTTCAAACTCCTTTTTCAATGGTTTTTTATTCGTAACGTACTCATAAGAACGATATCAAATATGATCCATTTACCTAATTTTTCTGATGTAAATTAAGTATATCCCCCCCAGGATAATTACAGGTATCGCTGTCCACAAACAGATATTGAGGAGAGTATATACAAAGTCCATAACAGAAAACCCTGTCCCCATTCCCAAGGCAGCCATTGTAAAGCAATAAATACCTGAGGCTATCAAAGCTATTGAAATTACCGTACCGATAAGTCTCATGGCACTGTCTCTTCAGCGGGTTTAGGAAATTTTATCGTGAAAGTTGTACCTGCACCTAATTGGCTTGCTACTTCAATCGCCCCACCTTGAATTTCGACTAGCTTTTTAACAATTGCCAAACCAAGTCCCGTCCCCCCGTAATTTCTGGAACGTGATTTCTCTACACGATGGAACCGTTCGAATATGAAAGGAAGTTCCTCTGCGGGAATGCCGATGCCTGTATCTTTTATTTCTATAACAATACATTCAGGGGTACTATTTAATCTGATTATTATCAAGCCCTCGTTTGTATACCGGATAGCATTGTCAAGCAGGTTAATGAAAACTTGTTGCATACGATTTCCATCCAGCAGGAGGATGGGAACATCATCTTCAGCTACACTGATTGTGATTCCCTTATGCATCGCGTACAATTTTACTTTTTCGATCGATGTCTCAATAATCTCGGACAGGTCCACCCATTCCAAAGTCAGTGCGACCTTGCCTTCTTCGATTTGGGCTAATTCAAACAGATCATCTACCAAACCTTTTAACCTTTGCGTTTCATCAACGATGATCTGTATCGCTTGTCCTCTCTGTTCTTCCGATCCGCCTGCTTCATCGAGTAATTTTACATATCCTTCAATATATGTTAGGGGCGTCCGAAGTTCATGCGCAATATTGGCAAAAAATTCCCTGCGACTATTTTGCAGTCTCTTCAAGTCAGCAACCAAGTCGTTTATGGCCCTCGCCAGAGTACCTAACTCATCATGGGACTTTTCGTTCAATTTAATATGTAAATTGCCCTTTGCAATTTCCCGCATTGCCTTTTCCATGGCTAATAACGGATAGGACAATTTAGGGACTAGCATATTGGTAAATCCAAAAATCATCAGTATGGCTCCCAATCCCGCCAGGAGAAGTATGGATCTGATATAATTCAATGTGCTATGGACTTCATCCGTTGGTGCGATTATTAAAACTGCACCGAAAAAGGTTTCTCTACCTGAAAAGGGCCTCGCAATGAGAAGGTAGTGTTTATCCGCGCTACTCCACTCCTTGAGCACTGGCTCACCGGAACGTAACAACGCCCAGTCTTGCTCCTGCAGGATTCCAGCAACATTCCCTGCAAAATTAGAGATAGCGAATAATTCCCGTGCAGAATCGTAGATCATAACGTTATAGTCAATCATTTTTAAGGCAACAGCGACATTGTTCTTTACCTCTTGAGCAGGACTGGTTTCGATAATGCTGATGATCTTACTGGTTTCTGCATTCAGATGGTCTACTACTTGTTGATGGTAAAAATTCGTTAAAAAGGTATTCATAACATAACCTATGGGGAAAAGCACGACCAGGAACAAGAAAACGATCGATAGCCCAAGCTTAACTACGATGCTGTTCTTCATGGTTACAATTCCTTTGCAGTTGGTATCCAAAGCCCCAAACCGTTTTAATGGGATTAAAGGAGCATCCGCCTTTTTTAAATTTATACCGGATATTTTTTACGTGCTGATCGATTGTCCGAAAATCGCCGTAGAAGTCAATGCTCCAAATGCGATCTAGTAAGACTTCCCTGCTAAATAGTTTATAAGGATTGCTTGCCAACAAAAGCAGCAGTTCAAATTCTTTATGACTCAAATGAACAATATTGTCATTGACTTTTACCTGCTTAGACGCGAGATCTATTGTAATTTCATCGACAGAAATTTTCTCGCTCGTTACCATACTCTGCGCAGAAGCTCTCCGCAAAATTGCCTGCACTCGCGCTACAAGTTCCTCCATTTCGAAAGGTTTGGTCAGATAATCGTCAGCCCCAAGATTTAACCCATGAATTTTATCCTTTGTGGTGTTTCTCGCCGTCAATAACAAAATGGGGATATTACTAGTTTCTCGAATTCTTTCGCATACTTGCCAGCCATTGAGCTCAGGCATCATAATATCCAAGATGACGAGATGAATGGTTTCCCTACTTATAATATCCAGAGCCTCCAGGCCACTACTTGCCTCAATAACAGCCCATCCCTGTCTTTGGAGGTAAATTTTAAGCAAATCACGCATATTCTGCTCATCATCGACAATGAGGATCGTTTTCTGAATCATACTTCCTCCGAATAAAAGGATAGGTAGGACTGCCAGTGGATCAAATACCCATGGCAGCCTGGTCAAATTATACCAATTCCGTTTTCATGCGTTGATATTCTTCGCGGGAAAGTTCACCTTTAGCATATCTTTGTTTTAATAATTCAAGGGCAGTCGGCTTATTGCTACTGAAGCCTTCACCATGTCGTGACAAATGCTTGAGCGCCCAAACAACCCCAAATATGACTAAAGCGATAAAAGCAATATCAGTAATTAGGCCAAGGCCTATTCCAAACCAACCTACTGTTCCTCCAAAATCACAACCCATCTGTACTCCCCTACCTCTCTACTGTAAACTTCTACACTTAATATAATTTATAAATGTGAAAAATATATGATGAAAATTTATCCGAATACTTAGCGCCACTAATCCCCCCGCTTTTTAAGCGGCGGGATTAGTGGCGCTAAGCTCCTGTATTAGTTAACTAAGCCTCAGAGGGCGTTAAAACTTCCGATGAGGCAAGTTTCACTTTATAAATATTCATCATATGGTGCTCTTTTGCGCCTGTATTACTCTCACGCATTTTGTTAATAATAGCGATAATCATTATCAGTAAATGTTTTTTAAAAAAGCAGGTAGAACATGTCTAACCTGCTGCATGACAATAAACCAATGTCGCTTTCCGTATACCCCTATTTTTCACTGACGGCAATCATTTTTTTAAAAAACAACAGCTTTTCTATTTTTACTCTAACAGTTTTAAAGCTTGTTGCCACACTGTCAAGGTAGTACACGTCTATACCATCTACTATAACCTTGGGATAGCTTTGAACCTTTCCTTGATCAATTCCCAGTCGCACGGACGGGAGCTGCACCTCGCAGCCGCCCTTTCAGACACTGCCGGGACGTTTGGCAATTTTAACAGTGATGGCCTTATCCTTACTGTTTTTCATTATATAATTGCGGGCATCAGGCTCGATAATTATATTCATTCTATTCACCTCCCGATATGATGGTTTTGGCTCCAGTATAACAAAAGAATGTGAATTATTTATGAATAAAATGGTATTTATATATTAATTTCCAGGGTTCAGACCACACTGATCAAGTACGGCCTGATTGTCCGTTCAAGAAAACTCTTTTAGATTGCACTATCCCTTACATAAATTATAGGCTACAGGCTATTATATAACCAATACCGATTTGACCTTACAACTGGGAGTGCAGCCTATGAACATACTTGACCGATTAGCACGCAGAATACAAGCCGAAGGACTGGGAAAAACCATTAAGTATCTCGGCTATACTGGTTGGGATGAAATAAAAACAACAATCAAAGACGCTATACTCGACCTCAAATACAGCCGTCGGCTGCTGACAGGACATCTCCCTACCGCCTATAAGCACCTTGGTGCAAATGATGTGTATCATACCAAATACTCGGCCATGTCGATCATTTTTAGCCAAGTAACGATCACGCCACACGATGTATTGGTTGATGTCGGCTGCGGTAAAGGGAGAGTCATCAACTACTGGCTCAGTCAGGGTTATACCAATAAAATATATGGCCTTGAACTTGACCCAGTTGTGGCGCAGGAAACGGCTGAGCAGTTCGGCGCTTGGGCTAATGTTACCATCTTGCCTGGTGATGCTATCAAGAATCTCCCCCAGGATGGAACCATCTTTTATCTCTATAACCCATTTTCTCGCGAAAAGTTCTATGATTTTGAATCACATATCGCTAAACTGGCGCACGCTAAAACGATAACCCTTGTATATTACCGGCCAAAAAGCCTGCATGTATTTGATAATGGCCGTTGGCATATTCGGCTGATTGATTTTGACCATGACTTAGGCATTCATCAATGGGGACGGCTAAACAAATACCACAAACTTGCTATCATTACTCCGGTAAACTAAACGCAAGTTGTTGCCAGAACGGCAACCATTCCCGCCTCATGTCTGCCGTTTAGTTAGTGACCCTTTGCTAGTTTACGTTTGTTATACCACCATAACAGGCCGTAGATAAAAGTTACCCCGAGAACAACCAGGGTAAGCCGCAACAGATTTTCCTGATAGTTTACAACATCATAGCCTACTATCACTTCTAACGCGGTTGAGGGGAATTTGCCAAGGAAGTTAGCCATAATATAATCCTTTAGTGATATACGGCTCACTGCGCCTAAGGCGGTAATAATTCCTGAGGGAAAATAGGGTAACGTCCGGGCAAAGAGCATCATCTTGAAGCCGCTGGCACCGCTAAACTCATCGATTTTCTGCAGCATATTGCTCTTTTTGATTAGTTCCTCCGCCGAGCTGCGCAACACGGTTCGCATTAAAACAAAACTTATAATAACGCCAACGGTCTCGGCAAACCAGGAAATCACAATACCTGCTCCTAGGCCAAATACTATGCCATTGGCAGTAGATATGAAAATGGAAGGCAAAAAACCTACCATATTTATGAGTATATCAATAACAATACTAATGACAATGGCCCACGCCCCGAAAGAACGGAGAAACTCAATCGTGCCATTTATATCGCCGCTTGTTGCCAAATACCAGATAGTTGCAAACAAATCAGGTTTAACCAGGTAAGCGCCAATAATCATGACCGCCAGCACCACGACGGCGGCAAGTTTAACTACTACTTCGCTATTTATTTTATTCATCATTGTTACATCTCCTTCAACGGTTGATATCAGGTACTATGAATACTATACCAAGACATTGTGCGCTTCTCGTGAAGGAAATATGAAATTCTAATGAAAAAACAATATGGAGGCTAAAACATGGATGGCAAAGGTGCCATTTCACCTGATGATCTTATCTTAATTCTCATTGCAACGGCGATGGGCACGCTGGCCCGTTATCTCACCCTGAAAGTTGACTACCGACAATACCCCTCTCACCCTAACGGCTACCTTATTCACCTTGTGATTGCCTTTATCGCTGCCGCAATCGGAGCTGTGGCCATACCGGCAATAAAAAGCAATAATTATACAGCAGTAACCTTTCTAGCACTTGCTATCCAGCATTTTCGCGATATCCGGAAAACAGAACGGGAAAGCCTGAAAGACCTGGAATGTACCGAATTCACACCCCGTGGAGAAGCGTATATTGATGGCATTGCCAAGACCTTTGAATCAAGAAACTATTTTTCACTTATTGTGGCGCTAAGTACCGCTGCGACTATCGAGTTTATACGGTATATGGGTCTAGCTATCCTTTTCCAAATCGCCATTGCCATCATCGTCGGCTATTTGGTGTTTGTTGGCCTAAGCCGCTTTTCGCAGGGTAAGACAGTAGGTGACATTGCTTCAGTTAAACTCGGGGTGATCGAAGTTAGAGGGTCTGAATTATATGTTGACGATGTTTTTGTCAGCAACACCCTTGGCACAAAGAACGCACAAAAAATGGTACAGACAGAAGGTTTAGCCGTAGTAATTGAACCAACCGAAGAGCACTATCGAGTAACATTGGATAACTTCGGCCAGCGCAAGGCCATGTTATTTGAAGCTACTCGTAGTGTTGGAGTAAAAAGGTATCACTACACCCGGAAAGATTATGAAAGTGGCAAAACAGTCATTGTTCTTGTACCACTGCTACGGGATGCAGAAAAGCTGATAAATGTAGTATGTCACACACCTTTATTAGAGTCGGTAAAGAAAAGCCATTCGGTAATGAAATCAACTATCTTGGGAGATTAAAAGTATAATGAAGCAAAATACTACTATTGTTGCTGCCATCACCCTTCCCCACCACAAAGTGCCAGGCTCGGGCGGAGCCTTCATGATTGAAGCGAGTACCGAGGAAGAACAATATACACTCATGCAGGATATCGCCAAAGCGCTTAAGGCCGATGTAGTTAAATTAAGTAACGGCATCTTTATCCTGGTAGGATAGTTGCCTTCTGGAGATACTAATTGCTACAAATCTTTCTTTATAATTGAGAATCTACAAAGGAGTCTGCCGAGACTCCTTTGCTTATTTTATGAGTGAATAGTAAAGCAACTACTATGCCTCTTGCATAAAATATATACAGAAACATACCATCTATCGAATACATCAGGACGAGGTGAGTTTCAGGATGTTTCCCTTAAATACAGTGGACACAACGCGCATTCCTTACGATACGGCAGTTGACTTGTCGGTTACCGTATCACGCATGCAGTGGCCTAAGCCTGATATGAAGAAGAGCCCTAAAGTGTTAATACTGGTACCAGATGATCATTTTCCTTACGCCTTTGCTGCGACTAGTTTGGTGCATGACCCCATTATGGGCAACTTATTGTTTACGCCAGTTGACGAGCTTGCTTCACTTACCCGCGAAGAAATAGAACGTCTTGCCCCTCCAGGTACTGACTCTGTCCCGCCAATCATAGCAGTTGGCCCTTTTGCCGCTCAAGTCATTCGCGAGATCGAGAGTATGGGATATGACGTGCTTCACATCACCGGTAAAAGCGTCTTTGCCACTGCCGTTAAAGTGGCGAAATTAAGAGTACAACTAACACCCGAATCACCCGCAGGCCCGGTGAGCTTATTTATCGTGTCTGCCGATAACCCCTATGAAGGCATATTGGCAACCTATTATGCGACACATTCCGGGGTGCCAATACTATTTACTCATAGGGACCGGCTCCCCCGGGCAACAGCTATAGCCTTGCAGGATATGGCTGATAAAAACGTTTATATTATCGGCGGCAGACATTCTGTGTCCGATAACGTCGCCCGGGAAATCAGTTCTATCGTAGAACCACCTGTCCGGCGCATTGCCGGCGAGGACCCCTTTGAAACATCGGTTGAGTTTTCAACCTACTACGACCCAGCAACTAAACTCGGCTGGAACCGAAATCGTAAAGGGTTAGGCGATGCCTTTACGTTCGGCAACCTTACCCGCTGGGACTTAATTCTCGCCGCCTCGGCCCTGTCCCATCAGGGAAAACATACCCCGCTCCTGCTTGTCGAAGCTGATGGCGCTCCCCCGGTAGTACTGAATTACCTGCAATACCTTAAACCGCCTTTACGTATGCCCCCCATGCCGCCGTTCATGCACGGGTTTATCCTGGGTACTCCAACGATAATTCGCCTTACTACGCAAGCAGATGTCGAGGAAGCGCTTAAAATTGACGAACAGCCAGAAAAACAGGCAAATGAATTCTGATACTGGTCGAGAGGAAATAGCTCCATCGAAGAGCTAAAAATTATATAGTACAAAACTTTGTTGAGATGATAGCAAAAAATATCCTGTAGGGAATTTTCCTTACAGGATATTTTTCATACATCAGTAGTATTATCTCCAACCTCGAGTTTCTTGATTAGATTATTTGTCATTGTGTCATAGAACATGGCAAAGTCGTTCATGTGGCAATTTTTCGAACTAAGCAGCATATACTGGGAAAAACGGGTGAGGAGCGACAGCCATGAATCATTCAACAACATTATGGTTGCTAGGAACTGTCTATATTTTAATTGGGTTAAAATTGAAGCTACTCGCCTACAGGGAGCGAGACAACTAGCACACGTATAAACAACCACCAGGATAGTTAATATTGCAGCCTATGTAATTATTTTTTTTATGGATGTTCCATAGTAATCTTGATTTCTAATGGGCCAGCCACAGAAGTATCTGCAAGCGCAACCGCGCTTAACTGCACAATACCCCCCTTCTTTTCAATCTGATTTACCACCTTGAATAGTTCAGTACCACTTATTGAGCCTACCGTACCTTGCAGCGGATCAGGCAATACGCCTTTCGTCACAGCAATACTGTTCACTTGCTGTAAGAACTGTAATACAGCCGGCTCAATACTGCCTCTATTTTCTTGTACATTAATCGTTGTTCTGGTAATTGTTTCGCCTTTAGCGAAGATTTGTTTATTAGGATACACTTCCAGATACGCAATGACTGCTTCATTCCATACTGTATTCTCATGGGCTACAATCCGTACAACCATACTGCCGTTATACTGTTGTAAAGCCTTGGTTGCATTCTGAAAGTCGGCTTGACTAATCCATAACATTTCGGCCTCTGTACCCTGTTTTCCAATTCGCTGCAGAACTTTCCGATTGGTCTCAGAAATAACACGCAACAATTCGTTTTGCACTTGTTCGGCAGAGGTATCTATAACCGCCGTAGATAACACTTCATTAGCTCTATAGAGCACAGTTTCTGCTCGCAGGTAGTTAATCCCAGAGCTTAGTTGGGCTGTTGTTTTAGATAGCCGGTCAACATCACTTTTTAGCGTGTCACGTACCCTGCTCAAATCGGCAATGCGCGTATCCAGCTTCCCTTTCGTTGCTTCAAGTGCCACGATATCCGACTTAGCTTGCGCTAAGTCCACCTGACCTTTATTGAGTGCTATCATTGTTTGCGCATGCTCCTCAAGGGCGCTAGCCAACTCGGTTTTTGATCGGGAAAGCTGGATTGTTACGGCATTAATTTTATTTACAAGATTGCTGTATTCCTGCTCTTTTTCCTGTAACAGGAGCTGATTAACCTCAAGTTGTTGGTTCTTTTGGGTTACTTCCGAGGAAAGCGCCGTCAATTCGCCGCGTATTTTCTCCATACCAAACAAGGCTGTCCGGACATCATGGGACACAATGGTTAGGATGATAAGGGTGGATGCGGTAATAAGAATCCCGGTTGTTACAGCCACGATAATCGAGGTGTATTTGGGCCGCAGTCCAAACAAAGACAGTTTCTTTTTTCCCACCTTAGTACCAATCTTGTCACCAATATAAGCGATGGCGCCGCCCATGACACCCAGTATAGCGATAAGTACCAGACCAAACATAGAAATCCCCTCCCTCAATAATGATTGCAGCACCAAACACTACGAGGAAAAAGGGATTCTTGTTACCCGCTAAGAATAACCCATTTTGTCCCATCGTTTAATACTGACGTTAAAAACCTTTATCCGATGACTAACCCGCTCTAAGACTCCCATCTTCTAAAAGTGGGAGTTATACCCAAAGGGCACAGGCGAGCGGCTAAGTCCCTGGATAAGGTCGACTAAACTTCAGATGGGGTTAAAACCCCACCCGAAGCTAAGTCTCTCTTTATTAATAAAGAGGCTCCGGTTTTTGCCGGAGCCTCTTTACTTTTTAGAATTTAACGTTCACAGTAGCTTTGGTTTGGTCGCCGGCTACGTCCAGATTCTTATAGTCAAGTTCAAGATTTACATTTTTCGCCAAATTCCGGTCATAGGTAACTTGGAATCCTTTGTCTTTTTGGTTACTGCTGCCAAAACCGGTAGAAGTGGTGCCGGCAAAGTTAAAGCCTGATTGTTCAGGTAGGGCATTGGCATCAAAGTTAATATAACTTACCCGCGCACCCAAAATATCTGTACCTACACGGTAGGCATTAGCTTTTTGCGAGACATTACGCACATATTCTGCTCCTACTTTTTTACCGAACACGTTTACATCTGTACTCAAGGCAGCATATTCGTTTGCCGTACCTGCGTTATCTATTTTGAGGTAATCAGCAGCCAAGTTGGTTCCTAAGAGTCGGTTCTGATATTCTGCTGCCTGAACTCTAGTGTCGCCGCTATTATCATAGGCTAACGTCAGTCCACCTAACTTTGCCTTGGCACCAGTAATCGCAGCGCCATCGACTTCATAGGAGTTATACAGAAGACCTTTACCAAGTTTTAGGTCTTGTTTACCTAAAACGGCGTCAACAGCCCCCAGTTTGGTTTCTACATTGAACCGGTCAATGCTAGGAGAACCAAAATTATCAATAGAAGTCTTATCGATTCCATTCGAATCAGTTGTAGTTAAACGGGCATTCAATTTGGTGTCATCATTAATCTTGCCAGTTGCGCCGAGACGGAAACGATATGAGGTATCTTCGGTGGCATTATCGTACTGAACTCGCGCTTCGCCACTGAATTTGATTTGATTATCTAATTGTTTTTGGATACCGTCAACTTTAACTCCCAGGCTGTTAAGTTCAGTAGCAAATTCACTTGCTAATTTATCTACAATAATTTTTTGGTCAACGGTAGAAACTTTACCCATTGCGGCGGCGACGATTTGTGCCATCTCGTAGCGAGTAAGCGTCTTGTCCCCTTTGAAGGTGCCATCGCCATAGCCGCTTACAATACCGGCTGCAGCCAGTTTATTTACGGCATCGTAAGCCCAATGCTTTGTGGGAACATCGGCAAAGGGATTTGCGAACGCCGGTACAGCGAAAGCCACCGTCAGAGCGGTGCAAATAGCAGTTTTTAACAACTTCTTTTTCATTTGTATTCCTCCAATTAATTTGATTAATAGTGTGTAAACTCAAGTCTTACGTTTTACGCTATTAGACTTGTTTCCGACTTGCGGAATGCATGTTTACATTCACCTTGGGTTAGCCCCCCTTGATGCTAATGAAAGCTTCACTCTCTTCTTCACTGGCATTTACCCTCAGGGCACTGTGGTATTTCCCAGGCAACGTATTCATAATACCAGGTTGTTATGAATATCCCATGAATTTCCTATGAATAAATTCTGTTATTTTTATGAAGCGTGTTATGTTGTAATCCAGAAAAAACACAATTTCTTCACAGGTTATTCATTATAACTTCATGTTGTTTCGTTATAATTACCCTATGAAGAGACTTCATAACACATCACCTTAAGGAGGTTCCCAAATGAAAAAGATAGCGGGGATTCTAGTTTCTACGTTTCTCTTATTGCCGCTTTCCGCTGACGCTTCCATCATCACAAAGGTGAATCCATCTAGTGCTGCTACCTACGTTAGCCAAGTAACCAATACCGGTCCGTGGAATTCGGTGGAAGTACGATACACAAATGGCAAAACCTTACCCACTCTTACACTGACCAAAACCGACTCCAGGGATTATTTGTTTGCTGACAAGGCGCAACTAGTTACTGATGAAGTGGCTTCTGATTTAAAACTCATTGCTACATACCGGAATCCTACAGGATACAGAACGCAAACCAGTAGTCTTGGTCGCTACGAAATTACCCAAGAGCAAATAGCCAGCTTACAAAACGCCAAAAATGTGTCACTACAAGTGTCATTCCGTAACAGTAGTACGATTACTTGGAAGGTTTCAGAAAAAGTATTAAATGAGTGGAAAGAAGTTTTATCCAAGGAACAAAGTCAGGTTTCTTTGCAAAATACTTCCCTTGGCATGAATAATCACGCTGCACATCATGGCGGCTAACTAGTATGGTGAAGACGCGAGACGGCAATAATTCTGCAAGCACTTCATCTATCATCCCAAGTAGTTACTCATTGGAGGACTGTTACGGAGGCCCTGAACCAGCTTTCTAACTGGGTATCATTCTTGATTGGCGAACTTGGCCTGTATCCGTTTTTTCGTTTGATCAGCTTCGAAGAATAGCTGTACTCCTGTCTTATAACCATTGGATACGCTTTCATTCCCTTTACTTCAGCCATGATAAAACCCCCTAATCGTAGTACCATTCATTCTACGACAGGGGGCTTTTTGTTTCACTATCTTAATTCCGGGGTGCTATTCTTTTGGCTTTACCCTTATTAGTTGCTGAGACAAAGGACTGCCGCCGCTTAAACTCAATCTGACAATAACCGCAGTGGACGAGAGGCATGCGCAGGACGAGATTGACCGATATTTAGCGGGGTTTGTCTTCAATAATTTGGATGACCCGGTCGGAGATACCGCATGTATATACCGATAAACATGGCAATTGGGATTGTCGCTGTTACCGTAAAAGTTCCCCAGGCATTCTTAAAAAGCGCATTTACAATAACGATTGCGAGTCCAGCCATAGTCATAAGAATAATAACGAGAACCGCAAAACTGGCAGCCGCACCAGTCGTTCCTCCAACTTCATCCTTAGCAATTTCAGCAAGTGCTCATCCCTTGTGTCGGATTGACGCAAAAAGCACCACCATATCATGAACTCCGCCTGCAAGCACGGCGCCGATTAGTAGCCAAAGAAAACCCGGCACATAACCATACTGAGCAGCTAATGTAGGCCCAACTAGAGGTCCTGCACCGGC
This sequence comes from Sporomusa sp., assembly GCF_035561155.1. GTDB lineage: Bacteria > Bacillota > Negativicutes > Sporomusales > Sporomusaceae > Sporomusa. The sequence goes on along the minus strand of NZ_DATMYD010000057.1, from coordinate 12,601 downwards.
AATTGCTGCAAAATGATGTCCAAATACCACCCATTTGTTAGTAGGTATGTAATCACGCCCATCATTGAGTTCGTGCGCCGGGGTTTTGCGGTTTGGATCAATCGCCAAGATTTTGGCTGCAATGAAACAACCGTAGTATCGATATGCCAAGACTAGTACAAGCAGAGTTATAATAATTAGTGTTAGCGCATTCATCTAGACCCTCCATCTATCTTTGGTGGCTAACTAGTAACGATGAAAACGCGAAACGACAATAATCCTCTAACTTCCGCTGTTGGCACATTGCCTTCCTCGCCAATGAGTTTAATTCCTGAAAGCTTGCCATAGACAAAAGTGATGCATACGAAGCTAACATGTCTACGCCCATACGATTACCCAACCAAGCGCTGCGAGAGGTTTTGCATCTACTCTCATCTTCGTTTTCCTTAAGGGGGATTGGGTGGATTATAGTGTTTGTAGCTCTCTAACCAAGCGAGGACCACGGTAAGAACTAGGCCAAATATCGTTGCTGTAACAAGGTGTGATAAGTTTGTTTCCGGCGTAGATTTTTCCAGTATCGATATATGGAAAAGTGTACCCAGTGTGTGGATTGTAACCCAGACTGCCGCACCATAGGTGGAGCCTTTAAGTAAAAGATAACTGTTTTCTAACTTTGGGAGCAAATACGCAAATGCAATACCTATCAGCCCCGCAATCGCTATTTGAAATACTTGGGCGAAGATTTCTTCCCGCGTTGATTCCGGAAAATCACCCCATACCACCATTGCTGCTATATCGAGGTATCTAACCTTGGCGATACCGAGTGTGAAGGATATTAGATTTAGTGCAGCCATTACTACTCCAGCGATAACCCCTGCCAGATAGCCGCTCACGAACTTGTTTTGCAAGCTTACCACCTCTTTAAACGGTAAGTAGTCCTGATCCGAGTGCCCCTTACATAAATATTCCCCCCTGTTACTGTAAGGAGAGATATTTAGTCTACCCTCCCTTTATGCAGATGAACCCTAATTTTCAGGCCTAATTATTAGGTGTTTTCAACAGTTTCGCTCGGCTATTCGGTAACTTTTATTTGTGTTCTCGCAACAGTGTAAACAATTACTACCCCAAGTACCAAATGCGAAACCAGATTCACTATAAAACTGCCTATACCCATTGACCACGTTGGAGTAGCTACTCCGGTGATAATAAAAAACACATTCATTACTCCCCACAGGATTGCCCCCAAAATAATTCCTGAGGAAAAATAAGAAACTACGTATTCTTGTGATATCAGTCTAGCTACAAGCCATCCAACTAAGCCAGTAGCTATTATGTAGGTGAACCAACCTGGGGCGAACAGAGAAAATGTAGCCACTGTATCTACTTTGGAAATATTACTAGCAAATGCTGTCTGATCAATCACCAATTTGATAACACCACCAATTATGCCACCTAATAATCCAGCCAACTCTCTTTGCACTAATGCTACCTCCTCGCTAATTTACTGAGCTTGTCCCTGCCCCCATCATCGTTTGAATCTCCTGCTGTAATGGCGAGAGGCTTTGTATTTTACATCTCTCAACTGGGTAAAAAGCTGTCGTACTTCCGGATTGCTCATATCCATCATAAAGTATTTCCTCCTAAATCAACGGACTTGAAAATTCTTATGCCACAACAGGGGTCTGAAGCTGGTTTAATGAATCATTTGTTTCCTGATTTGCCACAGAACGAAGCTGCTGGGCCGTTTGCTGGCATTGCTGCAGGCACTGTTGAATGTCGTTAGCAGGATTAGCTTCCATAAATGATACACCTCTTCTCTTAAATACCAGACAATATCACTTCATCCAAGTATTAATATAATCATTTTGATTGATTTAATACCTATACTCTGCAATATCAGGCCAGTATACACATGCTCAAACATTAATAATAGCAGGCAATTTAAAGTCCTTGGGAGAATAGCAGTTGACGGACATGTAGGCCTGAAGCCCCAAAAGAGTCACGCTGGGTAGCGGTAGATTATCAAGGTGGTAAGAGTGTATTACGAGCAACAAACGTTGGTTTTTCTTATAACTTTGCGCCTGACACTTCAGTAATCTTTGCCTATGATATCACTGGGCTAAGTCAGCAGCGCAGGAAACGTGGACACTGCCAGCTGACTCGGATAACCAAAAACATCATTATGTCAGGAGGAATACTTCATGACCTAATTAATAGCTTAACAGCCCTTCTAGCAGAAATAAGCTGGCATAGCCGATATCTTCATTGAAAATTCATGATATTTTCACAAGATGTTCATTAGTTTTTCACAATTTCTTCGTATACTTTAATTATCCCACCTTAGGACTCTGTTTGGTGTTCACCGGTAAATTTTGTATACCGGCTGGGCGATCATACAGGAGCGAAAATCCGGCATTTTTTGTTGCCGGATTTTTTTTTGCCATTGAGATAGATTCTATATTTGGACGGATTAAATACAACTGCCTGGCAGCCAAAGGTGCCAGGCAGTTGTATTTATGAAATTTAACCTACTAGTTCAAGAGAATATCAAAATCAGATTTACTCAGTTCTTGTCCATTATGAAACTTCATAGAATATAAGTAAGCCTTGGCTGCGGAAGGGGTTATACCCCTCCCGCAGCTTTAGAGCGAACTTAAAAGTAAAGCTAGAAATCTTTGACTTCGTGAAGCTGAACTTTCCCTTAAGGGTTTCGAGTGTTACAGCCTGTTGAACCCCGACCTTGAGAACGGGGTCTTACAGGCTGTTAACGAGATAATTGTGAGGTGAAAGGATATGTCGAGTATAAATATCAATCCAAATGAACTTTCATTGCTGCTGACCTTAATCGCTATTGCACTATCCGAAGGTAAAGATGTGAATGAAGTAAATTTTATCGGCAATGTGTATATCACCATTGGGACCATCATGGTTACTATTGCGGCCCAAGTAACAGCCCAACAACCAGACCAGAACCTAAAGCAAGATACGCAACCGACAAATCAGGATATTCTGCGACAAATCGAACAATTACAAACGCAAATTGATCAACTCAAACTGAAGTGTGATCTATCATAAAGAGAGACTAAACTTATCCAGCGACTTGGTCATCGGATAAATTTTCTGGCACTAATGTTCCTAACAGAGTGCGTATCCTAGCTGAAGAACGAAGTAATACTAGGTATTGTATCGCTTTCACCGAAAATGAAAAGAAACCCGAGGATAATACTGTAAAGTGCGGTAGCCAGTGACAGACCCGTATATACTCTGGGATTTTTTACAGATTTAGCATAGCCCTGAAAAAGCAGGAGAGCCATTAATGCTTGGGAGATAAAAAGACCAGCAATAAAGGCTAATACGACTGTGAAGCCTATTGATATAGAACTGGCACCTGCTGCTGTTGTAAACAACAAAATCTGAGTTGCAGTTTCTCCGCCGATTCCATGGATTACGCCAATACTGCAGGCACTTCTTGGTCCTATATCTGAGCCGATAGTTTTTTGAACTGCCGGTTTTCCAGTCAGTTTGGAATAGATTAGCGCGTAAAGATTTTGTGCCCCTGTAACGAGTAAAGCTCCTCGACTAACAACCACTGGCTTATTCCTGTTTTGGATTAAAACAAGAATAAGCCATAGGCCCAACCCTATAAGAACGGCCCCGACAACTCGTTCCATTGTTTCGTCTACCCACTCAGGTAACGATTGACCTAAAAATACAGCCAGAAGCCCTAATAAAAGGTTAATAGAGGCATGACCCAACACATAATATAGTGATAAACGTACTCCTTTCTTCGCACTGCTATCTGCTCCCAAAAAATCGGTAGTTGCCGCGATATGGTCCCAATCCAGTGCATGTCTTACTCCGAGAGAAAATCCTACGCCAATTAGTGAAATTATTTCTGTATTCATTTTGGGTTAGCTCCTTTTATTAAGTTAAATTAAATAAAAAATCTCTACCGCCACAAATCGGTAGAGATTACTATGAACTATTGACATAGCTGTTCATACAGTAAAATCCCCTCCCTATCGCTCGCAGGTCAAATGGTGATTATTAAATAGGCAGTTCTTCTGACTCAGGTTCACAGCTTCCTACGCCTTCCCAGAGTAATTTACTCCAGTGACACAAAATGTAGGTTGCTCCCCATTACAGCGGCGGGACCGTGTTGGCTTTACACCAATCTTCCCTATTAAGCCCGTAGGCACCTATTCCGAGTATTTAATTGTCTTCTTAATTCTAGTTTAAGAAGACCGTTAAGTCAAGAATTATAGCTCGAATAGATGGCTTATCTATTCAGGCGTGACCACACATTAAAGACAGGTTCACCTTTACGGTTAAGGCTGGCGTTGAACCAAATTTAGAAGGTGAGATTGTGAGTCAGCCGTGTGCGGCTTACGTCAGAATCAGACATATCCCGAAGGCGGTTATGTTCGAGAGTCAGTACACTTTTCGTACTGAGTTGATAGTTAACAGCCATCGTTGTTCCTTTATAATCGGCAGCAGTGGTTAAGTCCAGACTTGCGTAGGCGGGAAGGGCATTTCTCTCCGCTCTAACATAGCCCACGGAAAAACGACAGTCACCCTGCTTTTCAAGACTGCCATAGGTGGCAGTTAAATAATAGGCATTTTGTGCGGTAGCGGCAGCGGTATTTTTGGTGTATTCCGCGGCGAGGGTTACTTTGCCGACAGGGTAGGCGGCGTTGATTGCCCAGTTTTTAAAGCTATCGTCGTTTTGTTTGATGTAACTAGTGCCGAAAGCACATTTGTCGAACGAAGTTTGTATACTACCACCTATCGAGGATGCTGAATCGGCGGGGACATACTTGTTCTTGAATGTGCTGACTTGAATATTAAGGTTATCGACGGTCGTGGCAAAAGTAATATTTTTCAGATTATCACCCATTATTAGGCCGTTACCGTAGAGTAGGTCGTCTTTGCCAATATGTAAGGTGGATTTATTGTCGGGCAACGCATACTTTAACGCGTACTGGTCAATGTATATACTTTTGGAAGTAGAATTGCTAGTGGGGAAAAGTTTTTCGCTGAAAGAGGTCACTGTAGTTTTGAATGTCAAGTTAGGCAATAGTTCCTTGGTGGCTGTAAGGTTAAGCCTGTAGTCGTTGTCATTGCCCACGCCTCTGTCGTCGGTGGCGCGAAGCGTAAGTGAACCGGTAAATTCCCATGGCGTTAAGACATGATTGTCGGTGGATTCGGCTAAGGAATTTGCATTTGCGGCAGTAATGGCACTGGTTGCAAATATTCCGGTGATAACCATTGCAATAAGTTTTAGTCTCATTTATATCCTCCTTATGTAGATCTGGCTTTATTATATGATAATCATTTTCATTTAGTCAAGCGCCGAGTGTGAAATATTGTAAGAGAAAGACTGTAAGTTAACCATAGACATGGAAAAAACCGCGCTTAGACGCGGTTTGTGGACTAATCTTCTGAACAGACAAATCAATCATTTATTCTTTTTTTACGGCCCATTCTTGGGAAAAAGCCTGGCGTCACTGCCATATACCGGTCATACGCTTCGCCGAAATATTCCCGGGATTCCTGTTCTTCCAACCGGGCCAGCCGCACATACATGACTACTAGGATCGGATACATTAGCACTGTTAAAATCGTCGGAAAGATGTTATGAAGATACGTTGAAAAACTTCTGAATTTATCGTAATAAATAAATTCCCAGTTATGGGCAGGTAGCAACTGGGAACTGTACTAGCATATCCTTCGTCGCTAGTTAATTTTCCTGTTCTTTTTTATCCGGCCCCTTATCGCCGCCGGACTTATCACCACCATGTCCCCGGTGGGAATGGTGACCACCGCAGCATCCGCCGCCCCGCATCATCAGGAATAGGACAAACGCTATCCCCAAATAAGGTAAGATACTGTTCCAATCCATATTTATACCACTCCTTTCGTTGAATAATCAGCAAGCTACACAGAGTTTTGTCACCTTGGATGTAACTTGTGTTGTCTGTGTCTTCATTATACACAACCGATGTGAAAAACTCATGAAAAAGATTTAAAAACTGATGTTATTTTGCATCCAAAGCAGCATTAAGGTTGCTCGATTAATACTTATCATCTTGTTTCCAAGCTAAAGGAACAAAAAAATTCCCAGGCGCAAAGAGCGCCGGGGAAATGTCATTCAAAAATATTACCGCAGATATTTATCCCTAATTGTTTCAAGGTCAGCCTTGGCAAGATCGTCGACCACCTCAATTACGCCTATGATATTCCCGTCTTTATAAATGCCGAACGTTCCATGCGTAGGGCTGAAGAAATTCATCTCATTCAGGCTGGGCTTAGCCTGAAAGATAATAACAACCTTTTTTTCAGTATAACTATAAATTTCCCATAGACCGGCAGGGTTATCGAATCTGGTCAAGTCAATGGTAATGCGGGAATCCACCTGCTTTTCCACGACTACAACAGGCGGCTGAAAGTCATGCCCGACACCCTCAATAGCTACCTGTTGGGAGTCATTCTGTTTGAACGCTTTTTTCACTAATCGGGGATTCGGCACCGTGCTGCTCTCCTGTTTTGCGTCCTGGACCTGAGTCATTTCATTGTTATGTGCAGGTGTGCCGTTGCCGTAATCTGCGTTGGCCGGCGGGACTGATACGGTATCCTTAGATATGTCTACTTTATCCACGTCATCAACTACTTTGATTGCCTCCTTAGTCGCCGTCCCATCGGCAAAGTTGGGAATGATTTCAATTCCAAGCAGCAGAATAAAAACGCAAACCACCAAAATCCCGGCGGCATTCTTATATTTTCCTTTTTTCTTAGTCATCTCCCCCACAGTGTAGCCAGCGCCGGAGATAGCATTGTTAAGGACCGAGGAAGTACAGTGTTCGGCATCATATCTTACCAGAACGTGTCCTGCTGTATAGCTGGCCTTTGCGTGAACAACTCCTCCAACCCGTTGGAGCGCTCGCTCAATCCGGTTCTCACAGGACTGGCATTGCATATTACTTATAGGAAGACGTTTTTGGATCATGCTCATTTCCAGCACTCCTCTTCTATTCCATTATATACCATTATTATATTGTTTCCTTCTGGAATTATGAGTTAACTGGAATTCAACAACTATTTTTCTTCTATATCGCTCGGTTTTCCGCCTTTCGTATTTCGAACCGTTTAATAGCACGTCAATACAATGCCATGCGCACCAAGAGGCGGCACCAATATTCTTGGCTCGCCGCCTCTTACTTTGATATTTAATGCGCCATCATCTTCTCCCGGGCACTTCTTTAAGAATTCCACGGATAGACTGAGCTTGGCTATCAACTATAGCTTTATCTCATAGACAGCGAGTAGATGTAAAAAGGATCGATCATAAAAAGAGAAAACCTAACCTAGAACCAGGTCTCCCTTAGCTAAATTACCAACCCATCGGCATTCCTATGCCAGTCATCGGCGTTCCCATGCCAGTCATCGGCGTTCCCATGACAGTCATCGGCATTCCCATGCCAGTCATCGGCGTTCCCATGCCAGTCATCGGCGTTCCCATGCCAGTCATCGGCGTTCCCATGCCAGTCATCGGCATTCCCATGCCAGTCATCGGCGTTCCCATGCCAGTCATCGGCATTCCCATGCCAGTTATCGGCATCCCCATGCCAGTCATCGGCATTCCCATGCCAGTCATCGGCACTCCCATGCCAGTCATCGGCACTCCCATGTTAGTTCCCATGCTAGTCATCTGCATTCCCATACTAATCATCTGCATTCCCATACTAGTCATTTGCATTCCCAGGCTAGTTCTCATGCTAGTCATTGGCATTCCCATGTTAGTTCCCATACTAGTCATTGGCATTCCCATGTTACTTCCCATGCTAGTTATTGGCATTCCCATGTTACTTCCCATGCTAGTCATTGGCATTCCCATACCAGTCATTGACGTTCCCATGCCACCCATCGACATATAATCGGGTGTAAAGGCAAAATTGACAATCACCATCAATACAATTACTCCCACGATAAAACCAAGCGAATATTTCAACCACTTATTCATATTATCCTCCTTGATCATCCATGATTAATAATTGATTCACCATACTGTTGGCTCGTGATGATGAGTGCTGTTGATCATTGCGAGCGCAGTGAAGCACCAGCTTGGGGTGGATATTTGGGTGTTAAGAAATATCTATTATTGGTTTTCCGATTCGGTATTACGTTCTGAACAATCCAGATTTTTAATATAGTAAAACACAGATACCAATACGGAAACAATTAGCGCTACTACAAAAGTTTTATTGAGAAACTCGATTACACTCCACATACCGTAATAAGAGCCAAACATTAACCATATCATTTTGATCATGATAAAACGCTCAATCGCGAAAAAAACGAAAAAAATTCCTGCTATGATAGCCAAACTGACTATACCTAACAGCTCTATCTTTTGTGTATCTGTTTGTTGTTGAATCAATAACTCTCTTATTATAAAGATCCCCCGGGCAAAAAGAATAAATAGGGTTAGCAATAGTAAAACCTTTATAATAAAGAGTATTAAGGGTGATGCGCTACTTACCTGATAACCAATGAGCCCTAATTCAAATCTCAATAAAACTCTGCCGATAATTATTCCGCCGATAACGATCATCACGATCTGTAGAATGTGCTCACCAACACTTTTGTCACTCATGCCGTTTATCACCATCCTTGTAAGAGTTCAATAAACTCCCTACTTGGTTTTCTCACCTCCAATTCATATGTTGTTATTAGTATGGTTCGCAATTTTGTGATTATCCTTAGTAAGTAATCCCAAAAAAAGGATGAAAAACAAGGTTGCTTCACTATCATTCGCAATGACAAAACGCAAATTTTTTAACACGTTATATATAGAACAAGAGGCAGGCCATACTCTCGGCTCCGCCTCTTGTTTTAAATATTACATTGTCATTATCTTACCTGGCGCTTCCTTAAGCAGTCCCCGGACAGTCTGGACTTGGCTATCCACTGTAGCTTTATCCGGCGTAGGTTTACTTACTTCATCGTGTAGTGTCATAACCGCCTGACGCAGTCTGTCCCGGAACGCAGTATCAGAAAAATGGGAAACCAGACGGTCATTAAGTACTACCAGGTTACCAGCCGATTGCTTGGCCTGAGGTAATTGATTGGCCTGGGATTTTGCGGCAATGTCATCAACAGCCTGGTTCATCTGAGCGATGATGGGCTTAGGATCCTCCATGGTTGCCTGCTGCCCAGCCTGTTGCTGCTGGGCCGGAGGGTTGGCCGGAGGCTGGCTCTTTGGCGCGGCACAGCCGGTAAAAATCAGCGCCACACCCAGTAGACATATTACGCCATAATGTTTATACTGCATATCTTGCACCTTACATCATGCCCATGCCGCCGCCGGATGAGCCACCACCGGACGACATGCTAGCGCCGCCGGACGTACCACCGCCACCGCCGGATGTACCACCGCCACCGCCGGATGTACCACCGCCGCCACTTGGCATATTACCCATGTTGTTCATCGGCATTTGGCTCATCATGCCCATGCCGCCGCCACTTGGCATATTACCCATGTTGTTCATCGGCATTTGGCTCATCATGCCCATACTGCCGCCACTCGGCATATTACCCATGTTGTTCATCGGCATTTGGCTCATCATGCCCATGCCGCCGCCACTCGGCATATTACCCATGTTGTTCATCGGCATTTGGCTCATCATGCCCATGCCGCCGCCACTTGGCGTATTACCCATGTTGTTCATTGGCATACCCATGCCGCCGCCACCTTGCATATTGCTCATCGGCATACCCATGCCGCCGCCACCTTGCATGTTGTTCATCGGCATACCCATGCCGCCGCCACCTTGCATATTGCCCATCGGCATACCCATGCGCACTCCACCTTGCATGGTGTTCATCGGCATTTGGCCCATTTGCATATTACCCATCGGCATACCGTACGGCATTCCCATAGGCATATTGTTCATGGGAACCATCATCACAGGTACCATCATACCGCCGTTAAACCCTACGTTACCACTGGGCATTTTGGCTCCATTGGAAAAGCCCGCATTCATTCCCTGCATCATTTGTCCCTGTCCGTAAACGGGCTGCTGATTCGGCGTAAGCAGTCCGACAACAGCCATCAAAATCAGGATACCCAACAACGAATACAATGAGAATCTGAGCCACTGATTGTTTTCCATAAATATACTTCCTCCTTTAAATATTGTAGAATGATGGGAACCGGAAGGCTGGGAACTTGGCTTGCCTACTATGTTAACAACGCTATGGGCTAAATAGCTCGCTCCAGCACCTAGCGCCACCACCAGCAAAGCAATCAGGAAAAACATATACACCGAGCCTAAGAATCCGAGACCGCTCAATACATTCACCTCATATGCCACACAATCAGGAGAAAAAGTGTGACTGACAAAATAAACGGAGTCAGTATAAAGATAATGTTGGTAGTGAGGTTATGGACCCACCCTAAATACCCCTTCTGTTCATGCATGTTAGCCATCATTGCCTATCCTACTTCCTGTTTCCAGACAAGTAATTGGGACAGGGTAATATTGGATGCGTGCATCATGCGCATCATAGCGTAGTTAGTAGGGTAAACAGTCCGTACCCCTGCTATTTCCTATCGTTTTTGTCACCAGGTTTGTTACCGTTTTGGTTAAAAGCAGGCGGTGTAGACAATTGGGCAGGCTGAGCCGCCGGTTCCCCGTTGATGACTTCAGCCTGGGCAGGTTGCTGTCCGCCCTGCTGGTTGTCGAAAAACTGGGTTTGCATATACTGGACTAGAGCCACGGTCAGTGTGACAACCAGCGCTATCATGAGTAGCTTTACTAAAAACCCGATGAGCCCGAAAAGCATAAACTGGGGAGAAGCCCCATAGCCCAGGCCACCACCAAATTCCAGGCTGCGAAAAAGGGCGGTGATAAAGTAAAACCCAAAAATGGCGGCAATGACGATCGCCATAGTCTTTAGCACCGGGTCCTGGTTGATATATTCCATGGTCTTAGAAGACTGGACAAAGTTTTTAGAAGACTGGACAAAGTCCTTAGAAGACTGGACAAGCCCGTCCGGTTGGTTGATAAACTTGCGGGCGCCCATGACTAAGCCGGCAATGAGCGCAAACACCAGCACCAAAATCAGGATGTTCATAAGCAACCCGATAAGCCCGGGGATTATCCCGCCCAAAAACGCTCCACCTCCGCCGTAGTAGCCACCGCCGTAGCCGTCTGCCATACCGTTATGGCCAATGTTGCCTGGGCCGGCATACCCGGTACCGCCGAAATTAAACCCGAATAAGAAACCAAACACCAGTAGCCCCGCGAAAACGATAAGGACTACCCTTAAGCTGGGATCACCTTTGGAAGAATCATCCATACAAACCATCCTTTCTTTTTTTATTTTTTTATTTATGGTAAATGTTACGGGGTAGCTTTAAAGTCGCTGGCAAACTTTCTTATCAGGACCAAGGCGCCCAGTACCATACCAAACACAATAACAATAAGCGCTATCTTGAATACCCAGGAATAATCCCCACCGGACATGGCTCCATGCTGCATGGCTGTACCGGTCATTCCTGCCATGGAGGCGGAGGACATTTGTGCCCGCACTGCCCTTGCTTCATAGGCGATTTGAGCCATTTGCTGATTGAAATCGTCACTTAACCTGCTCAAGATAAGCGTGCTGCGAGCCAGCTCGGAAATTCCCTGATGAAGCTGCTGCATTTTTTGGGTGTTATATACATAGCCCTCTGACGGCGCGTAGGGATTCACATTGACCATGGCAAGGGCTTCCTGCAGCAGCCTGTTGGCCTGAACCAATTTGGCCCGGTTCTGCTGTGTGAGATTATACCGGCCAACATAAGTTTCCGTTGCTGGCGGGCTAGCTTCCGGCATTACGCTCTGGTCAGTCAGGTCGTTGTTCAGTTCGTTAAGCAGCATCATGGCCTGAGAAAATTTAAAAATGCCGTTATGAAGCTGTTCCAGTTTGGTCTGGTCATAAACGATGTTGCCCGCGTTGGACGGAAAATCTGCCCGTTTTTCACCAGGATTGATATTAATGGTAACTCCCTCTCGCGAAGGTACATTAATACTGCCTGCGGTACCGGCCGGGGTTGTGGTCCGGCTGGGCAGCGTGATTTGGGAATAGGGATCGGTGGTTATTAGCTCCATAGCCTGGTTTAATATGGTTGTTGCCTGCGTAAGCTTATCCTTATTTTGGCTGGCCAGGTTATTAAACGGACTCGGCGGCATCTGCTGCCCGTTCATGCCCGGCATTCCAGCCATCTGGTTCCCGGCGGTACCGCCACCTGGAGCCATATTGGCAAAAAACTGGGACACATAAGGAATATTAATGCCCATCATCTGCGCTCCGTAAAGCGCCGCGCCAGCAATGAGTACAACAATGATTAGAAATAACAGGAACCTCATCACATCATCTCCAACTCAGGATTCTGATGATAGCATGTTTCTTTTCGTTCAATGTTATTCTTTTACATCAAAAAAAACTACGGCAGACCAATTAACTAACAGGAGTAAATGACTCCCCTGTCGAATTAGATATTATCTGATTTGATGGGGGTTTTTGCATGCCACTACCGAAGAATCGAATAATTCCCGAACGGAAGATTAACTATCGA
>NZ_DATMYD010000056.1:0-5139 GCF_035561155.1 Sporomusa sp. | reverse complement strand
AATTTTGGTGGGTACACGCAAACTAATGAAGGAAAACAATATTGAGTATGAATCAGCTGTTCCTCGAATCGAACAGTTGGAACTTCAGGGTAAGACGGTCATGTTATTTGCCTTAGAAAATAAGCTCAGAGGGTTGTTCGCCGTGGCTGATACAGTGAAAGAGAATTCTGCGCAAGCTGTAGCCGAGCTGCAAAAAATGGGTATTGAAGTATGGATGATAACCGGTGACAATACCCGGACTGCTCAGGCCATCGCCCAAACCGTCGGGATAACCAGCGTTATGGCTGAAGTACTGCCAGAGCACAAAGCCGAAAAGGTTGAGGCTCTTAAAAAAGAGGGTAAGGTTGTAGCTATGGTCGGTGACGGCATTAACGATGCCCCGGCGCTGGCAACCGCCGACGTAGGCTTTGCTATTGGCACAGGCACCGATGTCGCTATCGAGGCAGCAGATATTACCCTAATGCGGGGTGACCTGACTGGTATTGTGGCCGCCATTCGCTTAAGCAAGGCAACCATGCGGAACATTAAGCAGAATCTATTCTGGGCGCTTGTCTATAATTCGCTTGGCATTCCAGTCGCGGCAGCAGGATTTCTATCACCCGTGCTGGCAGGCGCGGCAATGGCCTTTAGTTCGGTATCGGTGGTAACCAATGCACTTAGACTGAAACGGTTCAACCCGTATGGGGCTTAATGCAGGGGAGTTACTTATGCTGAGTCATATACGAGGGGAGGTGATGTTGTGAGTCAAGAGGAAACGATATTGAAAATTGAGGGTATGTCCTGCGGACATTGTAAAATGAGTGTTGAAAAGGCACTCCAAGCTATTCCGGGAGTGGTAAGTGCCAGTGTTGATCTGGCAAAAAAAGAAGCGCTTGTTACTGGTACTGCTAACCGGGTTGCGCTTGTGAAAGCCGTAGAAGAGGCTGGCTTTGACGTGGTTTAATTAAAGACCGGCTAGAAAATACGCAAAAGCCTGCGTGGTAGGCTTTTGCGTATTTTATTTACTCCGATGACAGTATAGGCATTTTATCCGATGACCAAGTCGCTCTAAGACTCCCACCTCTCAAGTGGGAGTTATACCCAAAGGGCACAGGCGAGCGGTTAAGTCCCTGAAAGTTGGTCGACTAAACTTCAGATGGGGTTTTCAGCTGCAGTAACCACTCCAATCCCCGGAATTGTCAATAACAGATAACCATCTGTTTGAAGAAGGAGAGTCTCAATCTCCTTTTCAAGTCGTCCAATATTTTCAATCTAATCGTGATAAATCATATAATTTTAGATGCAGTAAAAGAAGTTTTGGTTCTGATTCTGGTTTTGGGAGTGAATAAGCGCATTGTGCAGCTTGTAAAAGTTTCTGGATGGTTGTCTGACGCAACTTTAAATTAAATTCTTTCGAGATGCGTCTCAAGCCTAACTCACCGAACTAATAATGTCTAGTGGCTTCGATTTTTTGAGACAGCCCCTTTGCTGTTTTTTTCATACAGCCCCTGTTTTCGTAATTAACGTTCAAAAGATCTTCATGACTTCTTCATAACATTAACATAAATTCTTCACAGGATATTCATTAGTTCTTCATAACACTTGGTTATAATGAAAACATAGGAAGAAGTGCCATATTGTAGTAATTATGTATGGATAAATCTTACACCGGGCGGCCGGAGGGCGGAAGGAGGTGTAATCTTAGGTTCCTCACTGGTCTGCAAAAAGGTGTATGATAAACCGCCGGGTGGGTAAGGGAACAAGGATAACTTATTATCATCCCGCGCGGTACATAAACAAAAAACCTAAGGAGGAAATATTGTGAGAAAAAGTGTGATTGCTTTAACGTTAATCTTTGTATTGAGTGTTGCGGCAACGGCGTTTGCTGCTCCCGGTTTTAGTGATGTGCCAGCCAAACATTGGGCCTATGACGCTGTGAATCAGTTGTCAAAAGCCGGTATCGTTGACGGATACGGTGACAGCACCTTCCGCGGTGACAAAATGATCAGCCGTTATGAAATGGCGGTAATTACCGCTAAAGCGGTAGAAAAATACAGCAAGGCGGATGCCCATATCAAGGCGATTATCGACAAACTGTCGGTTGAGTTTGCCAGTGAGCTGAACACCCTCGGCGCACGCGTTGCCAAGCTGGAAAAAGATCAGCCCAAGGTAAAGGTATCGTCTGAAACACGGTACCAGCTCAATGTCTCAGATCCAACTTCTGGTAAGACCACTAGTGACAATTTCCTGCGCCAGCGTATTTACTTCAGTGGCCCTGTTAACGAAAAAATTACCGGCAACCTCCGCTTGCAGTGGGTAGATAAGGCGCTGGAAGATATAGGGAATGACAAGGGATTTACCGTTGACCGCATTTACTTTGATGTAAAGGACACACTTGGCATGGATTGGGTTATGGGCCGCCAGACCTTCTTAATGGGCCGTGGTCTGTTAAACAATACCAGCAGTGAAAACCTGGATGGTATTAAATTCTTAACGAAAGTTGGTCCGGACCTGAAACTGAGTGGGTACTACGGCCGTGAGAAATACTTCGATGGCTCGACACCCACAGAAGCACGTGAAATCGCTACCGCAGACCTTTCCTGGAAAGCGAGCAACAAGCTTACAGTAGGCGCTACATACCTCAAGGACGCCGATCATCCGGCTGACGTTTGGACTGTAAACGGTTTGGCAAAGCTGAACAAGGTATGGACACTCGCAGGTGAATATGGCCAAAACACTAAAGTTGATAATAACCCTGCTTCTTATTTCGTACAGCTTTCCAACGGCAACCTCAATACCGTTTTCTCAGGTACTGGCGGTCGCTTCGTTAAAAATGAACAAGGATCTCAGGCTTGGGCGCTGCTCTACAAAACGGTAGACAAAGACTTCTGGTATTCCGGCAGTAAATTTAAAGGCGGTACACTACTGACCAATGACCAAAAGGCATTCGAGGTAGTATATCAAAATGCCTTGCTTAAAAATACGTTGCTTACTGTCAGTTTTGCAGACATCAAAGTAAAATCAACTGGAGCTGACAGCGAGAAGAAAAGCTTTGCCCGAGTTGAGTTCTTCTTCTAAATTTAGATACTAAACTCTTTTCAACAGACACGGCAGAAGCCAGCAGCGGCTTCTGCCGTGTCTGTTATTATGCAGTCAGCTGTTAAGGGCGCACCGGCCACGGTGGCCAAACCAGCGCCGCCGCTTCCCGCGCGACAATTACGCCAAGTCTTAGCGCGGCTTGGTCATCGGATAAAAATATAAGTTCTTCACCGAATATTCATAACTTCTTCATACTGAAAGAGTACAATTAGCTTAAAGGGCTAATAAAGTAGGTGATTAGGATGAGAAAGTTGCTAGTTTGGCTCATACTTGTTATATCTTTGGCAGTCACTGCTGTAGCTTCAGCACAGCCAGCGATACCGCCTGCACCGGTCAGCAGCCGGTATGTGCAGGATTATGCCGGTGTATTATCTGACGAGACTAAGGCTAAGATTAACAAACTAGGCAAGAAGATAGCGGAAACCACTAAGGCGCAAGTGGTTGTTGTCACGGTGAATTCGTTAGAAGGTATGCCGATTGAGGAATATGCCCTCGGTATTCTCCGTAAGTGGGGCATTGGCGACAAGACCCAGAATAATGGTGTTCTTCTGTTAATTGCAGTAAACGACAAACAGTCGCGAATTGAGGTCGGATATGGTTTAGAGGGAGTACTCAATGATGCCAAAACAGGTAGAATCCTAGATGAATCAGTGCTGCCGTATTTTCAGCAGGGTGATTATAATCGCGGCGTGTGGACAGGATATAAGGCGTTGGTCAGTACAATATCTGGTGAGTACGGTAAAGATGTACGAGCAAATGAAAAAAATAAAACAACCGATGCAAGCCTAGGTGTCGCTACCTGGTGGAACGGATTGCCGGGATGGCTGCAGTTAATAGCTTTTATTGGAGTAGCCGCCCTGGTAGCAGGTGATTGGTTATTCTTTGGCGGCAGTATTACTTTACTCTTATTATCTTTCTTACGTTTCCGAGGTGGCGGTGGCGGCGGTTATGGGGGCGGGTCAGGCGGAGGCGGAGGCGCTGACCGCAAATGGTAGGTTTGACAAGGGCTGATAAAGTATTGGTTGTTTTATTACTCCTCCTATCTGTAGCCGGCATCGGGCTCAACATTTCAATAGCGGCTGCGGGTGGCGAACAACAGGCCGAAATATGGGTGGAGGGTACCTTATATAAAACTGTGCCGCTCAAAGAGGGGTATAAGCAAGAAATCCGGATTGGTGGCGATTCCCACTATGATATTATTGAGGTTCAGGATACCAGAATTCGGGTGCGAGAAGCTGATTGTCCCAACCAGGACTGCATTAAGATGGGATGGATCCAGCACGCGCCTCAGCAAATTGTTTGTCTTCCTTATCGCATTGTAATCAAAATTGTGTCGTCCGCTCCATCGGATACAGATACAATAGTTCACTAGTGAAAAAAAGCTATGCCCCCGTTCTTAAGCAGAGATGCTTAGGTGACGGGGGCATGTTGATATTACTGCGCCATTTTCCTGCATTCATTGGCGCAGGCTTGGCAAGCGTCGGCACACCGCTGGCAATGGGGGTCTCTAAATTGGGCGCAGTCACTGGCGCAGGCATCGCAGATGCTTGCGCAGAGAGAACATAGCTGCTTGGCATGATGGCTGCCCCGGGCCATATATTGTGCAGACATGGTGCATATGTCTGCACAGTCCCGGAGCATATTGATACAGTGAGTTCTCGCTTTGACATCAGCCTCTTGTAGGCACAAAGACAAGCATTCCTCGCAAGCTTGCATGCACGCGTTGCAGGCATCAATACAAGTCTGCATCTTAGTAGGCGCGTTTAATACTGTAGGCATGAGTAATCCTCCCCGATAAATTCTTTATCTTATTATCCCCAAAGCAGGTCAATTAATTCGGTATGGTTAGTCTTTTTTTTCTTAGGAAAGACTAAAAGCATTGACAGTACATTACTTTTAGTCTTACAATAATACTATACCGGGGTATAGTAGGAGGAGCTATATGTTAGATGACAAGGAAAAGACAGATATCAAAAAAAGGCTGAGGCGAACCAGCGGACAAATCAACGGGATTGAAAAAATGATTGATGAGGGCCGCTACTGTGTAGATGTCCTGCAACA
>NZ_DATMYD010000055.1:0-18687 GCF_035561155.1 Sporomusa sp. | reverse complement strand
ACTGCTGCCTCCCGTAGGAGTCTGGGCCGTGTCTCAGTCCCAGTGTGGCCGTTCATCCTCTCAGACCGGCTACTGATCGTCGCCTTGGTGAGCCATTACCTCACCAACTAGCTAATCAGACGCAGACCCATCTCTAAACGGTAGCTTTTATATAGAGGCCACCTTTCTTAACTCGGTCATGCAACCAAGTTACCACATTCGGTATTAGCACCACTTTCGCGGTGTTGTCCCCAGTTTAGAGGCAGGTTGTCTACGCGTTACTCACCCGTTCGCCACTAAGTATCCATAAATGAATACTCCGTTCGACTTGCATGTGTTAGGCACGCCGCCAGCGTTCGTCCTGAGCCAGGATCAAACTCTCCAATAAAAAACTTTTATTGAAGCCGTTTTATCGGCTCGTTTAAATCAAAAAAATTGTTTTTGTGTGCTACAAGTAGCACAACGCACATCTGGCATTTTATGATGCATTACTTTACATTGTTCAGTTTTCAGGGAACGAAGCACACGGATGTGCAAGTGTCACTGATGCGCCATGAATGGCACCTTTGTCCGCACCTCTGTTTTGAGGCCGTTCTTATATAATACCATGTTTACTTTTTCATGTCAACATAATATTATTAAGTTTTTTATGCTACCGTTTCGGGACAGCTTCTATATAGTATCATTGACCTCAAACTAAGTCAACTGTAACTTTTGGATAAAGAAGCTATCCTTAAACTTAAGCGCAAGAGCTAATGTACTCTTTGTAAAAAGTCATTCCCCGAGATATGCCTTGATCACTTCGGCATTATTTCGTAGATTCTCACTGGTATCATGCATAGTAATTTTGCCTGTTTTCAAAATGTAGCCTCGGTCAGCTACTTTCAGAGCCTTGTTGGCGTTTTGCTCTACCATAAGTACGGTAAGGCCTTCGCTATTGAGCTTTTTGACAATACTCAACGAGTGGTTTACCAGAATTGGCATTAACCCCATGGATATTTCATCAATTAAGAGCAGCTTGGGGCTTAACATCAGCGCCCTGGCAATTGCCAACATTTGTTGCTCGCCACCGCTCATAGTCTTGGCCAATTGGCTTTTCCGTTCCTTAAGCCTTGGAAAAAGCTCATACGACTTTTCGATATTGTCAGCAATCACCTTGTTATCACTGACACTGTATGCACCCATCTTGAGATTCTCTTCGACTGTCAAATCGGGAAATACCCTTCGCCCCTCCGGCACATAGCCAATCCCGATGCTGGCCCGCTCCCACGGCGGCAGTTGGGATATATCCTGACCGTTAAAGCTGATGCTGCCAGTCTTGGCCTTAACCAACCCCATGATGGTCTTCATGATTGTGCTTTTACCGGCGCCGTTAGCCCCTAATATGGTAACAAACTCGCCTGCCTGAACGTCAATTGCTACCTGTTCAAGCGCTTGGGACTGACCATAAAAAGTATTGATATTTTCTAATTTAAGCACAGTCATCGTCCTTTCCCAGATAGGCTTCAATTACATAAGGATTGCATTGAATTTCCTGTGGCAATCCCTCGGCAATCTTTTCCCCATAACTGATAACGACAACCCGGTCACTTACTGTCATGGCAATCGACATATTGTGCTCCACCAGCATGATCGTCGTTCCCTGGGCTTTGAGCTGATTGATAATTTCAATGAATTCATCTTCAGCATTGCTACTCAAACCAGCGCAAGGCTCATCCAACAGAACTAACAATGGCTCAAGCGCCAAGGCTCTGGCAATCTCCAGCCTGCGCATATAGCCAAGACTTAAATCCCCGGCGCGCCTGTCTTGCTGCGCAAGGATACCCACCTTATCGAGCAGCATTTCTGCTTTTTCTACATTGCCTTTGGTCCGGCTGCGCCCAAAAATGCCTGCTAACGAGCTGTATTCATTAAGACCCATGGCCATAATGATATTATCTAGTACCGTCATGTCTTTGCACGGATGAGATATTTGAAATGTCCTGGCTACCCTCCGCCTGGCAATCTCATGAGGTTTTAGCCCTTGAATCTCCTGTCCTTCCAGTAAAATTTTCCCCTCTGTAGGTGCGTAAACGCCGCACACGGTGTTAAAGAGGGTTGATTTACCAGCACCGTTAGGACCGATTACTGCTAAAGTTTCCCCTTTATATACATCAAAACTAACATCATTAACAGCTTTTAGGCCGCCAAAGTATTTTTTCAAGTTTAAAACCTGAAGCATTTTTTCCTTAGCGTTTACCATCTCCGGTTATCCTCCTCTGGCTGCTTAATCCAATCATCGAACCGGCTTTGTCAATACACGGCGATAGTTTCCTCCATACGAAGCTGTTTTCCCCAAGCAAACCCTCCGGCTGGAACCGCATCATTAGGACCAGCAAGCCACCGTAAAGCAGCATGCGATAATCTGAAATAAAGCGAAAAACCTCAGGCATAAGACCAAGGATAATGGCTCCAATAATCGCACCTCTAATAGTTCCCATCCCGCCAATTACGATCATAGATAAGATGGATATAGAGGTAATAAAAGCAAAGTCACTCGAGTAAATGAACCCCATGTAGTGAGCATACACCGCGCCTGTAGAGCCGGCGATAGCCGTCCCAATGGTAAATGCGATTATTTTAAACCGGTTAACATCTATCCCTAGCGAAGCGGCTGCCTCTTCATTGTTACGTATACCACTTAGAGCTAAGCCTAACCAGGAACTTTGGATTTTAACACAAAGCAGGCAAACAAGAATGATAAGCACAACAATCAATGCAAAAAAACCTACGTTGCCAAGCTCAGTACCCAATAGGACCGGTTTTTTGACCTCCAAGCCATAGGATGAGCCAAGATAAGGCGTATAGTGAAAAATGGCTACAGCCACAAAGTTAACCCCAATGGTGGTTACTGCTAAAAAATCATCTCTTACCCGCAAACTTATTAGTCCTAGCAGCACTCCCACGACACCAGCAGCAATGCCGGCTGCCGGCAGCGCCAGCCAAAAGCTGATACCAAGTTTAGACGTCATGACAGCGGCCGTGTATGCACCGATGCCAAAGAAAGCAGCATGCCCCATTGACGGTTGACCGGCATAGCCTGTAATAACGTTCAGACTGAGGGCTAGCAGAATAAAAATGCCAATATTAATGCCTACAACTAACTCGTACATGCCAACACCCTTTTCCTAAGTATTAGGCTTTTTTGCTTATCAGCCCTTCAGGCTTAACTAACAGAATAATAATTAACGCGACAAAAGCAATAGCGTCCCGAGGCAGGAAGAAGCCGATATAGCCTGCTACCAATGTCTCGACCAAACCAATTAACAACGCGGCAATAACAGTGCCTACCGGACTGCCCAAGCCGCCCAGAACAATTAAGGCCAGCATCTTATAGGCCGGGACATCACCCATTGTCGGAAATACCGAACTATATAGCATACCGACCATAATCCCTGCGGCAGCGGCGAAAGAATATCCTAAAAAGAAGTTTAGCGCAACAACTTTGTTAATGTTTACGCCCATGGCTTTGGCTATCTCCAAATCCTGAGCAGTCGCTCTCCATGCCAGACCAATTCGTGTACGGGTGAGAATATACCATAACAATGCCAGGAAGGCAGCCGCCAAGAGAATAATAAGTATCCACGTTGGGTTTACCGTCAGCCCCTCTGTTTTCCACGCTGAAAACGGTAGCTGAACCTTGAACTCCCGGATGCGAGGGCCGGCAATGAGTCGCAAAAGGTCCTGGATGAAGATAAATAGGCCAATACTCGCAATCAGCGGTACAATAGGGGGACGGTTTAGCATGGGGATATAGAGAAATTTCTGAACGGCTGTTCCAAAAAAACCGGTAAGTAAAATGGCGCCCAAAAAGGAAAGCACAATATTATCGGTTGCCATATACAGAAACAGTCCCGCATAGGCCCCGATAGCATAAGCACCGGCACTAGCTAAGTCCAAAATCCTCAGTATGCCGTATACCATGGCCGCCCCCATAGCTGTTAGTGCATACACTCCCCCGATGACCAAGCCATTTAATACTTGTTGCACTATCATAAATTCGAACTCCTTTTCTGAGTTTAGCGACGTTAAGTGGACTATTGGTATTAACGGGATAGAGGACGCGCCCCTACCCCGTTTGTTTTAAAGCTACTTATTCACTCACTCGCTAGGAGGGGTTATAATGTCTTCGTCGCTAATCTCACCAAAGTAGTGGAAGTCAGCGTCTTTAACAATCTGGACCTGAACAGACTTCTTAACCTCACCTATTTTGTTGTAGCCCTTAATAAGCCCAGTGACAGCCTCATAATCTTTTACTTCCGATAAACCTTGACGAATTTTGTCAGGCTCTGTTCCTTTGGCCTTCATTACGTTGGCTAACACCATAAATGCATCATACGTTGATGCAGCAACCATATCGGGTTTATGACCATATTTTTGATTGTAGCCTTTAATAAAGTCTTGTACAATCTTGCGGTCGCTGTCGCGGTTCATATTTGTGGTGATAATTACGCCATTGGCTGCGTCTTTGGCAACTCCGAGAAACTGCACAGTAGAGTCAGCACCTTCGGTGCCCAGTATTTTAGCAGTAATCCCAAGCTCTTTAGCTTGACGGACGATCTGCGAACATTCTGCAGCATAGCCTGGGATATAAATTAAGTCAGGGTTAAGCTGCTTGATTTTAGTCAGCACCGGGGTAAATTCTTTTTCGCCAGTAGAGAAAGAATCAACAGATACGATTTGTGCGCCTAGTTGTTGAGCCTTTTCTGTAAAACCGGCAGCTAACGTCTTACCAAAATCAATATCAACCTGCAAGATTGATATCCTCTTGGCTTTGAGCATATCTACCGCTACTTTAGCGCCCGCTTTGCCCTGAACCGGGCCTACGAAAGATTGACGGAACATATAGTTACCGGTTTTGGTGATATCAGGATGAAGAGCGTACGCAGAAATCATGGGAATTTTGGCATCTTGATAAATTTTTGCCGAAGCGCGGGTAGTACCGCTGTAGGAACCGCTGACAACAGCGACAACACCGTCTTTAGTCGTAAGTTTCTGAGCAATACTCACTGCCTGCTTGCTGTCTAATGCATCGTCATAGTTAACAAGTTCCACCTTACGTCCGTTAATACCGCCGCCATTATTAATGTTCTCAACAGCCAGTTTCGCGGAGTTGAGTACACTTTCTCCGTCAGCGGCTGCCGGCCCGGTTACAGGCGCAAAGAAACCAATTTTCACAGGCCCCTTGTTGTCGGACTGAGCACTTTGTGTGCCGCCGCACCCGGTTACCAACACTGCCAGACTGATAAGGAGTGCCAGCATCGTAAAAATACGTTTTTGGGTCATGTAATTTCCCCCTTTAAAGATTTCGGATGTTATATTTAAATATTATTGATAATTTTCGAAAAGCCTCTGTACACTTTTGTCAAAACTAGCACAGTTTTGACGAAATAAAAAAAGCTTAGGCCGGGTTACCCCATCCTAAGCCTTAATTAGCTTCTTTTACAGTTTTAATAACTCCCTGCCTATACTGCAGCGGGCTTTTACCTGTTACCAGTTTAAACACTCTGCTAAAGTAGTTCGGGTCTTGATACCCTACCTTGGCCGCAATCTCCGCTACTCCTTTGTCGGTAGATAAGAGTAATGCCTGAGCACGATTTACACGCACAGCCTTTAGGTAGTCTGTAAAACTCGTTCCCACAATCTCGCTAAAGGCTCTGCTTAGATAAGAAGAGCTCAGATATTCCCGCTTTGCCAGATCTTCCAATGATATATCAAGGTAATAGTTTTCGGCAATAAACTGTTTTGCATGGGTAATCGCCCTGACAATAGCTGCTTGTTGCTTTTCTTTAAGTAACGCGCACATCTCGTTAATAATATCTGGCAGCCAAGCCTTCATCTCAGTCAGGGTAGTCACCCTGCCGATTTCATCGCCTGACCTTATCTTGATATCCAGCAAAATATCAGGGTCGCCCCCTAGCTCCATAACGCCGCGGGATACTACTGTTAAAAGTTCCAGCACCCGCACCTTTAGTACATCAGGGTGCACACGCCTGCTGCCACCAATTGTATCAAGCATTTGGGCAGCGACAACTGCGGCAAACTGCCACTCCCCCTTGCGGACAGTATTTAGCAGCTTAGTTTCGTAATCAATAAATATTTGCTGACTTTCCCTATCTCCCCAGGAAACCTCACTATAATGGACAATTACGCCATCGCCTTGATAAAACTTATACTTTAATGCGGCACACGCCTCGAAATACGACTGTCGGATATTCTTAAATTCGTAACTTTGGCCGATTCCTAAACTAATACTATAATTCAGATTTTTTGACAAATGAGCTTTGATATGCCTGCCATATCTCTTAGCCATAGCCTTTGCATCTGCTTGGCTTTCCCGTAAATCAACCGGCAGCAGCAGAGCTACATCTCGTTCACCTGCTGTAATAGCAAAGATATTCTCTTGGCCAACTACCGTAATAATGCCCTCCACGTCCTGTTGAAGCATGCGTATTACCCGATTATAAATATCTTTCTGCTGCAACTTAATGATGGCATTGTCAAAACAGGCTATGCCATCATTATCAGCCTGAATAACGATAGCTACGGTAGGGAGTAATTGTATATTGAACACAGACAAGGACTCATCCATATCGGTGATAGCATTGCCAAATATAGCTTCAAAAGCAAGCTCTCGCCTGACAGCCTCTCTAATCAGCTGCCAGTGTTTACTCGATATTATCGTCTTACTTAAGCTCCACAGATCAACATCAATCATTATATCTACCTGCAGCTTTGCTTAGTTTTGCTGGCGAAGAAAGCGGGACTAACTACTAATTGGCTATTTAGACAATATATTCCTTCTTACGACATATCTGTTGTGGAAAGTATTCCAAGTGGTGATGAAGAGACGTTAGCCTCCTGAATTGACCCCAAAAAGTTGGACAAAATTTTTTAGGAGCTTTTCATTAGATTAGTGCATTTCGTAAATCGTTTGGTGTAATATCGTCAGGTATGACTGCGGGCAGTACCGTAAACTCTCCAGCTCTGATTACTCTTGTAACTGTTTCTGAGCAGTTCGCGGTTATACTGTTGCCTGGCAGCTGTTTTCCCGTAAGATCATATATTCCGCCTCTGATGCAATCGGTATAGCCATACGGTGTACCAATCAGTCTTATAGCCTCAGCTTCGGCTTCGACCATATTTGGAATATCTATTTCGATGAACTCCGCACTTGGATTATTATCGTACTTGCCGGCAGCATGAAGCCATACGCCGGGATATTTGTCGCCTTCGTCCGGCATACCTAACGCCTCAAGCGTACCGCCTAAAATTTTTATGGCCGTGTGACAAAAATCACCGTGACTAACCTCGGCAATGACTCGGTCAACTAATTGCGTGTTATCACCCCGGACAAAAATTACGGTTACTTTCATTATATTTTTTCTTTCAGCTTGGAAGCCAAATTTTTGATCTCGGCCAGGACGACAACTGACATAGCTTCAAGTGCCGCTATTTCGATTCTGTCTCTGGCGGCAACAGAGAATTTATTTGTGGATTTTATCTCTACTCTTAGTCTTGCAATTTCATCAGTAACCCAATTAGTGACAGAGGTGGTTCCGCTGGTTTCGGCAACGTTAATAGCTGTAACAGCAGTAGCAGACAAGGCATCGGAAACGGTTTCCGTAGCAGCAACCGCATTGGTTATGATTTGATTGGAAGTAGTATCAGTGGCCGTAGTGGCGCTCTCGGTGGTAGTTGCGGCAGTAGCCTCAATTGTGATGCTGGTATCAATGTCTGACATAGTAGTAAACACTCCTTTAATTTTTTTTATCATTTTTTTAGCCAGGCTTATAATCAGACCTGGCGTTATCTCGCTCTTAATTGCGTTTAAAATAGCTTCTTTTGCTACGGGCGCGATCTGTTGGATGATCGGCACTATTTTATCAGTAATACTCATGGCAATCTCTCCGAGTAAAAGTTGGCCTTTCCGCGAAGTATATTCCCGCCTGTACCGGGCTTATCGCCAGTTTTGAGAAACCATAAATCCCATCTTTCACAGGTTGTTTTTGGTCCGTAATCGTCCTGATCGGCAGCCTCGGCATGTGTCATAACCCACTCGGAATCAATAATTAAGTCCAAGGCCTTGCACAAAACAGCAATTACTTGCGCCATTGCCTCAATCTGCAGGCCGGTAGGCGACTCCTTGCCTAAATCATTGGTGTTGGCTCCAGCGCAACACAGCAGCGCAATTCCAATTGCTCCGCTATTGCGGTGCCAGGTATGGGCTTTTAGCTCTGCCAAATCGGTTGTACTGACGTATACGCTGCCGTCACTGTCGATATTGATATGGTAGTCATCCCAAAATTGATTGTAATGCCCGGCGCTCCAATGCAGATAAAGCTTAACATCCCGGTCTAATGCTTTTGCATTTTTCCAAAGATTGCTTTTTGCCGCTAAAGCCAGTTCTTTTAACTCAGCTAATATTACTTTTTTCAATTATTTCACTCCTTTCACTTGATTACTCCAGCTCTTTGAGCAACATAAAACAGCATCGAAGTAATAGCACCAAGTGCACCCCAAAGCGCCGTAATATGAAACCATTGGCTATGAAGTCTTTCCCTAAATTTAGGGGTGTTTTGACAGTGTTCACATTGGCCGTCTAGTTTTTTTTCAATGTTTATGAATTTTTCATTAAAATGTTCTTTTAGGTTTTCGATTCTTTCTACTATTACATTAACGCCTGGCTCACCCACTTCTGCACCCCCAATTAATAAACAAAAAAACCGCAAAAAAAGATGACCCCGAACCAGTATCGGGATCATCTCATAGCGGCCTAAGGAACGGTCTTTTTCACTATCCTAATTTAGTGTACCAGTTCACGGCATAGTTCTCTCGGCCTATTCATTTTAGTTAGTTCCATGAAATTGCTTCGACTTCTGCGACTGTGGTACAAGCCTCAATCTGCTCTTTTAAAGCACGATATTTTTCATGCAGTTCATTAGCATGTTGAGCGAGTGCTATTGGAAGCCCTACAAATTCTGCCGCTGTCATTGTGATTGTACTATTGTCAGCCAGAGTCCAGTTAAAGGATAAACTCTGATTGTTTGCTATAGCAACTTGAGCAGCCAAGACAGCAACGGAAATCCTTTGAACGGATTTTGGGTCAGAATCAAAAACTTTTCCAAGATAGGTAAATCCAGATTGCTCCAATGTATCACGTTTAGTTTTCATTTCAGCAATCTTGGAAGTTTTAGCTCCGTCAAGCGTAATTACGTTAGGTTCACTAAAAGTACCAGTTGAAACGTCATAGTCCCAACCTTCTTTGACTCCGGTATTGCTGGTTATATCAACCAATACGATTTCTTGGGAGAATCTATGGGAGTATATTTCTTCAAGAGTTTCATTACTTTCAAAAATCCAGTGGGCTTTATTATTTAAAATCTGAGCGTATCTCATTTTTACCTCCTACCATTCCACAAGGACAAAACCAGCAGTTCCTGCATTACCCGCTTTGGCATATCCTCCACCTCCACCAGCACCATAACCAGTTGGAGTACCTGGATTAGCTTCTTCTGAACTACCTGAAACAGTTTGTGCTCCAGAACCAAACATGCTGTCACCACCCTTTGCACTTAGAATGGCTCCAGTATAAGGAATTTTTACTTTTTCTCCAGGCTGTCCACCAAAACCACCACTTGCACCTACATAAGAACCAAACGAAACCCCAGAACCACCACCACCACCAGCACAAGATAGTAATGCACCAAAAGAACTAGCCCCACCAGTTCCAGCAATGGCATTTCCTGCGCCTAAACCACCTCCGCCAACAGTAACATTATAGATTGTTCCTGGTGTGACAGTGAGTTGAGTAGCTAAAGCACATGCTGCACCTCCACCAGCAGTACCACTGGCACCTCCACCACCACCGCCACACATAGTAACCCAAACGGTTGTAATGCCAGCGGGTACAGTGAAAGTACCAGAGGAAGTGAATAATTGTTTGCCAGAAGGAGATACTATATTATCCAATGCGCTCTTAAGTGTTGCCAAAGGTATTGGCCTAGCATAATTGTCCACACCTGATCCAACAGCATTCTGCCCAAGAATATAAGCGCATGTACCACCAGTAGTTGTTGTGTATTCGCTGCGGAATAATCTTGCTACAAGGTCACCGCTCGTGTCACGGATAGCAACAGTTGACGCTGTATTAGTAAGTGCCGGGGAATAACCACCTACTTTAATGGAGTTTGCTGCAGTCCCTGTACTTGACACAGCATCAGTAATACCGTAGCCAGCAAGTGTAGTTGGGTTCGTACCTGCCGTTACACGTCCTTTTGCGTCTACAGTAACAGACTTATACGTACCTGCAGTGGCCCCGCTTAATCCAAGCGTAAGCGGAATCGTAATATTGTTAGAACCGTTAAAGCTTGTTGCCGTTCCGGTTGCATCCCCTGATATGCCTATGGTTCTGGCGGTAGCTAGTGTAGTTGCTGTCGCAGCGTTCCCAGTACAGGTCGTTGCGGTTGTGGCTGCTGGTACCGTACCAGTGACAGCTATCGTAACCTTATCATTGGTTGAGTCTGCGGTTAATGCAATATTGGTTCCTGCTGCAAGCTCCAAAGTATCCGTTTCCGCGTCTGCTGCTATTGTGGTACTTCCCACTAAAACATTGCCGAAAGCCGATTGATTCACCTCGGCCCCGGTAGCGATCCCGTTTAGCTTAGTAACCATTGTCGGAGTCATAAATCCTGCTGCGCTAGTTGTTGCATCTGAGTGAGTATGGCCATTACTTGTTACTGCGATTGTCACAGCGTCATTTGTTGCATCGCCTGTTAGCGTTATCCCTGTGCCACCAATCAGCGTTAGGGTATCGGATGCTAAATCTGCTGCAACAGTAACCCCATTTGCTACCACATTTGCGAAAGCCGATTGATTGACCTGGGCTCCAGTGGCCACGCCATTGAGCTTTGTAGCCATAGCTGCGGTCATAAAGCCAGCAGCAGAAGTTGTAGCGTCAGAATGAGTATGACCATTACTTGTTACAGCTATTGTCACAGCGTCGTTAGTGGCATCACCTGTTAAAGTTATGCCCGAGCCAGCCGTCAAAGTCAGTGTATCGGTTTTCGCGTCTGCTGCTATAGTGGTACTTCCAACAACCAAGTTTGAAAAAGCACTTTGATTTACTTCAGCTCCGCTGGCTATACCTGAGAGTTTAGTATAGTCAGTATTTGACATTAATCCATTAGACGAGCTTGTAGCAACGGTATGAGTATGGCTGGCTGGTGCAAAAGCACTCGCTAAGTTCCCACCTAGATATTGAGCGTTTAAATTTGTGCATAATGTGCCGTTAGATACTGGAATATTGCCTGTTGCGTTGCCAACCGCCAAGTCCATTACCTTAG
This sequence comes from Sporomusa sp., assembly GCF_035561155.1. Taxonomy (GTDB): domain Bacteria; phylum Bacillota; class Negativicutes; order Sporomusales; family Sporomusaceae; genus Sporomusa. Next base: position 7,324 of record NZ_DATMYD010000055.1, on the reverse strand, counting down.
CGGCATTTACAATTTTATCTTCTTTTAAAGCCCTGTCTTTTTCGTTAGTGACAGACGGTATATCAGAGATATATACGTCGTCTGACATTTCGCTATATGCCATATACAAAATCGCCCCTTTTTTTAAAATAAAGATTGCAGGAAATTCCCACACTCTCAGTAAACTAATATCCGATTGCTTGCCATGAGATTTTACCGCCAACATCGACATTTGACATATTAAGCACCTGAACCACAAAACTATCCTTATTTACTGTGGTTATTTCGGCTCGTATTCCTGCTCCAATCGCATGAGCAATAACGGCAGGGTACTCCCAATAAGTATTATTGTAGGAAATAGTTAAACCGCCTACGGGTATTGTGGCGGTTCCTGTTTTGGTTGTGTCAGGCACATCAATATTAATATTGAGTTTATTTACTTCCGGCGTTTTGGTTACGTCCGTAGTAGTCAAAACTACCCTGAACATTACATACCTAAACGTAGCTAAAACTGGCTTAAAGTCTAACCAATCAGTATAGGTTGTGCCATCTTGGCTGGTACAGTATTGTAGTTTTGCATTACCTCCAACACCAATGCCATCAACAACGGATAAATTGTTAGTTGGATAAAACACAGTAGCAATATTAGCGGTAATAACTTGCCCAACGTCTTTAGTCTTGCATAAGTAAGTACCGGAAGGATAATAGGTACCAAACGCGTTATAAATACTTCCCGGCTCTACCTTCCAGCCGTCTAGGTAATAGGTAGTATCCTGGTTTAGGTTGTATAACCCAGTGAGACTCATTTTACCTGCCGTTGCCTGTGTTTTTGCTGCAGTGATTAAATACCATCCGTTCGCAAGACTTGTAATGGTGGGATTGCTTATAAGTGTATTTCCTCCATTTACACTATATAGGTAGACTCCCACACCAGATATAGCCCCACCATCAGACCTTCTAACAACGAAAGATGCCGTCCATTCTGTTGACGTAGTAGTATCAAATGCCTGACAATACACATTCCTCGTACCAGCAGAATAGGTGATCTTTAGTGACTTACTGCCGTAGTAAGCATATTCTGTAGACCAAGTTATTGTTTTACCAGTAGCATCAGAGCCTATAGTACCACTCTCGCTGTCTATCGTACAAACATTTGGACGCTGCTTGAGTTTTAGTACCGTTTGACCGCCAACCTCAGACGCTTTCGTATTCGGATAATCGCTTGCTTTACCGCCTAAATTGCTCGCATTGATTAGGCTAGTCTTAAACTCGGTATTCGTATGTGTTCCGCTTTGTAGTGAAATTTCGTCATAAGATAGAATAACATTCTTGGGTGGCAAGTTTTTGACAGTGATACTAGCTGTGGTTGATGATTGGCTATAATTTCCACACCGATTAATCGCTTTGATATGGAATTTATATTCCCGCTCGGTATCCGTTTTTGTTTCGTAATTCGTTACCGTTGTACCGTCAGTGATTAGAGTCCCGCTGTCATAGCTCGCGCCCTCAGTAATCCGATAACCTACTACGTCAGCGTCAGAAGATTTATCCCAGGCTAATGCAACATACTCCCCATTTTGAATAACTTGGAAACCTGTTACGCTTGACGGTTCTAAAGTAACATAATAATGAGTAAATATTTCGTCTGAGTAAAACCCTGCAGTATTCTTAGATTTCAGCATCAACTTATAATCACCGCTAGACGTAGGGTTAAATGTAAGAGTGTTTTCTTTAGTTGTTTTTATAATCGAAGCAGTTTCCCAGGTGTCGCCAATACGCAGCTCATTTTCATAAAAGTCGTATTCTCCATTGCCAGTCCAGCTAACAAATATATTGCTTCTCTCTGTTGAGTCTTGGGTAACGGTTAGGCCGCTTGGCGCTGTTGGATTAAGATTAAAAACTATAGAAGGAGTAGAAACAGCATTTTGACTATATTTACCTGCAAGATTAACGGCCTTAATCCAGAACGTAACCCTGCTCTCGGTATTGATAGTTGTAGTATAAGTAGTACCTGTTAGCCTCGTTTCTAATACCGTACCTGAGTCCCACGTTGAACCCTGTCGTAACTCTACATAACTAACGTCTAATTCCGAAGGTTTATCCCAAACTAAGATTAACTTACTTCGATCTAACAAAGATTGGCTAACAGCAAAACCAGTAATATCCTGCGGTTCAACAGTTGCTGCAATCGTAAAGTAAGTCGCGGTTGAGTAATATCCACCTACAGTCTTGCTTCTGATAGCAATTGTATAAGTCCCGCTACTAGAAACGGAATATTGATACTCGTTATTTTTAGTGGTTACTGTTGTAGAGTTAATAACTAATTCAAAAGTGTAGAAATCGCTATCCGTTGAAGCGTCCCAGGATATATCAATCTTGGTTTTATCCTGGCTATTTTGGGTAGCTACTAAGTTTGTCACTACCGAAGGTTTGAGGGAAATTGCTGTTATTACTTTTGCTTCCGCAACAGAGTATTTTCCCGCCTTATTCACAGCTTTTAGTAAATAAGTTTCGGTTCCTTCTGCACTCGCCGTTAAGCTATAGCTGTTTGTCGTGATGTTGCTTTGGATTGGCGTCGCGGTATCCCAATTCACGCCTTTTTTCAGCACATAGTAGGCATGGTCGCTATCTGTTGAAGCATTCCAGACAAAGTTCACTATTCGCCTGTCTAGCGAATTTTGAGTAACCGCAAAACCCGTAACGTCACTCGGATTGATGGTTACAGTAGCAGTTAAAACTAAAGCACTAGAATAATACCCGCCAACACTTTTTGTCTTAATCAAAAATGTGTAAGTCCCATCAGACGGCGCAGTGTAAGTAATCTTAGACTCTTTGGTCGGGGTTAACGTGGTAGCAGTTGACCAATTAGTTCCCACTTTGACCTGATATTCTAAGAAATCGGCGTCCGAAACAGGGGTCCAGGAGACAATTAAATTAGCCTTGTTTGTAAAGTCTTGATAAGCCGAAGCACCCGAAGGAATTGAGGGGATTAATATAATGTCAGCCTCAACGTAGGCATAACCCTGACTGTAAAAACCTGCGGTGTTTTTCGCCTTTATCATAAAGTTCAGAGTACCGGATATCGTTGTAATATAGTCAAAGTAGTTTGTCTGTATGTCTTTTCCTACCAATTGACTGTTTGTCCAATCAACGCCGCGACGAATCTCGTAGGTTGTGTTTGCTACAGCGTCCCAGTTAAATTTTAATACCCGCCTGTCAGTATCAAGCTGCGTAACGGTAAAGTTGGTAATATCGTCTGGTTCCACGGAAACAGAAACAGGAATATTTAGTACGTTAGAATAATACCCAGCAAAGTTCTTTGACCGGACCATAATTTTGTAATCCGTACTAACGGTAAAAGTATACTTTACTGAAGTCTCTTTAGTGGTTTTATAATCCGTTCCAGTTGACCAGTCAGTTCCAATTTTGATCTCGTAAAATTCCAGGTCTTTATCTGAAATTTTGTCCCAGGAAATTGTCAATATGCTTGGATTAGTTGCGCTTGCTTCGTATCTACCGTTAGTGGGTGCATTAGGTTTTAGCGTAGTCGTATCACTAAAATTAGCTGGATTAGTCGAGTAGTTGCCTGCGTTATTTACCGCTTTAATCATAAACGTTTGGCTGCCCTCGGTTGTGAGCTGGTGCAAATAACTGATCGCCTTGAGCTGTGTAGCAATAACTGTTCCTGTATCCCAGCCATCGTTTCCTGTACGAATCTCATAATAGGCAATATCAGTTTCACTGTTTGCAGCCCATGACAACAGTAATTTGCTCCGGTCCGTCTCTTGAATGGCAACAGAAAAACGGGCCACCTCTGCCGGTTCTACGGTAATACTTATGGATTTTGTCGCCGGTATCTCTGATGGATTGCCGCTATTGTCTATGGCCCGGACGCTAAAATTATGGTCACGGCTTTGAGTCGCGGTATAGATATACTGCGTGTCTGATATCGGCGTGGGCGTTAGGACTGTGCTTCCTTCCATCAGTTGGTAGCCACGAAGGTCGATATCGGGGACGGCAGGCCACGTGAGGGTTATTTTTGTGCAGTCGCTCGGGCTTATATTAGCAGACAGACCGGCCACGCCAGAGGGGGGAGTGTCTTTGCCGGTAACATATACCGGAAAGGATACAACCCCATTTGAGACAACACCAACATAACTAATAGTACAAACCTTTACTAAATAGGCAGTTTGGGTTTTAACGCCGATAATTTGGGTACTGAGTGCTGTTAGGCCGGTTGCCCATTCGCTCCAGGTCTGCCCGTTGTCGCTGCTGTACAAAACTTTATAACCGCTAACCAGTTTATCGCGCGGAATGCTCCAAGCGACATTCAGATTGGAAACCATCGTGCCGTCTTTTTGCCGGTAAGTTTCTTCAGCCACACTTACACTGCTGACTTCGGTTGTTGTCTCAAGCGCACTGTAGTTAACTTCCGGTATATCTGTTGCCTCCGTGTAGACTTCTTCAATATATTCGATACAGGAAATTTTGCGCCGTAAATCCTGATCCCGGCTGATGCTGAGCACCCGGAACGGCTTGACCACTTTGCTGGTTTCGCCAAAACTGTATAGGTCCCATTTCTGCGGCACACGGGACAGCGGGCTGGTCAGCGTCACAGTATCGGTGCTGATTTCGTTCACCACCCCCTGTACACCGACGGTGACAATGCTTTGGGCGTCCTGGGCAGTTGTTGCCGCCGGGTTGGTAATCTGCACCGCGACCGCATAGAATTTGCCTGGCTCCAATGTTACCTCGCGGTCCAGCTGAAGGGTCGTGGCCGTTGCGGCCAGTAGCCGTCCGGAATACCCCCACTGCGGCACATCATGCGCCAGCAGAACCACATCGTTAATCTGACAGGCGATTGCATCAATATCCGCGCTGTGCTCCACCGTCCGCTGCAGGTATTGATTGAGTCGCAGCCGGTATTTGCCTTCCCGGTAAGCCTGGTCAACGGTGGTTGCACCGTCAAGGGTAATTTGGGTGATGTTCGGCTCGGTCGTACTGTCATAGTCGTCGGCGTAAGCCGTGATCACTTCCTTCTGATAGGCTTTGTCCTTGTTGGCAAAGGTGATTTCTATCGCGTTGGCCCGATCCTTCAGTCCCACGAAGCTTTCTTTGAATTTATCGGTGAGAATATTGCCGACTGTAAATAGCTGCACCGGTTCTCCAGGAGCATCACAGACACACCCGTACCGGGTTCCCCGCATAATCACCTTGCCGCGGCCGACACCTTCCGGTTTCTGCAGAGCGGTCCAGAGATCGGTCGCTGTATTGAAGATATAGTTGAATGTCAGGTTACGACTATCACAAAATGCCGCCCAACGGGCGAAATCCTGATAGACTGCCCGCGAAGCCGGAGTACCCTTGACAACAAATTCCAGATTGCCGGTATGGATGTTTTTGATTTGCCGGCAGCGATGGATCATGTCGTAAGCAGCCCACGCCGGATTGGTAGCCGACTTTTGCTCGTACCGACCGGAATCGGCATTCCATACCCAAACCTTGTTTCTGGTTTGCAGCCAGGTTATGTTTGGCATGCCCCCGCTCAGCTGGTTGGTTGCCAGTGCCTTGACGCCGATAAGCACCTTGCCGGGACGGGCAAAATCGTCATAGATAATGTTCGATAACTGCGTCCAAAAAACGCGGGTGGAGTAGCGGTTATTCGTACCGCTTTTGGCTATGCACTTAACGCGCACCTCATATTGGGCGGCAGGGAGGTTATCCACGCGGTAAGTGCGGAAGAAAGAAGTATTCTTCGCTGCCGAAATATCTAAGCTAGTATCTGTTCCGTCGGTGAAATTACTCCAATTGGAGTCCCCAACCTTATTGTACTGCGCTTGCATGGTGACCGACGCGTTTCCTAAGCCGCCGTTATCTTTGGCGTAGTATAAGCCGGAGGGAAACCCCAGTGTGATTTCCAGGCCTTCCACCGCGTTCCCCTCGGTTTGATGCGTGGTCCAGGTATCGTCTTTGTTAATTTCATAGGCTAAGGCCTGATCAACATAGGTGTCGTTAAAATTGGCGATCGCCGTCTGGTCATTGGTGCCTAACCGGATTTCGGGATCATCAATGTCTTTATAGTAGGAAATCGGGTTATCGTTTATCCTGATATCGCTGATACTGTCAACCGTCCCTTCGCCGCCGCACAACAGGATATTCAGGTACTGCTTGTCGCCATCGCTCGACACGTGCTGGGCAAGTACCTGCCCGGCCGTCCGCATGGTGCCGTACGTTACGGCCAGAGGATTGCCCTGATCGGTCAGCGGTTGGGCATTGCTCCAGTTGTAGGACGGATTGACTTCATATGTCTTCCGGTCGGCTTTAGCCGCCGGAAACCAGTGATTGATGAGGGTGCCGCCGACCGCGGTGACAGCCCCGGCGGCCATGCGGGCCCAGAAATTAGCAGCACTTCCAAATACTCCATTCACTCCCCCCCAGTTGCTAGCCCAAGAACTTGACCAACCAGTCACTGCGGCACCCAATGCCAGCATGCCGATAGCCCGGAACCAGTCTTTGCCGCTTTTGCCGACAACCGGACAGACGGCGATCCAGTCATCATCATTGACAAGCTGCTCTACATTTTCAACGACATTACCGCCAATGCTGACAACAAATTGATCCAGCCCCATGATGTAGGGTTGAACATATTCATAGGCCGTTTTGCCGGGAATATGCTCGCAGGTATGAATTTCCTTATCGGTATGGTTGAACGGGTTTTTCAATACAGTTATTGTGATCATTGTATCACCTCCGGTACATAGAATCCTTCGATGCGTTTTGCCCATGCAGGACTGTCGATGCGATCGATGTTTACGCCAATACTCTTGCGTGTATGTATAAACCGGCCCTGGCCGATATATACCCCCGTATGGTCACAGTAAACAGTAAACCGGATTACGACAAGCGCAGGAACAGGGATTTCTTTTTCACATCTGCGCCAACATGCTTGTTGATCCTTCACTTCGCTGTGAATCCGGCTGGCATCTTCACAAGATATTTTGTAGTCAGGCAGGTTGATCCCATATCGCCTGAAGACTTCCGCGGACAGTCCCCAACAGTCGAGACCTACGGCTGGATCACGCCCTCCGTCGATAAAGGGCAGGCCAATCAGATCGTCAAGTTTTATATTCATACTACCCCCAAATAAAAAATCGCCCATAGGCGACTAGCGCAAGGCGACTTCTTCTCTACCATTTATCCATTATTACGCGTACAGCCCGCCTTCCGGTATGCTGGGCTCACCTCCGTATCGTACCGAATTGCCCCGGACGCGACAGGAGTGCAGTGTACCGTCGCACGCCGGCAATAATCCGGCATACCCGCACTCAATTCCCTTATATTGATC
>NZ_DATMYD010000054.1:0-26230 GCF_035561155.1 Sporomusa sp. | reverse complement strand
CCTAAGGAAATTAGGCTTTATCACCATAAGTGAAAGATATTCATTAATACACTAATTCTATTGAACCGCCGTATACCGAACGGTACGTACGGTGGTGTGAGAGGTCGCTGAGTAAATAATTACTCAGCTCCTACTCGATTTGAAAGTCTCGCTGTTAACTGATAAAAAACATTTATTCGGCAATAGGTTTGAGCCCTAAATTACGAACAGTATCAAGATCAGCAGTAGCACCACGTCCTGTTGTGGTAAGATAGTTGCCGATCAGCATTCCGTTGATTCCTGAGAGGAAACCGAGCGGAACAAGTTCACCGAGAGCTTGTTCGCGTCCGCCGGCATATCGAAGAATTTTATTAGGCAATATCATTCTAAAGATCGCAAATGTTTGCAGTACTTCCAGTGGTCTTAACGGTAACTGACCTTCAAGCGCGGTACCTTTTACGGGGTTTAAGACATTAATAGGAACTGAGTCCACATCTAGATCTCTAAGTGCAAAGGCGAGCTCAACTCTTTGTTCCCAAGTTTCACCTAGACCGATAATACCCCCTGAACAGACTTCAAGGCCTTCAGCTTTGACGTTTTTTATGGTTTCTATCCGCTCGTCATATGTATGAGTAGTACAGATTTGATCAAAGAAACTTTTGCTTGTTTCGAGGTTATGATGGTAGCGAGTAATTCCTGCTGCTTTTAACGCCTTAACATGATCAGGGCTTAATATCCCGAGTGAACAACACCGCTCCAGTCCTGTCTCACAGCCGATTTGTTTGATTGATTCGATAATTTGTTGAAAATCAGGATCATTTTTCATGCCGCAACCGGCAGTTACAATGCAAAATCGATAAGCGCCATGGGATTCTGCCCTTCTTGCCGCCTGCAGAATTTGATTTTGGCTCATTAATGGATAGGAATCTATTTTGACATCATGATGCGCAGATTGTGCACAAAATTTGCAGTCCTCAGAGCAGGACCCTGAACGTGCATTGACAATTTCACAGGTATCCACTTGATTACCAGTAAATGTGATACGGACTTTATTGGCAATTCCTAAGAGGATCGGAATATCTGATTCTTCAATTTGAGTAAGTTTTATTGCTTCTTCGAAAGTAAGAGGCTCTTGATTCAAAACCTTTCTTCCTAGTTCAAAAATTAAATTGTAGCTCATTTTTCTCCTCCAGTTAATTATTCTGGTTTGGGTTTAACCCCGCATCATAGATCATAGTAAAATCTTTAGCTGTATCGCGTCCGCTAAAGGTTAGATAGTTACCGACAATAAGTCCATTGGCACCTGCGAGCATAACAGCACCCTGCATATCCCTGAGGTTTACTTCGCGGCCGCCTGCGGGACGGATCACCTTAGCAGGTAGAACGAAACGGAAGATGGCAAATGTCTTAAGAATTTCAAGCGGTGATAATGGTGTTTGAGATGCTAACGAGGTACCCTGTATCGGATTAAGGATGTTAATAGGGATAGAATCAACATCTAGCTCTCTGAGGGTTACAGCTAAACTAATGCGGTCTTCCCATGCTTCACCAAGCCCAATAATACCTCCTGAACAAAGCTCAAGACCGGCATTCTTTGCGGCGATCAGGGTGTTAAAGCGTTCCTGGTAGGGATGGGTGGTGCATACTTCAGGATAAAAGCGTTCGCTGGTCTCAAGATTATGGGCATATCTTTTAACGCCTGCTTGCGCTAATCGTAGAGCTTGGTCGTTACTGATTGTCCCTAAGTTTGCGCAGATACCCATCCCCGATTGCTCACTGACGTACTGGATGAGCGCGACAATCTGCTCGAAATCAGGGTCAGTTTCCATGCCCTTGCCACTGGTGACAATGCTAGCTCGCCGTGCTCCGTCTTTACTAAGTTGCTCAATTTGGCTTAGGGCTTTATTGTGAGAGATAAGAGGAAATATTGAGCAGTTTGTGTGATGGTAAACTGACTGGGCGCAAAACTTGCAGTCTTCAGTGCACATGCCGGAGCGGGCGTTCACCACCCCGCACATATCTACTGATGTTCCAGCAAATTTAGCACGTATCTTATTAGCATAGGCCCCAAGCAGAGGAATGTCTTCTTCGCCAATCTCTGCTAAGGACCGGGCATCAGCAGTAGTGATACGATAGCCATCCAGCACCATTTCGCCGAGCTTAACAATATGTTTTGAATCCATTGATTGTTCTCCTTAGTATTGTTAACCTAAATTGGATGTGTGGTTTACCGTTTAATTAGTATATTACACTCTTGATTGCTAATTGTAAACTATAAATTTGGCAATGGTTAACTGACATGAGAAGGTCTGGTTTATACCATAAATTGAAAACGATGCAGGATATTGACCCAATATGTTGAAGTATAACTCAAAAGCATAAATGCGGGGTATGGTTTATGGGAATTCTGCAGAAAAAGCTAATTATTATTATTGTGCTGGCATGCGGGATATTGGCCTATAGCTTTCACGGGTTTTGGCAAAAAAGTTCAGACGACCAGGCGAGGGCTGCTGTATTACCGCCGCCGGGTAATACGACAACGGCAAACACAACCGCTAATGGAACAGGCAGTGAGGTTGTAGTTTATGTCAGCGGTGGCGTTATTAAACCGGGTGTATATAAACTGTCTCATGGCAGCCGGGTGGTTGATGCTGTTACTATGGCTGGCGGCTTTGCGCCAGGAGCAGATGCTGCAAAAATTAATCTGGCCCTGCAGTTAAAAGATGAAATGCAAATCAATGTTCCTTATGCAGTTGTTTCTGTAGGCGCTACTCCCGGTGCACCAGCTGTTAGTAGTGCTACTAGTAATAGTGGTGACCGGATAAATATAAATACAGCTTCGAAAGCTGAGCTGGATAAGCTGCCTGGTATTGGACCGGCTTTGGCTGACCGTATTATCGAATACCGCACGACAAACGGACCTTTTAAGGATATTACCGATATCAAAAAAGTACCGGGAATTGGTGACTCTAAATATAATCAATTTAAAGATAAAATCTCACTATAATCATGGAGAAATTAAATAATATTCTTGTGTTTACCTGTGCCTCTTTTGCAGCAGGCATTTGGCAAGCTGGATTATATAACTGGAATATCTCTATTCTTACGGCTCTGGCTATCTTATTGTTGCTGACAGCTGTATGGCGTGTTAATACTAATTGTCACCGGGTTTTTTGGCCGCTTATCGGCCTGTTTTTTATTGCCGGGATGATTTATTACACTCAGGATAGGATCGTACGTACAGATGATATCAGCCATTATATCGGACAAGCCGTCGCTGTTGAAGGCACCGTTGATGCTGTTCCGGAGGTAATCGAAACTGAACCGCAAAATTGGCAAGTTAGATATGTGGTCAGAGTTGAGAAAGTAAAAGCGGACCATCTGGAATCATTCGTACAGGCTAGCGGAAAAGTCCGGATCAGTGCCCAATATAAAGAACAGAAGTTTAAGCCAGCGGCCTACGGCGACAAAATAGCCGTTAATGGAAAGGTACTGGAGTTACATGGCTATAATAATCCAGGCCAGATAGACATGACGGCCGCTTTCAAGCGGCAGAACATCACTGCTCGCATGTCGGCACAAGGGCAAACCATCAAGATTATTACGGTGGATAATACATATTCCTGGCGTGTAGCGCTGGCTAACTGGCAACAGGGAATTGTTAACGCGTTACAAAAAGTAATGCCGGTAAACGATGCTGCTATTTTAACAACCGTGTTATTTGGCGGATATCAAGGCATAAATAAAAACGTGATTGATGATTTTGCAACAACAGGGTTAATCCATATTTTATCGGTCTCAGGTGCGCATATCGCCCTTGTGGCAGGTCTGATAAGATGGCTTGGCAGTCGGCTGGGATTAGGTTCTTTGGCGACGATAACCCTAGCGGCCTTGGTAGTCGTACTGTATGCGGTCATCAGCGGGCTTACACCACCGGTAATACGCTCTGCTGTTATGGGTTTAATCAGCCTGATGGCTGTAGTACTTGGCCGGGAAAACTATGCGCCTGCTGCATTATCTATTACTGCTTTGGGGATGCTTGTCTATCAGCCGTTGCTGCTATATGACATCAGTTTTCAGTTGTCTTTTGGAGCCACAGCCGGTCTGGTGTTTTTATACCAGCGGACACTAAACTGGATGTCCCGATTGCCATCCTGGTTAGCAGGACCGTTAGCCGTGACTGTGAGTGCTCAGCTTGGCGTGCTGCCGCTGATTGCCTGGTATTTTAACAATTTCCCGATAATCTCTGTTGTTGCTAATATCATTGTCTTGCCTATTGTTGAACTGGTGATAATACTCGGTCTGGCAGGTGTTGTTATCTACACTGCGGTTCCAGGTATTGGAAATATAGTATTTGTTATTAGCAGCCTGTTAATAGGCTTTGTTATGATGTGTACAGCGCTATTGGCATCATTACCTTATAGCTCTGCTTACATACCGTCTGTGGGGCTAACAGGCAGCGCCGGCTATTATTTGATGTTAGCCTGGGTCTATGGCTGGCGTCCGTTTCATATGCGCGGACCTAGGCAGCTTTTTGAGCAATGTCCGAGACTATGCGCCCTTACCGCAATACTAGTTGTCGGGGTAATAGTAGTATATACATGGTATCCACGACCATTGGCTGTACATTTTATTGATGTGGGCCAAGGGGATGCAACACTGGTGGTTACACCACACGGCAAGGCAGTTTTGGTAGATACTGGCGGCAGTTTCGGTGGCTCAAATTTTGATATCGGGGAGCGGGTAGTCGCTCCATATCTTAAACATTATGGCGTGACTGCTGTTGATTATCTAATCCTAACTCACGGGCATCAGGATCACGCTGGTGGGGCAGCCGGTGTTGCCGGCGATATTAGAATTATCAAAGTTATGCTGGCGCGGGAAGAGTACTCACAAGCAGTGCAAGCACTGCTTCACATCAAGCCGGCAGTCGCTATTATTCCTGTGTACACTGGTCAGACTTTCCAGCTTGATGATGTATTATTTAGCGTTGACCATGCTGTTGGCGATGGTGAGGCTAGCAGCCAGGCGGCCTCTGGTAACGAAGTATCCAGCGTAATCAGAGTAAGCTATGGTCAGCATAGTTTTCTGCTTACCGGTGATTTGGAAGCACAGGGGGAGGCTGCAATGCTTGCCCAAGGTGTTCTGCCCTGTACTGTGCTGAAAGTAGGACATCATGGTTCCAAAACATCTAGCACTGCGCCGTTTCTACAAGCTATTTCCCCTAGATTTGCCGTTATTTCTGTTGGTTACGGCAACCGGTTTGGTCATCCACACCCAGAAACGCTAAAACGGCTTGCTGAAATAAAAACGTTGATATATCGTACAGATAGGCAGGGAGCCATAGTTTTCAAATCAGACGGCAAGAATATAGAAGTTGATACTTACCTAAATAATAATTAAAGAATGGTGAAATATGGATTATAAAGCAGTACTTACTGCCATAAAACAGAATAAAATTGCTCCGTCTTACCTTATCTACGGTGAGGAAACATATCACATGCGGCAGGTAGAGCAAGCATTAATTAACTGTGTGGTTGCGCCTGAAGACAGGGATATGAATCTTATTGTGTTTGAGTCTGACCCACCTGTGGCGGAACTGGTCAATACGATTGAAACAATACCGTTTCTGGGCGGTAAAAACCTGATTATTGTTCGTAATACGGCTCTGTTCAGTGCCGGACGCAAGAGCAGCAGTGAAGAGGCGCAGGATAAGGCGGACCCTTCGACTGAGCGGTTGCTTAATCTATTTGGTAATATGCCTTCCTATAGTCACGTTGTGTTTATTACAACTGATAAAGCTGATAAACGCCGCAAGATCTATAAATCCCTTGAGAAAAATGGTCTGGTTTTGGAAGCAGCGCCGTTAAAAGGCAAGGATTTGCGGGGGTGGCTGACAGAACGGCTTGCTGAGCTCAAAATAAAAATGGCTACTGATGCCCAGGAGCATTTACTGGCGGCAGTTAGCATGATGCCACAGGTTTCACTTGATTTTATAAATAACGAGTTAGAAAAGGTAATCTTATATACAGCAGACAAAACGCTTATTACCCGACAGGATTTACTGCAAATTTTATCAGCAGTGCCAGAGGTATCAATATTTGCTATGGTTGAGGCGTTGAGCCAAAGGCAAACTCCTCAGGCGATTGCACTGCTGCGGGAAGAACTGGCAGCCGGGGAACATCCGGTCCGGATACTGGCGCTTTTAGCCCGGCAAATCAGGCAGTTATGGCAGGTTAAAGAATTGCTGAATAAGGGCTATGGCAGTCGGGAAGTAGCTGAGTCTCTAAAAGTACCTGGTTTTATTGGTGAGAAGCTAGCTAAACAAAGCCGGGTCTTTAATGGTGCTAAACTAAAAGCGGCTATGCTCAGTTTAGCTGCCGCTGACCGGGATTTAAAATCAAGCCGGACTGGACCGGTAGTGCTGGAGAAAATAATAATTGAACTGTGCGAGTTGTAAACGAACAATTTAACTCGAACATACCTTCAATAGGAAAAATCCCGTACAAGTGTACGGGATTTTACTTAAATCGATGATATGAGGATTATTTAATTTACTTTTTAAAATGATAAGGTAATGTAGATACAATCACATTTTCTCGCAGTATCAGCAGCGTCCTAAGAATCCATCCGGTCTGATTGTGAAGTAACCTATGCCACCATTTTGCTGGCTCAAACTCGGGAATTACAATTGTAATGTAGTGGTAGAGACTCTTGTGCATCTCTAATTCACTTACATACCCCAAAACTGGTTGAACAATTGATCTATAGGGAGAGTAGAGTACACGAAGCGGAATGTCTAAGTTTAGACTATTCCATTTTTCTTCGAATTTTCGACGTTCTTCTTCATCTGTATAAACATATAGGGCGATGACATCGCCGCCCAGAGTTTTGGAATACCTGATTGATGCGGCAACTACCTTGGTGATACCGGATATGGGAACTATTACGAGGTTCTTAGGATTATGTATTTCTAGATGGTCAACGAAATCCTCTGGGGAAACACGCAGCTGGTTTGCAGTAGTTAGATAGTGAGAGTGAATGGTTTTTAATATATAAATCATAGCCGGAATAAAAACAAGAACAATCCATGCGCCATGGGTAAACTTTGTTATCGCAATAACAAGCACAACTATGCCTGTCACACAAGCGCCGAAGCTATTGAGGGCCACGCGGGAAATCCATCCCGTATCTCTCTCCCGTCTCCACTTTACAACTAAACTGGATTGGGCAATGGTAAAAGAAAGAAACACGCCGATTGCATATAGAGAAATCAAGTGCTCAACATTACCATTAAAAACAAAAATTAATGCTGCTGAAACGAGACTTAGCAGCAGAATACCTTTTGAGTAGCCTAGTCGTTCGCCTTTTTCGCCCAGATAGCGTGGAACGTAAGAATCGCGGGCCATAATTGATAGAAGCGGAGGCAGTCCGTTGTAGGCAGTGTTTGCAGCCAAGTATAAGATAAGCATGGTCGTTATTTGTATGTAATAATAAGCCCATCCCCGTCCGAATACCTGCTCGGCAAGCTGGGAGAGCATGGTTACATTTTCTTCAGGCAACAGGTGATAATGCATAAACAGAAACGATATCCCGGCGATCATAAGGCCGAGAATAAGAGCCATAAAGTAGGTAGTTCTTATCGCGTTTTTTACTCCGGGTTCTTTAAACATCGGGACTCCGTTAGAGATAGCCTCTATGCCTGTCATAGAACTGCACCCGTTCGCAAATGCTCTCAACGCCAGGACGACAACCACCCAATCGGCTTGTTGTCTTACTAAAGACTCAGCAGGAACAATTGGAGCTATGCCGGTAAATGCCTTATAGACGCCGGTGCCGATCAAGCATACTATTCCTAATATGAAAAAGTACGTTGGCCATACAAAGACATTAGACGATTCCCTAACTCCTCTTAAGTTAAATACCGTCAGAATTCCGAAGAGAACTAATAAGTTAATTGACATTTCCCTCCCGATAAGGGCGGGAAATGCCGATACCAGGGCATCTGTTCCTGATGAGACGCTTACCGCAACGGTAAGAACATAGTCTGCAATCAGCGAAGCGGCTGCGACCAGAGCCGGAGTTTCACCTAAATTCTGCAAAGCGATAGAGTATGATCCACCGCCGCCAGGGTTCGCTCTTGCAACCTGGACATAAGACAGCGTTACAATTGCAAGGAGGGCAATTACCGCTATGGTAGCGTAGCCGAAATACCCATAGATCAGCATACCCGGAACGGCTAATGTTACGATGATTTGTTCTGGGCCATATCCTACCGAGGATAATGCATCTGAGGAAAAAATAGATAATGCCTTCCACTTGGGCAGTTTTTCATGTGCGGCTTCCTCAGTCTTAAGAGGTCTGCCGATAATCAGTCGTTGAAAGTTAAACATGGTTTTTTACTGGCCTCCTTGGTAATAAACGGGATAACAAGATAAGTATACGATAACGCCTGCCAAATTACCTTGTTACAATGTGAAAAAGTATCGTTTGCCGACTATATTATTATAGATCTAAAACTGAATGGACAGATTTACGTCTATACATATAGCTACCTAATAATAACATGCCGCTTAAGTTGACTTGGTATCTATATTATCGAGAAATATTATCTTAGCTTCGATTGAGGTTGAGAGAAGGTCGAGAACGATGCAAGTGAACCATCTTTGGGTGCGCTTGTTAGTCGGTGAGCCGGGATTTAGCATTAGAACTTTATTTTTCGTACAGATTAACGGCTGATGACTGTGGCCAAAAACGATGATATCCAAATTTTCGTTTTCAAAAGCTGCGTAAGCTCTGTCTACTGTACATTTCCCTGTGCCGTGTCCATGGAAGATACCAAGCCGGTAAGAACCAAACGTAATTATTTCTTTTTCCTTAAGGGAATCTTGAATAATACTGGAGTCCGCATTTCCCCACACCCCGTAAAACATGGCAGTTGCCTGTAATATCTTAACAACTCCTTCGCCAGTATAGTCGCCAGCATGTAGGATAAAGTCTACTGGCCCAAGCCGGTCTAACAAGACTTCAAGCTTAGTAGTGTCATGATTCAAATGAGTGTCAGATATAATTGCTATTCTCATATAAAGGACCTGCCTTTAGGTCTAGTTACTTTAGTCAGAAAGATATAATTGAATAAAATAAAAAAACGGAATGACGCCCCGTTTTCCGCCAAGTATAGCATGGTTATTTTTGAAGATACCTATTCTTAAGGAAATCCTCCCAGATAAACAAAAACCCTGTCCACTCATTATAGTGAACAGGGTTTTATTATTATGCTTGTTGAGTTGCATTAGCTCTACGAGCTAGGCGGGACTTCTTACGGGCTGCGGCATTTTTATGAATAACGCCCTTGGCGGCAGCTTTGTCAATAACGCTTGCGGCATTAGTCAGGAGGGTCTTGGCCTCATCTGCTTTACCGGCATGTGCAGCTTCCTCCACCTTACGGATAGAAGTCTTAATTGTTGATCTTACCGAATAATTGCGGGCACGCCGTTCAGCGTCAGTTTTTACGCTACGCTCAGATGCTTTAATATTTGGCAAGTAATTCACCTCCTTATGTATATATTACTGAACTATTCTAGCATGGACTACAGGAAAAAGCAAGCAATAATGTGAAACAAGGTTCGTATAACCGCCTTTTTTTCCGGATAAGATAGGTCTGAACCATTTAGGGTGTAAAGGAGAGAAAATCTATGGATCAGTTTTTTAATACAGTTCGAACCGACTTGGCCTTAGAAGCACGCGAAATGCTAACAAAACAGGTGCGGGAAGATATTCCTGGTGTGCTGGTTGAGACCAGCGAAGACGATGATGTGATTATAACCCGCGTCAATATCAGTACGCCCGAGGCTGAGCGCATGATGGGTAAAGCAAAAGGCAAATATATTACCATTGAAGCGCCGGGACTGAGGTACAAAAATACCCCATTACAGCAAAAAATAATGAATTTTTTAGCCACCGAACTGGCCGGAATGGTCAATCTGCCGCGCAATGCAACTGTCTTAATTGTAGGACTTGGCAATTGGAATGTTACTCCTGATGCGTTGGGGCCGCGGGCTGCACATAAAATAGTAGTTACTCGCCACCTTCAGGAATTGCTGTCGCCAGAACTTAAAGGCGGCGTACGTTCAGTATGTGCCATCGCTCCTGGCGTACTTGGCATAACCGGCATGGAAACTGCAGAAATCATTCAGGGAATTGTGAGCAATATTAAGCCCAATTTAGTGGTTGCCATTGACGCGCTAGCAGCAGCCTCCAGTCACAGGGTAATAACCACCGTACAGTTAGCCAATACGGGAATCCACCCCGGTTCTGGCGTTGGTAATAAACGTTTTGGTTTAACGCAAGCCTCGCTCGGTGTACCTGTGATTGCTATTGGCGTACCCACAGTCGTACATGCTTCCACAATTGCTATGGATACTATTAATACTCTGCAGGAGCATGCCGCTTTTGGCAGATATTTTAAAAGTATGGCAAACCTGTCTGATCAAGATCGCCATACAATTGTCCGTCAAGTGCTGCCTGAAATGCTCGGCGACCTTATGGTAACGCCTAAGGAGGTTGACAGGCTAATTGAAGATATTGCCGCCGTTGTAGCGGGTGGTATTAACCAAGCCATGCATCCTAATATTGATTACGAGAATATTCATATGTATTTACACTGACACAGCTAGTCCGATAATAACTGTAATATCGCCACGCCGCCAGGCATATACATTGTATGTAAACAAAATTATCAAGAGACAACCCATATGGGGTCTGGCGGAGGCGGCAATGGTAACAAGAAAAGAACGAAAACAAAGCACCCAAAATAGGCTTTGGAATGATTTCTTGCAAGTGCACAGCACCTCTAAATTTTTTAACATAGTGTTAATTGGGTTCATGGTTTTACTGGCAAGCGGGATATCTATTGCCACATATCTCAATTTGACAAGTGCTATTCCTGTAAGCGGGTCGGCCTACTACGGCCAGTACTTGCCTTCTTTGTGGCCCCAAGGAAAGGACGTGCTTTTTTTAGGTATCCCCGGTTTGTCCAGGATAGCCCAGCCACCAAGCGCAGTAAAAATAACACCTGAACTAAATGCGGAAACAATTGCTCATAAATTGGTGTTATCGTTTGCTGGTATTGATTTTAAGGATTTACGTTCGTTATTTTCGCAGGAAATACCCTTTATGTTAGCTTTCAAAAAGACGGGTACGCCGACTGTCAGTGCGGCCAGTTTACCAAACTTCCCTAAATTTGACGCTAAAAATACGACAAGCAGTGATAACCCACTGGTAGCAATCTATCATACTCATACGGCTGAAGCCTTTATTCCCAACTCAGGGGTGTCCCATAGGCCGGGCGGTCAGCGTGGTGATATTGTTGAGGTTGGATTGGCTTTAGCAAAGCAGTTGGAGAAAGACGGAGTAAAAGCCATTCATAGCGCTACCATTCACGATTACCCAAGTTTTATGAAAGCATACGGTCCCTCGGAGATTACAGCCCAAAAATTATTGACGGAAAACCCGTCTATCCAAATGATTTTCGACATTCACCGGGATGCTGACAAACGCGAAAATGTAACCGCAGTAGTTAACGGTGTGCAAATGGCAAAAATTACTATTGTTGTAGCCACCGGGCAGCAAGATCTGCCACAGCCTCATTGGCAGCAAAACCATGCGTTTGCGAAATTAATTGATGCTAAGTTAAATGCTAAATATCCAGGAATATGTCGCGGTATTCAACTGGTGGAATGGCGATATAACCAACATCTCCATCCACGGGCTTTACTAGTTGAGGTAGGTTCACAGGAAAGCAGCAAGGAAGAGGCCGTGCGCAGTATCGAAGTACTTGGAGACGTGTTGGCCGAAATACTCGCTGAAAGCCGGTAGCTACGATAAGGAGGGGTGCCGTGTTCGAACGAGTAGAGGCAGGCGATATTGGGATCATCGCCCGGGGCCTGCTGATATTGCTAACAATTATTGTAATTGGTGTGGGAGTAGCTGAACATCAGTTAGGTACGCTTACTCAGCGACCGGGACAAGAACGGTTCTTTTACATTGGACGTAATCAGGAACATGTATATTCGGCTTATGCTTTTGGTTATGGTCTGACTCTGGGAAGTGTATATTCTTGGGGGAATATTTCACGCACAGAACGCAGTATTGTGCTGAACTTCGCTGATCGCGCATTTATTATACCTACCAAGGTAGAGGTAGATGGTTCGCAGTTCTGGTATTGGTTCGGTGTCTGGCACAGACAATTCGTCGAAGAAGCGTTTATTGCTAAAAAACGAGCCATCGAATATTGGAACCAAGCCAAACCATATATTGAAGCTAATTTTCAAAAGGCAAGAGACAAAACTCAGTGTGCCATACAGCAAATCGGTGAATATATTCGCGAATATAGGTAGAGCTTGCAGTTAGCGGGCGGCTGATGGTATAATTTATAGAAATATGTAAAAAAGCTTTATTATACCAGGGAGGAGCCCCGAGTTTGATGGATACAGGACATATTCGCAATTTTTCAATTATCGCCCACATCGACCATGGCAAGTCGACACTTGCAGACCGGTTGTTGGAGTACACAGGAGCTCTCTCTGCCCGCGAGATGGAAAACCAGGTTTTAGACCAGATGGAACTTGAGCGCGAGCGTGGCATTACAATTAAAGCTCAGGCTGTCCGGTTGTCTTATACAGCAAAAGACGGCGAAACGTACATGCTCAATCTAATTGATACTCCAGGACACGTTGACTTTACGTATGAGGTTTCCCGCAGTTTGGCCGCTTGTGAGGGTGCGCTCTTAGTGGTAGACGCCGCGCAGGGGATCGAGGCCCAGACACTGGCTAATGTTTACCTGGCGCTTGAGCACAACCTCGAGATCATTCCGGTAATTAATAAAATTGATCTGCCCAGCGCAGAACCGGAACGGGTTAAAACCGAAATTGAAGACGTGATCGGTTTGGACACCACTGATGCCGTCTTGGCCAGTGCCAAGACTGGGATTGGTATTGCAGAGATTCTTGAGGCAATCGTCAGAAAAGTTCCCCCGCCTGCGGGCAAAGCAGATGAACCCTTAAGTGCGCTTATTTTTGATTCTCATTTTGATTCATATAAAGGCGTAATTGTTTATGTCCGGGTCATGAATGGTACTATCACACCAGGCATGAAGATTAAAATGATGGCAACCAACAAGGTGTTTGAGGTTACTGAGGTTGGCGTTTTCCGCCCTTATCTCGCTAACGTTAAGGAGTTAGGGCCAGGACAGGTCGGTTTTGTTGCAGCAAGTATTAAAAACGTCAAAGATACCAGAGTAGGCGATACAGTTACCAGTGCAGAACGACCAGTAGCCGAGCAGTTGCCAGGCTACCGCAAAATTACCCCGATGGTATATTGCGGTCTATACCCGGTAGATAGCTCTGACTATGAAAACTTGCGTGACGCACTAGAGAAACTGCAGCTAAATGATGCCTCACTGGTTTTTGAACCTGAGACCTCTATTGCGCTTGGGTTTGGTTTTCGCTGCGGGTTTCTTGGACTCCTTCATATGGACGTTGTCCAGGAACGCTTGGAACGCGAATATAACCTGACGCTCATCACCACGGCACCCAGTGTAATTTATCGTGTGTATAAAACAGATAGCGAAGTTATCGAGATTGAAAACCCGTCAAAATTGCCAACAGCGCAAGAGATTGACCATGTCGAAGAACCTTACGTAAAAGCTACGGTAATGGTTCCTAATGACTACGTGGGCGCGGTTATGGAATTGTCCCAGGAAAAGCGCGGCGAGTTTAAGGACATGAAATACCTTGATGCTAACCGGGTCATGTTGACCTATCACTTGCCGCTTAGTGAGATCATTTTTGACTACTTTGATAAATTGAAATCATCAACACGCGGCTATGCTTCTCTTGATTACGAACTTCTGGGGTATCAGACTTCAGCGCTTGTTAAATTGGATATCCTCCTTAACGGCGAGCCTGTAGACGCCCTCAGTGTAATCGTTCACAGGGATCGGGCGGCGCAGCGCGGTCGTCAGCTTGCTGAAAAATTAAAAGAGATTATTCCCCGCCAAATGTTCGAAATTCCTATTCAGGCTGCTATCGGTAGTAAAGTAATTGCACGGGAGACGGTACGGGCCATGCGCAAAGATGTGCTTGCCAAATGCTATGGCGGTGACATTACCCGTAAGCGCAAGCTTCTCGAAAAGCAAAAAGAGGGTAAGAAAAGGATGAAACAGGTTGGCAGCGTGGAAGTTCCTCAAGAAGCCTTTATGGCTATTTTGAAGATGGATTAAAGGGTAAACGCGATGAGTGAGCTTGGCCTATACCTTCATATGCCGTTTTGCCGGCAAAAATGTCTGTATTGTGACTTTTCTTCCTACTCGGGAGCAGAACACCTATTTGTGGCTTATACTGCCGCCTTGTGTCAGCAGATTGCTGAACAGGGCGGTCTGTTATGTAAGCCGACTGTAGACACAGTCTATGTTGGCGGTGGAACGCCCAGTCTGTTGCCTGTACAACTCCTGGAGCAAGTAATGTCTTGTCTTTATACTAACTTTAACATCAAAAATGATGCTGAAATTAGTATGGAAGCCAACCCTGGTACCGTAACAAGAGAGCAGCTAGTTACGTTGAAAGCGGCAGGGATAAATAGACTCAGTTTTGGTGTGCAATCCTTTAATAATGACTTGCTTGCCCGCCTGGGGCGAATTCATAAAACGGCAGATACTCTTACTGCGCTTGAATACGCTTATGCCACTGGGTTTAATAATATTAGTATTGATATGATGTATGGTCTGCCAGGACAGACGGTCGAGGGTTTTGCCCGGGAGCTTGAGCAGGCAGTTGCGGTTAATACCAGCCATATTTCGGTATATGGCCTTAAACTGGAAGAAGGCACTCCATTTGCAGCAGCCTATGATCGAGGGTCGCTTAAATTACCAGACGAAGCAACCGAGGAAGCAATGTATGATCGAATGGTTGACTTTTTGCCTGGCCGAGGTTTGTTGCGTTACGAGATTTCAAACTTTGCTCGACCAGGTTTGGAGTGCCGCCATAACATGAAATATTGGCAGTATCAACCTTATTTAGGTATTGGCGCCGCAGCACATTCCTTCTTGAATGGTGAGCGGATAAGTAATGTAACGGGAATTCAGGAATACATCAGTGCCATATTCGAGGGACGTTCCCCGGTTGTAATGAGAGAAATACTAACTAAGGACCAGTCGATGGCCGAGTATATATTTTTAGCATTACGCACTTCTCAAGGGCTGACCTTAGCTAATTTTTATCAACGTTTTTGCGTTGATTTTTTCAGACATTTCGGCAATATTTTTGAGAAGCTCCAGCGGCAAGACTTGGTGGAAACAGATTCCAGGCGGGTATGGCTGACTGACAGAGGCATGAAATTTGGTAATATTGTATTTAGTAGTTTTTTGCCTGATTAGATAAAGTGCGAATAAGCTTCAGATGAAAGTTTTAGAGCCACTTACTCATTGATAAAGCCTTTAGTATCTTGACATTAAACCCAATGAGTGGTATTTTTTTAGTAGGCGTTAGCACTCGACTGACATGAGTGCTAACAACAGGAGGTGAAGTCGGTGTTAGATGAAAGAAAGCGCCAAATTCTGCAAGCCATTATTGATGACTACATATCTACTGCTGAACCAATCGGCTCGCGGACGATTGCACGTAAATACAATTTGGGAGTCAGTCCGGCCACTATCCGTAATGAAATGGCAGATTTGGAGCTTTTAGGCTATCTTGAGCAACCGCATACTTCCGCTGGTAGGATACCATCAGTCAAAGGCTACCGTTTTTATGTCGACTGTTTATTAGCGCCACCCCAGATTTCTGACACAGACATTGCAATTATTGATAATTGGTACTATACGAAGGCGCGACGGATTGAAGAAGTTTTTCAGGAGACAGTTAAAATTTTGTCTCGCATGACCCAGAATGTCTCGATGGTACTGGCACCGCAGGTGTCACAGTGTACTTTTAGATATCTTCAGTTTTTGCCACTGGATGAGCGCCGGTCGATTGTTGTCATTGTCACTGATACTGGGCTACTAGAAAATAAAATAATTGAAATACCTGAGGGGCTTCGTCATGAGGACTTGAGCCGCGTGGCCAACGCGATAAACTCCCGCTTGGGAGGCTTGGCTGTTGACCGGATAACAACGCCGGTTCTAAAGGATATCCAAAACGATATCAGACCTGATCCAAAAGTTTTTGAACAGGCTATTACACTCTTAAAGCAGGCTCTTACCGTTGAGAAAAGTGACAAGGTTTACCTTGGCGGCACGACACAAATGCTAAATCAGCCTGAATTCAGGGATGTCGATAAAGTTAAAGGCCTGTTAACGATGTTTGAAGAAGATAAATTGTTGTGCGATATTCTCCACATGCCCAACAGTGACGGAGTAGTTGTTACTATTGGGCAGGAAAATAAATATACAGGCATTCACGACTGCAGTGTTGTTCAAGCCACTTACCGCATTGACGGCCAGGTGGTAGGAACTGTGGCTGTGCTTGGCCCAACCAGAATGGAGTATGGCAAAACTATGTCTGTGCTTAAGTTTATGCAGCGCCATTTAGGTGAAATTCTGAAAAAGTATAAGGTGTTGTGATAGGGGGAACTACATGAATTTGAAGCAAGCTGGCAGTGGCGCCGACGTGGATGAGCGTTTGGCCGCTCTGTTAACTAACGCGAATGCTGTACGGGCAATTACTGCTGCCGTCGAAGGCACTATCGGCCCTAAAGGGCTTGATACTATGCTTGTTGACCGCTTTGGTGAAGTCATTATTACCAATGACGGTGTTACTATTCTCGATAAAATGGATGTCAACCATCCGGCAGCGAAAATGCTGATTAACACTGCCAAGGCCCAACAGGCAGAAGTTGGAGATGGTACCACCACTACGACGATTATGGCTGGCAGCCTGGTATCAGAAGGCGTAAGTCAAGTCATGCGCGGGGTACCTGTGGCCAGAGTAATTGAAGGCATAAAATATGGTGTGTCCAAGGTCTTAGATGGCGTTAAGGAACGAGCCCGCACAATTACTGCGGTTAATGACCCAATACTCCGGAGTATTGCCATGATTGCCGGGCGGGAACATACGGATATTGCAGACTTGGTTGTAGAAGCAGCTAAGCTGATTGGCGTGGAAAAACTTAATGAATACAATTTTAAGCTATCCGAGATTATCACCGCGGAAGCTGGAGCAAATAATGAAGTATTTATGGGCGTTATCGTTGATCAGGAACGCATGACGCAGGAAATGCCTGAAGAAATTACAAAAGCAAAATTGCTGCTTATTGATGATGCGCTTGAACCTGAAGAGATTGAAGATGAAGCGCTAAGCACCGAAGCGGGTTTTAAACGCTACATCGATCTTCAGGATGAATTTAAGAAAAATGTTCAAAAAATTGTCGGCCTTGGCATTAATGTTGTTATGGTTGACCGGGGTGTACATAGTGCCGCTGAAGAAATCCTTACCGACGCAAACATTATGGTTATTGAGCGTGTATCCTCGAAAGACTTACGCCGGGTGGCCGATCATACTGGTGCGCGAATGATCAAACGCACCGGTCTAAAAAAAGAATCGGTTGATATTGAAAAGTATCTGGGTGCTGCTGAAAAGGTATACCAGGATGAGAAGCTCGAACAAGTGCGGGTCATTGGCGGCAGCGGCAAACCCATGGCTACAATTTTGGTAGGTGCAGCCACTGAGGAAGTAGTGGGTGAACGCGAACGTATTGCTAAAGACGCTGCTTCAAGCGTGCAGGCTGCTGTGAAAGGCGGCTACGTGCCAGGCGGCGGTTCGATAGAAGTGGCCATGGCCAGGGAAGTTGGTAAATACCGGGAGAACCTTAAGGGAATGGCGGCTTATGGTCTTGATTGCGTGACAAACGCTCTCAAACAGCCTTTGTCACAAATCGTAGAAAACGCGGGTTTTAATCCTTTGGAAAAGGTTGAAGAAGCTGTTACTTCTCAAGCCGCGCAAAACTGCGATTCGCTGGGGATAGATTGTGATACCGGCGAAGTGGCCGATATGTTGGAACGGGGCGTAATTGATCCTGTTCCGGTAAAACTTCATGCCATAAAGGCCGCCGGTGAAGTGGCTGTAGCAATTTTGCGTATTGATACTATTATCAAGAAAAAAGAAGAAGGGGCCAATGCCCAGAAGGCAGGCGCTGCCGATAGCGGTATGCCTGATTTTTAACAAGCGGAGGTGGGTTTAATGGCAGAAAAAGAACAACAACAAGTACCGGGCGAGACAGGCCAGGAAACAGGGGCCGAAACGGCGTCTGCTGATAATCCTGAAATATGCTTTAATCCCGGGGATGTAGAGCAGTTTATGTCCGCATTGAATGAAAAAAGCCGGCTACTTGATGAAATGACTGACAGGTATAAGCGGCTACAGGCCGATTTTGATAATTTCCGGCGGCGGACCAGGCAAGAAAAAGAAGAATTATCAGCAGTTGTAGCCGAACGTATTATTTGTGAGCTATTGCCTGTTGTTGATAACTTTGAGCGGGCAACCGCTAGCGCTGCCACTGATGTCGATACCTTGGCAACCGGGGTACAAATGATTTTCCGGCAATTAAATAATGCTCTTTGCCAATTAGGTGTAGAGCCTGTAAATGCCGTCGGAAATATATTTGACCCGAGTCAGCATGAGGCTGTAATGCGGGTTGAAGATGTCAGTCAGCCTGATGGTATGGTAATTGAAGAATTACAAAAAGGTTACAAAGTAAATGGTCGGGTAATCCGCCCTAGTATGGTAAAAGTAGCAGCAAACAGTTAATAGGCAGTTTATTTAAGGAGGAAATGTACAATGGCAAAAGTAATTGGTATTGACCTTGGTACTACTAACTCAGTAGTGGCTGTAATGGAAGGCGGCGAGCCTGTTGTTATTCCTAACCCGGAAGGCAGTCGTATTACACCTTCAGTAGTAGGTTTTTCGAAAAATGGTGAGCGCTTAATTGGACAAATTGCTAAGCGCCAAGCAGTATCCAATCCCGATGGCACAGTTAGCTCTATTAAACGCCACATGGGAACTACTTATAAAGTGAATATTGATGGTAAGGACTATACTCCACAGGAAATTTCAGCGATGATTCTGCAAAAACTCAAATCAGACGCTGAAGCATATTTAGGTGAAAAAGTAACCCAGGCTGTAATTACAGTTCCTGCTTACTTTTCTGACAGCCAGCGTCAGGCTACCAAAGATGCCGGTGCTATCGCCGGATTAGAAGTACTTCGTATCATCAATGAGCCTACGGCAGCTGCTTTGGCCTATGGTATGGATAAAGGTAATGACCACACCATATTGGTATTTGACTTGGGCGGCGGTACTTTTGACGTGTCCATTCTTGAGTTGGGTGACGGTGTATTTGAAGTTAAAGCCACTAGCGGTAATAACCGTTTGGGCGGCGACGACTTTGACGAACGTGTCATGAACTGGCTGGTAGCCGAATTCAAAAAAGAGCAGGGTATAGACTTAGCAAACGACCGTATGGCCATGCAGCGTCTGAGAGAAGCTGCTGAAAAAGCAAAAATTGAATTGTCAGGCGTACTTACTACTAATATTAACCTACCGTTTATTACTGCTGATCAAACTGGTCCAAAACACCTTGACATCAGCCTGACTCGTGCTAAATTTGAAGAATTGACTGCTGATCTTGTTGAAGCTACTATGGGACCAACCCGTCAAGCTTTGAGTGATGCCGGATTATCAGCTAAAGATATTGACAAAGTTATCCTTGTTGGTGGATCCACTCGTATTCCTGCTGTTCAGGAAGCCATTAAAAAGTCTTTGAGCAAAGAACCTCATAAAGGTGTTAACCCGGACGAGTGTGTAGCCGTTGGTGCTGCAATTCAAGCGGGTGTACTTGTTGGTGAAGTAAAAGACGTATTGCTCTTAGATGTTACGCCACTGTCTTTGGGTATTGAAACTCTGGGTGGGGTATTTACTAAAATTATTGATCGTAACACTACCATTCCAACTTCCAAGAGCCAAACTTTCTCGACTGCTGCTGATAACCAGCCGTCTGTTGATATTCATGTGCTGCAGGGTGAGCGTGAAATGGCTTCTTATAACAAGACCCTGGGACGTTTTGAACTTTCGGGCATTCCGCCTGCTCCCCGCGGTGTACCGCGCATTGAAGTTAGCTTTGACATTGACGCTAACGGTATCGTTCATGTATCTGCAAAGGATTTAGGAACAGGTAAAGAGCAGAAGATTACCATTACCTCTTCCGGTGGTCTTGATAAGGATGAGGTAGAAAGAATGGTAAAAGAAGCCGAGTCTCATGCTGCCGAAGATAAAAAACGTAAAGAAGAAGTAGAAGTTCGCAACAATGCCGATTCTCTGGTATATAATGCAGAGAAGACCATTAAAGAGTTTGGCGATAAAGCAGATAAAGCCCTTATAGAAAAGGTTCAGCAGGCGGCTGATAAACTTAAGGAAACGTTGAAAGGCAGTGACCTTGAGGCAATTAAGGCCGATACCGAAGAACTCACTAAACCGCTTTATGAATTGTCAACAGCTATGTACCAAGCGAACGCTCAGGCTGAAGGCGCTCAAGGTGCCCCGCAGGGTCAGCAAGGCGCTCAGCATGATGATAAAGTAGTTGACGCTGAGTATAAAGTGATGGACGACGAGAAGAAATAAAATTGTTTTGGGATGGTGTGAAGTGAGTAAGCGAGACTATTATGAAGTGCTGGGTGTAGCCAAAACGGCGTCTGAAGATGAGCTGAAGAAGGCGTACCGTAAATTGGCCCGCAAGTACCATCCTGATGTTAACCGTGATGAACCCAAGGAAGCTGAGGAAAAATTTAAAGAAGTCAATGAAGCTTACGAAATTCTATCTAATGCCGAACGCCGGGCGCAGTATGACCAATTTGGTCATGCTGCGTTCGACGCCGCTAACGGCGGGGGCGGATTTGGCGGTGCCGGTGCTGGCGGCTTCTCTGATATATTTGATATGTTCTTTGGTCAAGCAGGATTTGGGTTCGGCGGTGGTCGGAATGCGGGGCCTGAGCGGGGACCTGATTTACGGTACGACATGGAGATAAGCTTCGAGGAAGCAGCTTTTGGCTTAGAAACTGAAATTCAAGTGCCGCGTACCGAAGATTGCGGCGTCTGTCAAGGCTCAGGTTCGGCGGCAGGTACGCATCCCGAAACTTGTCCTGAATGCCGGGGCACAGGCCAGGTTCAGGTAACGCAGAACACTCCTTTTGGCCGTATGGTCAATGTGAGAGCTTGTGAGCGCTGCCGAGGAGAAGGCAAAATTATTAAGACGCCGTGTAAAGAATGTAACGGGCGGGGAAAAATCCGCGTCAAACGCAAAATTAAAATCAAAATTCCGGCTGGGGTTGACAATGGATCAAGACTCAGAGTGGCTCATGAAGGCGAAGCGGGACAACGGGGCGGCCCTCCCGGGGATTTGTATGTTTATCTTTTCGTAAAACAGCATAAACTGTTTACACGTGAAGGAAACGATGTTATTTGCGAGGTGCCGATTAATTTTGTTCAGGCTACACTGGGTGATGAAATCGAAGTGCCCACACTTGATGGTAAAGTTAAACTTAAAATTCCTGAAGGTACCCAAACCGGAACAGTGTTTCGGATAAAAGATAAAGGGATTCCTCATTTACGTGGTCATGGTCGTGGCGACCAGCATGTACGTGTTAAGTTAATAACCCCGAAGAAGCTGACCGATCGTCAAAAAGAGCTCTTACAGGAGTTTGCTAAAGCCGGCGGCGCCGACCCTACATCTGAGGAAAAAGGCTTTTTTAAAAAATTTAAAGATGCTTTTGGAGCTATATAATATTGTTATATTGAAGTTTAAGGGGTGATGGCGCATGAAATGGGCTGAAATCAGCATTCAAACCTCCCATGAAGCTACTGAAGCAGTAGCTGATATTTTCCATGACCTGGGCGCTAGCGGGGTAGTGATAGAAGATCCTGAACTGGTCAATGCTTACCGGCGCTCTGGGAGCTGGGATTACTGCGACATCCCCGAGGAACTCAACACAGAAGTTGTAACTATCAAAGCTTATTTACCGGTTGATGAGCTCTTGGACGATAAGCTGCGTGTATTCGAGGAGCGCGTAAACCGGCTCCATGAACATAATCTTGATAAAGGCCGTGGCTGCATTAACTGCCGGGAAGTGCAGGAAGAGGACTGGGCTTCATCCTGGAAAGAATATTTTCATCCAGTGCGGGTGAGTGAGCATATTGTTATTAAGCCGTCCTGGGAAGCTTATTTGCCAGCTGAGGGGGACATCGTTATCGAACTGGACCCTGGCATGGCTTTTGGCACAGGCACTCATCATACTACTGCCATGTGTGTCCGCTTCTTAGAAGATGTTATCAAGCCAGACAATATTGTGTTTGATGTTGGAACAGGTTCCGGTATATTGGCAGTCGCTGCTGCTAAACTGGGCGCAGCCAGTGTGCGAGCAGTTGACCTTGATCCGGTAGCAGTGCGAGTTGCTAAAGAGAATACTGCATTTAACAACGTCACCGCAACTGTTGAAGTTACCCAAGGTGATCTTTTAACAGGTGTAGACGGCAAGGCAGATGTGATAGTTGCTAACATTATTGCGGACATAATCATTAAAATGCTGCCTGACGTCAGGGCACGACTGGTCGATAATGGCGTATTTATTGCCAGCGGCATTATTACTGAGCGTTTGAGCGATGTCACCGCAGCCCTTATTGATAACGGGTTTGTTGTTGACAAAGTTACCGAAGAAGGCGGCTGGGTGGCCATTGTGGCCGGCAGCGGCAGCCGTTAAGGAGGCGCTTACATGCGCCGTTTCTTTATAAATGCATCCATTAGTGACAACATGATTATTGATGGCGCTGACGCCCGACATATCGCTTTGGTGCTTAGACTGGCCGCTGGTGATACTGTGCTAATATCCGGCCAAGACGGAAGATCCGGTAAAGCTGAAATCATCCAGGTAAGTACAGATGCCGTACAGCTCAGACTGCTTGAGCTTATTGATGCCAATACCGAGCCGCCGATTGCTACTTGGCTAGTTCAAGGTTTAGCAAAAGGCGAAAAAATGGATTTTATTGTCCAAAAGGCAGTGGAGCTTGGTGTGTCTGGCATAATTCCAGCAATTACTGAGCATTGCGTAGTTAGATATGATTTGGCTAAACAAGCAGATAAAGTAGCCCGCTGGCAAAAGATAGCCCGTGAGGCAGCCAAACAGTGCGGCAGGAGTTATATTCCTAAGATCTTTCCTGTGACCCGCCTCGCTGATGTGTTTACATATCATGAATTAACCTCTGCAAGTAAAATCATGTTGTATGAGGGACAAGCTTCGCAAGGGTTAAAACAGGCGCTAACTGAAGCTAACAGGCAAGCTTATTTGCTCTTCATAGGTCCAGAAGGGGGCTTTAGCCCTACTGAAGTCGACTTATGCCAGGAAAACAGCGTTAGAATTGTTACCATGGGGCCGAGGATTATGCGTACTGAGACAGCGGCGGTAGCGGCGCTAACTGCCGTTATGTACGAGTGCGGCGATTTAGGAGGCTAACTATGGCACAAGTGGCGTTTACAACACTGGGCTGTAAAGTAAATCAGTTTGAAACTGAAGTAATGGAAGGGCTGTTTAAAGCCAAGGGTTACGAGGTAGTGGGTTTTGACGAACAAGCAGATGTCTATGTTATTAATACCTGTTCGGTCACGAATCTGGGTGAGAAAAAATCCCGGCAACTCATTCGCAGGGCCGGTCGCCAGAATGCTGCTGCAATCATTGCCGTTGCTGGCTGCTACTCTCAGGTTTCTCCCGACCAGGTAGCCCAAATCCCTGGCGTAGACGTTATTGTGGGTACTCAGGACAGAGCACAGATTGTCGAACTGGTAGAGGCTGCGGCAGCCAACAATCGGACAACTCAAGTCAATGCCGTTACTGATATCATGCAGGCCAAAGAATTTGAGGATATTCCGCTCTTTTCCATACCGGGCCGGACAAGAGCATTTCTTAAGATACAGGAAGGTTGTACTAATTTTTGTACTTATTGCATTATTCCTTATGCCCGTGGTCCCTTGCGTTCAAGGCCACTTGCCAGTATTGCAACTGAGACTGAAAAATTGGTGGCAGCCGGGTTTACTGAGATTGTTCTCACAGGGATTCATCTGGGTGCCTTCGGCCGTGACCTTTCAGGTGCAGGGATGGAAATTTCACTTGTTGATGCTGTAAAAACCGTGCTTGCTGCCGGCGGCACGGGGCTAATACGTCTCAGATTGGGTTCACTTGAATCAGTAGAGGTGTCTGATAGCTTAGTATCTTTAATGCAAACAGATAAGCGTCTTTGTCCGCATCTTCATTTGCCGTTGCAATCAGGTGACGACAGAGTTTTAAAAGCCATGAACAGGCATTATACCACTACTGAGTATCGAGCTTTAATCACAGGAATAAAATCCCGGGTACCGACAATTGCTGTTACTACTGATATCATTGTTGGTTTTCCCGGCGAGACGGACGAAATGTTTGAAACTACGCTGGCTTTTGTCAATACAATGTCATTTGCCAAAATACATATATTTCCCTACTCGCTGCGGACAGGGACGCCTGCAGCCGGATTTTCCGCGCAGGTAACTGAAACAGAAAAAAAACGGCGGGTACAACATTTGCAGCAAATCGCCGACAGGCAAACAGTAGAATTTCATAAGTCATTTATTAATCAAAAACTCGGTGTATTGTTTGAGAATAACGAAAATAAAGGATTGATTTCAGGTTTAACGGGGAACTATATACGTGTTTATGCACACGGTGCCCAGGAAAACATTGGGAAAATTAGTACTGTCATTCTTAAACGTCTACATAAAGATGGGCTCTGGGGCGAAATAATTGAATAAATTTCTTTGCTTACCATTTTTTCGGCAGGAATTTATATAATTAGGCAGAATATTTTAGAGAGTAAATGTATATTACTATCTACTGCGGGGGGAGTGCCTATGCAGCAGGACTGTATATTTTGTAAGATTGCAGCTAACGACATCCCTGTGAATGCCGTTTATGAAGATGAATATCTTATCGCGTTTCCGGATATAAATCCCGTTGCTCCTGTACATTTGTTGGTAATACCTAAAAAACATATTGCCAACATTCTGGAAGCAGCGCCTGAGGATACCGCATTGCTCGGACGTTTAATGGCAACAATTCCTAAGATAGCAGCACTTGCTGGTCTAGCTGAAGATGGTTTCCGTACAGTCATCAACACCAAAGATAATGGTGGGCAGACTGTGTATCACCTTCACTTCCACATTTTGGGCGGCCGATTTATGACTTGGCCTCCAGGTTAATATTGACAGTATTCCTTGTTTTGGTGTATAATAGTTAGGTGTATGTTATTCAAGTACACTTCCTCGTAATGGTTCTAGTGGAGGGAGGGAGATCAGATGTCTGAAGTTAAAGTAGGCAAAAATGAAACGCTTGACAGCGCACTCCGTCGGTTCAAGCGTACTTGCCAAAAAGCCGGGGTTCTTGCGGAAGTAAGAAAACGCGAGCATTATGAGAAACCCAGCGTAAAACGCAAGAAAAAATCCGAAGCAGCGCGTAAACGCAAGTTTAACTAGTTTCGGAGGTATCAATTTGCATGTCTATTAAAGACAAGTTAACCGAAGATATGAAGCAGGCCATGAAGGACAAAGAAGCCGGCAAACTTAGGCTTTCTGTTATACGAATGGTACGTGCCAGTATCAAAAATGTAGAAATTGACAAAAAGAAAGAACTTGCTGAAGAGGAAGTTCTGGATGTACTGGCTAAAGAAGTCAAAATGCGCCGGGATTCGATCGAAGAGTTTAAAAAAGGTAACCGTCCTGATTTGGTGGAAACCATTGAACGAGAAATCGACATTCTGATGCAGTACCTTCCTGAACAACTGAGCGAACAAGAAGTACGCGTTCTTGTAGCCGAGGCTGTTAAAGTAGCTCAGGCTGCAAACGCCAAGGATATGGGCAAGGTTATGGCTGTACTGATGCCAAAAGTTAAGGGCCGTGCTGACGGTAAACTGGTAAACAGTGTTGTACGGGAGTTCTTAAATCAGTAGTACAGATTAAGTCCGGCGCTAACAGCGCCGGATTTTAGTTATATGTATCAGAATTTATAAGTTTAGAGAGGCTACGGCAGGAGAAATGGCGCGGGTTTGCGGAAATACGGAGGCATGAAGAAGAACATCTTATGGCAGATCTTTTTTGATGCAAAACAGAATTGGAAGCGGTTCGTCGAGAA
>NZ_DATMYD010000053.1:0-42094 GCF_035561155.1 Sporomusa sp. | reverse complement strand
TAAGGTAGAAGACAAGTTATAAAGGTTTCCTAAATGGTAAAAGACGACCCTCACCCCAAAATTGGGAACAAGGGTCGTCTTCTGTTTCGTACTTTTTAAGCTTTGCTCCGTCAAAACCACAAGTTCTTCAGTGGCCTCCTTTTAGAGTGATGTCTTTTTTTGTCCTGACAGAAAGTATAACTTTCTGCTGGATAAGGGCAACATCGGCTTCCGCTTTCGCCAAAGGCTCGGCGCAAACCGTGTTTTCTTTATGCAGGGTAATCGCTGCAATACAGCGAATAATCTATAGGTGAATTTTGTAATCTAAGGAAGGGTTGACTATCATGGCGGCAATGCCTACACATATTCAAAAACGCCTGGCCTTGTTTCTGCTTTTAACCATATTTGCGCTGGTTGGTTTAGCTGGTAGAATTGCCTGGATCCAGTTCGGCGAAGGTCAGCGGCTAAGCGCTAAGGTGCGGGATCAACTTAGAGAAAGCCGGGTGATGCAGTCCCCTCGTGGGACTATTTATGATCGCAACGGGCGGGAGCTGGCTGTTAGCAGTATGACTAAATCGCTGTATGCCAATCCACGTGAGATAAAGGATGCCAATGCGCTAGCCGATCTTTTAGCCCCTGCTCTTGGTATAAGCCCGGAAGGACTTAAAGAGCGACTGATGACAGGCTCAAGTTTTATTTGGATAAAGCGAACACTTGAACCGGAACAGGCTAAAGCTGTGGCCGCACTGATCAAGGAGCATGGCCTTACAGGCCTTGGTTTTGTTGAGGAAAGTAAGCGCTATTATCCTAATGACAGTTTAGCTGCACAGGTACTAGGGTTTGTCGGTACTGATGATGTTGGCCTCGAAGGGATTGAGATGGCGCTTGATAAGACCATCAAGGGGCGGGAACTTAAACAGGTCATAGATACTGACAGTCATGGTACACCGATATTTAAGTCAATATTTTCATTTATCCCCGAAAAACAAGGTAAATCGGTATATTTGACGATCGACAGCAACATTCAATATATTGTGGAGCGGGCGCTTGATAATGCTATGGCCAAGACCGGCGCTAAGGCGGCTACTGTAATCATTATGCAGCCTAAGACAGGAGAAATTCTGGCTATGGCCAGCAGGCCGACCTATAACCCCAACCAGTTTGAACGTTACGGCTCAGAACAGTGGAAAAACCGGGCAGTCTCTATTGTCTATGAGCCTGGTTCAACCTTTAAGTCTGTTATTGCGGCAGCCGCGCTTGAGGATGGTAAAGTGCGGCCTGATGAACGTTTTGTTGATAAAGGCTTTGTGGAAATCTCGGGACGGCGGATAAAAAACTGGAGTGATGAAAGTTACGGTGAGGTATCATTTACCGATATCATCAAGAACTCGATTAATACCGGGTTTGTTGAGATTGGTATGCGGGTTGGCGCTGCCAAACTAACAAGCTATGTGCGGAGTTTTGGCTTTGGTAAAACAACAGGTATAGAATTGCCGGGTGAGGAAGAAGGCCTGATGTTTGATCCTAAAGAAATGCGCGACAGTGACACCGCCACCATGTCTATCGGTCAGAGTATTGCAGTTACTCCGATCCAACTGACTGCTGCAATCGCGGCCATTGCCAACGATGGGGTATTGTTGAAGCCCAGGATTATCAGAGAGTACCATAACGCTGACGGCACACTGGCAGAGGTGTTTGAACCGGTAGCTATCCGGCAGGCCATTAGCCCAGAAACCGCGCGCACGCTGACCAGCATGCTGGAGAAGGTTGTCAGTGAAGGGGGCGGCAAAAAAGCAGCTGTTAAGGGCTACCGCTTTGCCGGTAAAACAGGTACTGCCGAAAAACTAAAACCAGGAGGCAACGGCTATCTGGCCGGACGGTATATTGCTTCTTTTGGCGGCTTTGGCCCTGTGGAAGACCCGCAGGTGGCTGCTCTTGTTGTGCTGGACGATCCTTCAGGTGTCTATTATGGCGGCGAGATTGCCGCGCCGGTATTTAACGATATTATGTCTCAGGTTATGCGGTACCTGAGTGTTAGGCCTCATGACGACAATCCGCTGCTGCCGCCTGTTAAACCGGCGGTAACAAACGCTGAGCTGCCATACGCTGTTCCGATTGCGGAGGGACCGCCCGCAGCACCACCGCCCGGACATGTACTGGTGCCGGTGCTAAGCGGTAAAACCATTAGGGAAGCCGGAGAAGCTCTCCATAATTTGGGGCTGACTTTTGTGCCTGTGGGTACAGGAACAGCTGTAAAGCAAAATGTGGCTCCCCATACAGCTGTCAAGCCGGGGGCGGAAATCATTGTCTACTTTGAACCAAGATAAGGTGGCTGCATATGATAGACAGATACGAATTGGCCCAGTTGCTTGCTGAAATAGCCCAAATGCTGGAGTTAAGCGGTGAGAATACGTTTAAAGTGCGCGCTTATCAGAATGCTGCGCGTACCGTTGAGCAGCTTGACAGTAGCCTGACTGATCCGGATGCTGAAGCCAAATTAGCGGGCATCAAAGGAATTGGTCCGGCACTCGGGGACAAAATCCGCGAATACATTGCCACAGGCCGGATAACCTATTATGAAGAACTTAAGAGTAGTTTATCACCTGTACTCTTTGAACTGCTGAAGCTTCCCGGACTGGGCCCGAAGAAGGCATTGGCCCTACATAAACAGCTTGGGGTACATTCCCTGGGCGAGCTTGAATATGCCTGCCGGGAAAATCGTTTGGTATCTCTGACCGGTTTCGGTACCAAAACCCAGGAAAGGATTTTACAGGGTATTGAATATATGAAAAAATTTCAGGGACAATTCATTCTTGGCGATGCATGGCTGGTAGCCGATCTTATCGTCGAATATATTAAACTACAGCCGGGGGTAGAGCAAGCTGCCGCTGTCGGCAGCATCCGGAGGGGTCTTGAGGTCGTCCGGGATATCGAAATTGTAGC
Source organism: Sporomusa sp. (assembly GCF_035561155.1). Classification (GTDB taxonomy): domain Bacteria; phylum Bacillota; class Negativicutes; order Sporomusales; family Sporomusaceae; genus Sporomusa. The sequence continues at coordinate 39,172 of NZ_DATMYD010000053.1, read as the reverse complement.
CGCCAGTTCGTCGCCAGACAGCCTGGCGGCTGGGCTAACAGACATGCAGGGCGTTGATCATGTCGTTAGTCGTGAGGCGAATAAGCTTACAGTTAGCCTGTTAAATGGTCTTATTTGTACTGTTTATATTGTGGGCCCGGATGAATACTGGACGGCGTTAGCTTATTATACAGGCAGCGACGGCTATATAGCTAAAATGACGGAGCAGGCCGCGAGGCAGGGATTGACGTTTAACTCTGCAGGTGTCAAAACTCAGGCAGGTGAACAGGTTGCAGTGAAAGATGAACACAGTCTTTACTCGCTGTTCAAACTAAGTTACGCTGAGCCTGAGAGTAGAGAAGATGAGACTGAACTTAAGCCAATAGGGGCAGATACTGAGTCTTTGGTGGCTTTGGCAGATATTCGTGGCGTTTTCCATGTTCATACCAATTATTCCGACGGGGCGGGCAGCCTTGCCGATATGGCCGCTGCTGCCAGGCAGCGGGGTTGGCAGTATTTGGGTATCGCTGACCATAGCCAGACGGCTGTTTATGCAAGAGGACTCAGAACGGAAACTGTTATGGCGCAGCGGCGGGAGATTGATAAACTGAATGCAGCGCACCCCGATTTTACTATTTTGACGGGGATTGAAAGCGACATATTACCTGATGGATCACTTGATTATCCTGATGAAGTTTTGGCAAGCTTTGATTTTGTAGTAGCATCAGTTCATTCTGCTTTCCGTCAGAGTGAAGCTGACATGACTCGCCGTATTGTGCGGGCTGTACGTAACCGTTATGTAACCATGCTGGGACATCCAACCGGACGGATTCTACTGGGGCGAAAAGGTTATGCGGTAAATTTGCCGGAGGTTATACAGGCGGCTGTCCAAAGCGGCACAATGATTGAGATTAATGCCAGTCCTTACCGGCTTGATCTGGACTGGCGATGGTGCCGTACAGCTAAAGAACAGGGGATCGTATTTGCTATTAATCCGGACGCGCATGCTGTAAGTGAATTCGAGCATATGCGTTATGGCTTGGCGGTAGCCCGCAAAGCCGGTCTGACTGCCGGCGATATTGTCAATACCTGCGCTTATCCGGAAGTAGTAGGGCTGTTGCAGCGCAAGCGGCAAAAGCCCTAATTGTAAGGCTTAAAAAATTATAAGAGGCGGCTTTAAGCCGCCTCTTATGTTAACTTACTTAGTTGCTGCTGTTGATATCGAATTGGGAGGTCATAGTGCCAGTCGCACCAGTCATGCCGGTGGTAGCAGTGTTGGTCGTAGTGGCAGTTGCGGTTTGTCCGCCCATTGCCGATTCATATTGCTGGATCATGCGGCGAACCATATGGCCACCAACCCGGCCGCAGTCAGCCGAGGTCATAGTACTCCAACCTTGGCTGCTTACGCGTTCACTGATACCTAATTCGTTAGCAACTTCCAACTTCATGCGATCAAGGGCGTTTTCAGCGCCAGGATTAACTGGTTTTCTGCTTCTAGCCATGTAATAAAGCACCTCCTGAAATTTTTCTAAACCTAGTATCTGCGACTAAACTGAACGTTATCCAATAAATATTATGTTAATTAAGTAAGATGTTTCCAGTCGAAAGTAGGGGGCTTTGCTGTAGAAAAATAGAGAATTTTTTTGGAAGGAATTTACAGGATAGCGGAGAATAACTATATGCACTAGACAGTTGTAATAGAACAGCTACCCATGGAGGGGAATCGCGATGCATGAATTGGCAATTGCGCAAGGGGTCCTGGAGATTGCTCTGAGTACAGCTGCCAGTCATGGCGCTGGTAAAGTAACCGGTATTAAGGTGCTGACAGGTGAATTGACCGGTGTTGTGCCTGAAGCGCTTGAATTTGGTTTTGCGGCTCTGGCCGAAGGTACGATGGCCGCTGGGGCTTGCTTATCGATCAGTATTATTCCACTAACCGGCCGATGCCGAGACTGTGGTGATGAGCACCGTGTTGATAAATACCGCTTTATTTGTTCAGCATGTGGCTCGTATGCTATTGAGATTCTGTCAGGTCGGGAACTTAAAGTTGAAAGTGTGGAGGTAGAGTAGCGTTGGAGATCCCTGTTATGAGCAATATTCTTAATAAAAACGACGAAAATGCCGCAGAACTAAATTCCATGTTGACAAGCCGGGGGATTTTTACGGTTAATCTTCTGGGCTCGCCAGGGTGTGGCAAGACTTCGCTGCTGGAACAAACGGTAAGATTGTTAAAAAATCAATGTAATCTCGCTATTGTTGAAGGTGATTTATATACCTCTAAAGATGCTGATAGGCTTGCCGGGTATGGAGCACCCGTAGTTCAAATTAATACCCGGGGCGGTTGCCATCTTGATGCGGCTATGGTTAAAGCGGCGTTAACTAAACTTGATTTAGCAGCAATTGATATTCTCGTTATTGAAAATGTTGGGAATCTAGTATGCCCTGCTGAGTTTAATGTGGGAGAGCATGCGAAAGTCGTTGTACTTAGCGTTACTGAAGGCGAGGATAAGCCGCTTAAATATCCGCTTATTTTCCGGCAGTCTGAGGCCGTCATTTTAAATAAAATTGATTTGCTGCCTTATACAAGCTTTGCCATGGATGCGGCTATTAGTGATATAAGGGGATTAAATCCTCAAGCGAGCTTACTGCAAACCTCCTGCAGAACAGGGGAGGGATTAACTGCTTGGACTGAATGGCTTAAAGCCAAGGCGTCCCAGACGCGCAAGCAGGCAAAATACGATTTAGGGGGTTAAGCGTGACAAGTCTGGCGGAAAAAGAGCGGGAAATTGAGATTGTGCGCGACCAACTACACCTGTTAGTTGAGCAAAAACATGGTAATTTCTCAGATGAAGATGTAGCTAAAATGAGCATTTATCTTGATAAACTTATTGTCGAGTATGAGCTGGCCAGCGCCCGGCGGTTTAAGCGAAGTTAATCCCGTCAGGATAGGACGAAAAACTGAGGTCTAATCCAGCTGCCGCAATTATAAATTGTACTAGTGGGGGTATTACCCACAACCCAATGGTACTATTTATGGTGGCGGAGGGAATGGAATTGAGTAAAACGGGAAACCGGCAGGAACTCAAAAGAGGACTTAAAGAGCGGCATATTCAGTTAATTGCGCTTGGCGGCTCTATCGGAGTAGGGCTGTTTTTGGGATCGTCATCGGCTATTCAGGCGGCTGGTCCCGCACTCCTGCTTGCGTATCTTATCGGCGGTATCGTTGTTTTTTGCTTGTTAAGGGCGTTAGGAGAGGTGGCTGTTGCGTATCCGGTAGCCGGTTCATTCAGCACGTACGCACATACCTTTCTGGGGCCGTTGCCGGGGTTTCTAACAGGGTGGACATATTGGTTCATGTGGGTTGTGACAGGCATGGCCGAGATTACCGCGGTTGGAGTCTATGTAAATTATTGGTTTCCTGAATTGCCGCAATGGATTCCTGCCCTAGCAGCGGTAGCTATTATGACTTGTGTCAATCTTGTTGAAGTAGAAGCCTACGGGGAATTCGAATTTTGGTTTGCTTTAATTAAAATTATTGCCATAGTCCTTTTAATTCTGGGTGGTTTGGGGATGATTATATTTGGTGTCGGCAATAATGGAGTTCCTTTGGGTATAGCTCACCTTTGGCAACATGGCGGCTTTTTTCCGCATGGAATAAGTGGCGTAGTTATGGCACTCGCCATGGTGTTGTTTTCCTATGTAGGCATTGAAGTGATCGGTATTACGGCCGGTGAGGCTAAGGATCCCGGGAAAACACTGCCTGCCGCTATTGATAAGGTGTTTTGGCGAATTATATTGTTTTATATCGGATCATTGTATGTAATTATGTCTATATATCCTTGGACTGAGATTGGCAGTGTAGGAAGTCCGTTTGTATCAGTCTTTGAAAAGCTGGGGGTAGACAATGCCGCCGGCATAATGAACTTTGTCGTGTTATCAGCGGCGCTGTCGTCCTGCAATAGCGGAGTTTTCAGTACAGGCCGCATGTTGTATACTCTAGCTGCTCAAGGAGAGGCTCCTGCTTTTTTGAGGAAGCTAAACGACAGTCAGGTTCCTGTTAATGGTGTGCTTGTTTCAGCTGCTTGTTTAACGGCAGGGGTTGCCCTCAACTATTTTATTCCGGCAAAAGTATTTACCTATGTCACAAGTATCGGCACATTCTCTTGTCTTTGGGTTTGGGCCACTATTGTTATTGTACAGACAAAATTCCGGCGCAGTCTGCCGCCGGCCGAGGCGGCAAAGCTGGCTTATCCTATGCCCTGGTACCCGGTATCAGGTATTTTTTGCTTGATGATGCTTGGATTGGTAGCTGTCGTGATGAGCCAGGATCCCGATACTCTTCTGGCTCTTATCATCGGTCCGTTGTGGCTGCTGGGGCTGACATTGTCGTATTTTTTCTGGCGAAGATTATAGCCTTGTTGTAATGCTCTCATACTAATATTTAGAAGTGGCACGATTTTTGCATAAATATTTTAGGAGATATGATGCGACTTGTAAGGGGGATTAATTTATGTTTGAACGTCCAGTTTGGGCAGAGGTTGATTTGGCTGCCATCAAAAAGAATGTCGAAAAGATAAAAAACCACCTTAATCCTAATGTCAAGTTTTGTGCTGTAGTTAAGGCTGACGCCTATGGACATGGCGCGGTGGCAGTGGCTCGGGCAGTATTGTCTGCCGGCGCTGACCGGTTGGCGGTAGCTATCCTAAGCGAGGCTATTGAACTTCGGCAAGCAGGCTTTTTAGCTTCTATCCAGGTGCTTGGGTATACTCCGCCGCACCAGGCCTGCACGATCGCCGCTTATAATATTGCGCAAACCGTGTATTCGCTTGATAATGTCCGTGCCTTATCGGCCGCCGGGCTTGAGACAGGAAAAAAAGTAAAAGTACATATAAAAATTGATACAGGCATGGGGAGAATTGGCGTTTTACCCGAAGAAGCAGGGGACTTTGCCAGTGCGGTGTCTGCCCTGCCGGGCGTGGAAATTGAAGGAGTGTTTTCGCATTTTGCCACAGCCGATGACGCTGACAAAACCTATGCTAAAGAACAATATTCTAAATTTGAGGAAGCGCTAAATCGTATAAGTGCCAAGGGCATTACAGTTCCAATAAGGCATATAGCCAATAGCGCTGCAACCCTGGAAATGCCGGAAACTCACCTGGACATGGTGCGACCAGGCATTATCTTATATGGACTATGGCCATCTGCTGAAGTTAAACGAAGCATCGAATTGACTCCCGCTATGCGCCTTAAAGCGCAGGTTGCTCATATTAAAACTGTGGAAAATGGAACAAGTATTAGCTATGGCAGAACATATACCGCTTTGGCTGAGCGCAGAATCGCCACACTGCCTATCGGTTATGCTGACGGCTGGACGAGGTTGTTGTCAGGTAAGACTGACGTTCTTATTCATGGTCGCCGTGCGCCTTTAGTAGGGAGAATTTGTATGGATCAATGCATGGTTGATGTTAGCGGTATACCTGATGTTCAGGCAGGTGATACGGCTACTTTGTTTGGAGCGCCGGAATTGTCAACAGATGAGGTCGCCGATATTGTGGGGACGATAAATTACGAAATGGTGTGTATGGTGGGCAAACGGGTGCCCCGAGTATATAAAAATACCTAAGCGATGGTTAAGGCTTCTAGTGAGGAAGCCTTTTTTATTACATAAAAAGTGTTGGGCAGAGCTGACGGCTCTGCCCAGTAAACGAATAGGGAAGAGGAAATAAATTAAGCTAGAACTTGCTCTAGGGGAGTAAATGGTAGGTTATGTGCCTCGGAAACACCTTTAAAGGTAACTTTACCGTCATAGACGTTAAGGCCTTTAGCAAGACCAGGATCGGCTTTGAGTGAGTCTTTCCAGCCTTTATTGGCAATCTGGAGGGCATATTCGAGCGTAACATTGGTTAAGGCAAAGGTTGAGGTACGGGCTACAGCCCCAGGCATGTTGGCGACTGAGTAATGAACAACACCATATTTTACATAGGTCGGATCGCTGTGTGTGGTAACACGGTCAATGGTTTCTACTGAGCCGCCCTGGTCGATGGCCACGTCAACAATAACCGAACCCGGTTCCATAGTTTTAACCATATCCTCGGTTACCAGCTTGGGAGCCTTAGCACCAGGCAGCAATACTGCGCCGACAAGGAGGTCAGCCTTTTTAACCCAGCTGGCAATATTGTAACTGTTGGACATTACGGTAGTTACCCGGCCGCCAAAGATGTCATCAAGGTAAACCAGCCGTTCAGCCGATTTATCAATAATGGCAACACGGGCCCCCATGCCGACAGCCATTTTGGCTGCGTTAGTGCCAACAACGCCGCCGCCGATAATAACGACTTGAGCTGATTCAACGCCAGGTACACCGCCTAATAAGATACCTTTACCGCCAAATGGTTTTTCCAGGCAGTGAGCGCCTACCTGCACGGCCATGCGGCCGGCTACTTCGCTCATCGGAGTAAGAAGCGGCAGTGTATGGTTGCGTTCAATGGTTTCATATGCAATACCAACAACTTTTTTATCAAGCAGCGCCTTTGTCAATTCAGGTTCAGGGGCTAGATGCAGATAGGTGAAAAGAATTTGTCCTTCATGGAACAAATTATATTCAGGTGCTAGCGGTTCTTTGACTTTTATAATCATGTTTGCTTTATCAAACAGATTTTTTTTGTCAGCAATAATCTGCGCTCCGGCTTTTATATAGCTTTCGTCGGAGAAGCCGCTGCCTACACCGGCACTTTGCTCAACAAGCACAGAATGTCCAGCTTTTTTCAACGCTTCAGTCCCTGCCAGAGTAAGAGCCACCCTGTTTTCGTTGTTTTTGATTTCTTTTGGTACACCAATAATCATGTTTTTGCCTCCTTATCATTATTAAGCTGAGGCGCGAATTAGCGCCGCCTTATTCATTAACTGTACAGTTGCAATTACTGTGCCAAAGAATATTAAATATGACAAAATGTACAATGTTAAAAAAATAACGTGAAATAATGATAGTGCAGTCACTTGATTAAGCAACATAATGGATATAGAATATTGCTTGTCAGAATAGGTTAGTAAAAAAAGGATATAAAACCTTATATTGAGATAACGGCGAAAAATGCTGCAGTTTTCGGCAGCGTTTTTTGCAACGCAAATGGGGAGCGGGTGGAAATTTGGAAAACGCAGCTGAGACGAGAACCCTATTGGCAGAACTTAGGCATAAGATTCAGGTTTATGAGACAATTCTCGAAAGGCTGGATGTGGGTATCCATGTTATTGACAATAAGGGTAAAACCATTGTTTATAACGATACTATGTCTAAGCTTGAATGCTGTGATGCTGCTGAGGTACTGGGCAAAGATCTTTTGAGTGCTATGCCGCATTTAACTACCGAGATTAGCACCTTGCTTACCGTTCTCGGGACGGGAAAAGCGCTACCCGACCGCCAGCAAAATTATATTAATGCCCGGGGTAAACAGATTGTTACAGTAAATAGTACCACGCCGCTGATCACTGCAGACAAGGTTATGGGGGCGTTGGAAATTGCCAAAGATATAACCTTTATTCAGGCGTTGGCTGATAAGATTGTTAATCTGCAGGAAAACCTGATTAAGCAAAAAAAAGGCGGGCAGGTTCCGCACCACCCTAATACCCGTTATACTATCGAGAATATCTTAGGAGAAGCACCATTATTGAAGGTGGCAATCCATTACGCCGAGCGGGCTGCCCGCACACCCTCCAATGTGCTTATATTTGGCGAGACAGGTACGGGGAAAGAGTTGTTTGCCCAAAGCATCCATAACCTAAGCCCACGTAAACACCATCCGTTTGTTGCTATTAATTGTGCTGCCTTGCCTGAGCAACTGCTGGAAGGACTGCTGTTTGGCACAACTAAGGGGGGTTTTACCGGCGCTATTGACCGGGCCGGGCTGTTTGAACAGGCTAACGGCGGTACTCTGCTGCTGGACGAACTCAACTCTATGAATATGGAACTGCAGGCCAAGCTGCTCCGGGTTCTTCAGGAAAATATCGTCCGGCGGGTGGGCGCAGTTAATGAAGTGCCTGTCAACGTGCGGGTCATTGCCACCATGAACATGGAGCCAGCGGCCGCCATCGAACAGAAACGGCTGCGGGAAGACCTGTATTACCGGCTGGGGGTAGTGACTATCAGAATACCCGCTTTGCGGGAGCGTAAAAGCGATATTGCTATTTATACAGCCGCTTTTATTAAAAAATATAATAGTGCCTTGAACGTAAAGGTTAAGGGAATTTCCCCGGAGGTAGAAGACATTTTTCGGCGGTACAACTGGCCTGGCAATGTCCGTGAACTGCAGCATGTAATTGAAGGGGCTATGAATCTTATCACGACTGAGGAATACATTGGTGCGGCGCATTTGCCCATGCTGTTTTGTGCCAATGCAGCTGTAACAGCAGAATGGCCGCACGAGCATAGTATGAGCACTATTTCTTTAGCAAGCAGCCAGACGCTGGTCAATCAAACGGAATCAATGGAAAAAAACAGCATTGCCGCAGCGCTGGCCGCAACAGGAGGCAACATCACGCAGGCTGCCGCACGGCTGGGATTGGCCCGGCAAGTGCTGCAGTACAAGATAAAGAAATATAAACTGAAGTAGTTTTGCGCCCATGGTTACCAACTGACATTGACTGTGTATAATAAGTTTCTTTGCAAACAAGATGCACGTCAAGGCGGAGGTTTTACCATGGGTTATCCTTTTGTAGAAATAGTTACGATAGTGCTCTCATGTTTGATAGGGGCGGGAAGGAGTTGTACCGCAAAAGAATTTGCTCCCGGTTATTGCTTGAAGTCCAGGCAAAATCGTTTGTGCCGCCTGGAAGAACCAGTCAACTGCTTTTGGTAATATACCTGTGTTCAAAAGCTCCGGAAAAGGAAAAAAAGCCAGTTATCGATTTTAACCGGCAAGTCGGCAAGCGCTGTTTTGAATCGTTTTGATTAGTGCAAAAAAAATGGCGTTAGTGCCATTTTTTTTGCAGGTAAAAGTGCAAAAAAAAGCGGAATAGTCAGTCTTTTGCTGCTTGGCATCAATCTTGCTATTAATGGAAATGGGCGGCATATAGAGCGAGAACTGTTTACAGCTGTAATGCGTCAACTGGTCTTGGCTGGAGAATGATAAAACGGGGGGGATATTATATAGCTCACATTGTGCGAACACAATCGGTTAGAAAACGCTCAGCGGGTTAAAGAGAGGAGATTGCGCAAAAATGGAAGAGTGTAAAACAATGGATAAATGCAAGGTGGCTCAGGAAGATTTGCATCGCGGCTTAAAAGAACGGCATATTCAACTTATTGCCATAGGTGGTGTCATTGGGGTCGGACTATTCTTAGGCTCAGCATCAGCTATCAAAACCGCAGGCCCAGGAATTTTGTTAGCCTATCTATTAGTCGGCATTGTCGTGTTCTTTATCATGAGGGCGCTGGGTGAAATCGCTGTTATCTATCCCGTTTCCGGTTCCTTTTCGCAATATGCGAGTACCTTTCTCGGCTCAAAGTATGGCTATATTACCGGATGGAATTATTGGTACCAATGGGTGGTTGGTTGTATGTGTGAAATCACGGCCGTTGGTTTGTACATGAAATTCTGGTATCCGGATATTGAGCAATGGATACCTGCACTTGCGGCGCTGATTTGTATGACTGTTGTTAATCTTGTTGCCGTCAAGTTCTATGGAGAATTTGAGTTTTGGTTTGCGTTGATCAAGGTTGTAGCCATTGTGGGTATGATTCTGATAGGCTCTCTCATGATTTTGTTTGGAATAGGCAATGGCGGCGTGGTAGTAGGAATATCAAACTTATGGACAAACGGTGGGTTTTTACCATTCGGTATACAAGGAGTATTAATGTCGCTGGTCATGGTTACTTTTGCATATACCGGTAGTGAAGGTATCGGTTTGACTGCTGGCGAGGCGAAAGATCCCACCAAAACATTACCTTCGGCCATTGATAAGATGTTTTGGCGGGTGCTGATCTTTTATGTAGGTGCTTTATTTGTGATATTATCCATCTATCCCTGGAATGAAATAGGAACTATCGGCAGTCCGTTTGTTGCCACGTTCAAAAAACTTGGTATTTCCGGCGCGGCGGCCATTATCAATTTCATAGTCGTTACAGCTGCGCTGTCTTCCTGTAATGCGGGTATTTACTCTTCAGGCCGTTTTTTATACAGTATGGCGCTGAGAGGGGAAGCTCCTGCTTGCTTTAGCAAACTTAACAGCTCCTGTGTACCAGCGCGGGGAATCTTTGGTACTGTGTTAGTGATATTGATAGGAGTAATTTTGAATTACGTGGCTCCGGCCCAAGTATTTGTTTATGTAACAAGCCTTAATGTTACGGGTGCTTTGTGGACATGGCTGATGATCCTTCTTACTCAGTTGAAATTTAGACAAGGCTTGACGCCGGAAGAAGTCGGAAATTTAAAATATCGCATGCCGGGATCGCCTTATACAAATTGGCTGGGCATAGCTTACTTGTTGCTCATTACCGTTATTATGTTCTTCAATGAGGATACTCGTATTGCCCTGTATCTTGCCCCCTTGTGGTTTGGATTACTATACCTTACGTATAATATGTTCGTTGCTAAGAATTCCAGTGCTGCCACCATAAATAATGCAAAATGAAGAAATGGCACCAGTGTTGATTAAAAACTCACAGGGGTCTACAGTACAAACAATATTGATAAAGGGGCGATTTTTTTGAGTAAGGTCATTGCTTGCAATTTGGGGGAAAGAATTAAGGAAATTGCTGTAAATCTTACCCGTACCCGCAGTGTAGTGGGTACTAAAGGTGAAATTGAAATTGCTGAAAAAATCTACAACTATTTAAAGAATGTAGAATACTTTCGGAATCATCCTGATCACTTGCGTCTATTGCCAGTAAAGAATGATGAACTGGGACGGAAAATCGTTCTAGCATTTGTTGAAGGCAGCAATAAATCCTCCAACCGGACGATACTGTCATTAGGACATATTGATACGGCCGGCATTGAGGATTTTGGCGAGTTGAAGGAATATGCCGATCAGCCGGACGTGCTTAAAGAAAAGTTAAAAGCGATTAAATTCTGTGAAGAGATCTTAGCAGAGATTCATTCTCCTGATTGGATTTTCGGACGAGGTATATTTGACATGAAAACAGGTGTAGCGGCATTAATGGTTATGCTGGAAGAGTTTTCACAGCAAGTTAATGAGTTAGATGGCAATATCGTTTTTGTTGGTGTTCCGGACGAAGAGGGCAATTCAGGCGGTATGCTTTCCTGTGTCGAGGACTTGGAGCAACTGGCCCGGGACCGTGGCTGGGAGTTTGCCGCTGCTATTGATACCGACTATATGACCTCCAAGTATCCTGGCGATGAGAACAAATATGTATATATCGGTACAGTTGGGAAGCTACTGCCCTGTTTCTATCTTTATGGCGAAGAAACCCATGTTGGTGAAGCGTTTAATGGCCTTGACGCCAACCTCCTGGCGTCAGAAGTGGTGTATCAAATGGATTTGAGCACCGATCTTTGTGATATAGCCGACGGAGAGGTCACATTACCGCCCATCACCCTTGGTCAGCGTGACCTTAGGACTGAATATTCAGCGCAAACAACTAACTCGGTTAATCTGTACTTCAATTACGCAACTCACTCTAGCCAGCCTGGTGAAGTTTTGGCTAAATGTAAAGCGAAAGCAGAACAGTCATTTGAAAACGTTATTAAGAGATTAAATGAAGAATACGAAAAATATTGCAAGTTAGCCAACATTCCTCACAAAAAACTGCCTTGGAAGTCCCACGTGTTAACGTATGAGGAACTTTACCAGCAAGTAAAAAAGGAAATCGGGGAAGAGATTGACCGAATTATTGCTGCTCTTATCGTGAAATTAAAGGAACAAGGCGTGGATGACCGGGAGTTTTCGTTGGCCATTGTTCAGGAAGTTCACAAAAATTACTCTGATCAAAATGCAAAAATTGTTGTATATTTTTCGCCACCGTATTATCCACACATCTTTGTTCAAGGATATGATGAAAAGGAAAAAACACTGCTAACTGCAGTAGAGCAGGCAGTAACTGAAGTCAAAGCGCAGTATGATTATAAAATTGTATTGAAAAAGTTTTTTCCCTATATTTCTGATTTGAGTTACTGCAGTATTTCTAAGAACCAGGAAAGTATTGCGAATCTCACCAGTAATATGCCTGCGTGGCCACATAAATACAGTCTGCCTGTCAGGGCTATTCAAAATATTAGTATGCCGGTGGTCAATATTGGACCATTTGGCAAAGATGCGCACAAATTATCGGAACGATTATGTACGGCATACTCTTTTGATGCAATGCCTCAAATTTTATACAAAACCATGCAAAACTTATTGAAGTAGATTGTAAATTGTTACTTAAAACCGCCAGGAATGGCGGTTTTTGTTTTTACTCCAACTCTAATTGGCATTGATTTTGCATATCTAAATTGGTGAAGTATGTATCAACATAGTTTCGCGTAATGTGATGATGTCCTTTGTTGTATTGAGAGAATAAACGCTACATATTTGCAAAATCAATGTGGAGGTTTTTGGCTATGGGCTATCCATTTGTAGAAATTGATTTAGAAAAAATAACAGCTAACGCCAGGCTGCTTGTTGCTTTATGCCATAAGCAGGGGATTGAGGTGGTTGGCGTTACTAAAGCCTGTTGTGCTGACACGGCTATCGCAGGTGCTATGCTGGCGGGCGGGGTGCAAGCGTTAGGCGATGCGAGAATCCAGAATCTCTGTAAGCTTCGCGAGGCTGGAATCAAAGTTCCGCTGATGCTGCTCAGGATTCCTATGCCGAGTGAAGTCAGCGAAGTTGTAAAAATTGCTGATTGCAGCCTAGTTTCAGAATTCTCAACAATGCGCCAATTAAGTCAAGCGGCTAAGAATGCGGGGCTTGTTCATGACGTTATCCTGATGGTTGATATGGGGGATTTGCGGGAAGGTGTTGTGCCGCAAAAAATTTTGCCCTTAGTCCAGCAAGGCATGCTCCTGCCGGGAATCAGAGTTCGAGGATTTGGAGCTAATTTCGCTTGTTATGCCGGCTTGATTCCAACGCCTGAAATTCTTAATAACCTTGTTAATTTGACACGGAAGGTAAGGGAAGAGTTTTTGCTGGATTTACCTGTTATTTCGGGCGGTAACTCTGCCAATATTGAGCTATTATTAAGCGGTGTGATGCCGATAGGAATTACACAGCTGCGGCTTGGCGAAAGCATTCTGTTAGGGCGGGAAACGGTAAATCGCAACCCCGTTCCCAGTGCCTATCAAGATGCTTTTATTCTACATGCTGAAGTGGTTGAGGTTCAGGAAAAACCGTCAATACCAGCAGGAAAAACCAGTCAGGATGCTTTTGGTAATACACCTGTGTTCCAAGACCGGGGAATAAGAAAACGAGCAATTGCCGCTATTGGCCGGCAGGATGTTGAACTCGAAGGGCTACAGCCAACTCTGCAGGGAGTAGAAATATTGGGCGGCAGCAGTGACCATTTAATCCTTGATGTTACTGATGCTGCCAGCGAAGTTTGTGTTGGGCAAGAGTTGTGTTTTTCCATGGAATACGCCGCATTAGTTCATGCCATGGTTTCTCCTTATGTTTCGCGGGTTTATAAACGCCCAGAGAAATGCTGTTTCGGATAATGGGGGTGGCAATTATTCGGGACAGTTGGGTAAATGCTGCTTTGAATAATTAGATTAGTGCCAAAATTTTGGCGCTAATGCAAAGGATTTTGCAGGCGACTGAACAAAAAATGCGCAATAATCAGTCTTTATCGGTTGGCATCAATCTTGCGATTAATAGCCATAGCAATTATTCATTGCAAATATCAAGTAGGAGGTTGGTCATGGAGAATATCAAAGTTGTTTTATGGGGTCTAGGTGCTATGGGGAGCGGAATGGCAAAAGACATATTGCTTAACAAGCAAGGTATTGAAATTGTGGGGGCTATTGGGCAAAACCCCGCGAAAATCGGCAAAGACTTGGGGGAGGTTTTGGAGCTTGGCCGTAAGCTAGGCGTCACTGTTTCCGATAACCCGGAGCAAGTGCTGAAAAATGTAAAGGCAGATATTGTACTACATGCAACTCAATCGTTTACTAAAGATGTGCTTTTTGAAATCTCCCTCATTGTTAAATCAGGAAAAAACGTAATTACCATTGCCGAAGAGATGTCTGCACCGCAGGTGGAAACCCCTGATTTAGCTGCTCTACTTGACAAACTTGCCAAAGAAAACAGTGTGACAATTTTGGGTACAGGTGTCAACCCGGGTTTTGTGCTTGATACCCTCATTTTGACAATGACCGGAGCTTGCCAGGTAGTAAACAAAATTAGGGCAGCTCGCGTTAACGACCTCTCGCCGTTTGGTCCTACCGTTATGAAAACGCAAGGTGTCGGGACGACTGTCGAAGAGTTCCACGCAGGCGTAAAAGCAGGCACCATTGTTGGTCATATTGGTTTCAAACAATCGATGTACCTGATTGCCAAAGGCTTAGGTTGGGAGCTTGATGATATTGTTGAAACCAGAGAACCTATCGTTACCAATGTATACCGGGAAACGCCGCATGTAAAAGTGCAGCCAGGTATGGTAGCAGGCTGTCGTCATATTGCCCGCGGTTATAAAAACGGTGAAGAAATTATTACTCTGGAACACCCGCAACAAATTCATCCTGAATTAGAGGGTGTGAAAACAGGTGATTATATTGTCGTTGAAGGCACGCCGACCATTAAGTTCTCAGATGAACAAGAAATCCCCGGCGGCATTGGCACTATGGCAACTGCTGTTAACATGATTCCTCAGGTTATTAACGCGCAAGCCGGACTGGGTACAATGCCTGAACTTCCTGTTATCACTGCCTTAATGGGCGATGTTCGTCGCAAGATTAAACGATAAATAACTAAAAGAAGTGATAATTAAGTAGTTCAGACACTGCTGGTGACATGCACGGAAAATATTCGCCCATCTCAATGCTTAGACAGGCAAAATGAAAGCACCGCTGGTTCGATTTGGTATGAACACAGATACGTTTTGGTTGATCAATTTATGAGGGGGATTTTTAATGGCGGGTAGTTGTTTTGATGAAAAGGTCAACAGTGCTTTGTCCCAGCAGTCCGGTCTGGATAGAGGTATGAAAAGCAGGCATTTATTTATGATCACTTTAGGCGGCGTTATCGGTACCGGCTTATTCCTGGCATCTGGGTCGACCATAAATCAGGCCGGCCCTGGCGGCGCCGTTGTCGCGTATGTTATTGGCGGGTTTATCATGTATATGGTTATGCTCTGCCTTGGCGAACTTGCCGTGGCTATGCCTATTGCCGGGTCGTTTCAAACCTACGCTAGCACTTTTATTTCACCGTCAGTAGGCTATCTTTTGGGATGGTTGTTTTGGTTAAACGGGGCAACGACCATCGGTATTGATTTGGTAGCAGCCGGAATGCTGATGAAGAATTTGACTCAAGTCTCCGAATGGATATGGGTACTTGGTTTCGGGTTTGTACTGTTCGGTCTAAACTCGCTGCGTGTGGGAGCTTTCGGCGAATCGGAATTCTGGTTTGCCAGCATTAAGGTAGCGGCTATAGTAGCTTGTATTATTACCGGCGGGTTGGCTATGACCGGGACGATTGGCGGACATGGCGCGATCGGGCTTAGTAATTATTTTGCAGATGGTCTTTTCCCCAATGGTGTAGGGGCGATTTTGCTGGCTATGTTGACAGTAGCTTTTGCTTTTAACGGTACAGAGATTATCGGTATTGCCGCCGGTGAGAGCGAGAACCCGGAAAAAAGCATTCCTAAGGCTGTTAACGCTACCGCCTTTCGTACTCTATTATTTTATGTTTTGTCAATTATAGTAGTTGCCGCTATCGTCCCATGGAAAGAAGCCGGGGTAAAAGAAAGTATCTTTGCCGAAGTTTTTCAGTATGCTGGTATTCCTGGTGCATATACCATTATGACCTTGGTAGTTATTACTTCAGCTCTTTCCTGCGGCAATTCCTGGGCGTACAGCTCTACCCGGATTTTGTGGGCTATGTCCAAGGGGGGAATGGCTCCCGCGTCATTAGGTAAATTAAACAAATATCAAGTGCCGATGAATGCTTTGATTTTAACAATGGCTGTTGCCGGCGTATCCCTGTTGTGTAGTGTTTATGCCGCTGATAGTGTTTATCTATGGCTTATTTCGATTTGTGGCTTGGCCGGAGTGTTGGGTTGGATGGGGATATGCGCTTCGCAGTTTCGCTTCCGAACTCAGTTTATCAATAGCGGCGGCAAGCTGACAGATTTAAAGTATCGGACGCCGCTGTTCCCGTTGGTGCCTGCTTTGGGATTTTTCCTGAACTTAGTTATTGTTATCGGTCTGTGGTTTGATGAAAGCCAAAGGATAGCTATTTATGCCGGTGTGCCATTTATTATCGTGGTCATGGCCTATTATTACCTTGTAGTGGCTCCCAAAAGAGCAGCCATGAATAAACAGAGTGGAAATGAAATGAACATAAATGAGTAATCCAGGGGATTCAAAGGGAGGGAAACGTCGTGTCTGATGCGCGGCATGGAGACTGGGTGCAAGTCTATAGGGTTGTTTTGGCAGCCGGGGAGCGGGCACCGCAAGTACCGGTAGAAACACTGTGTGTTCCATTAGAAATGAAAACTAAAGGTTTTTTGTTAGATGAAAAGGCAGTAATAGGGCAGCAAGTAACAATCTGTACTCTTGCCGGAAGACACCTTCAGGGCCAATTGGTGGCAATAAATCCTGCCTATGGGGTGGATTATGGCCTGCCGCAGCCGGAATTAATGACGATTGCCGGAGAGGTGCGGGCCATGCTGAGGGGGGAAAAAGATGCGTGACACAAGCTATCAGGCCGTCATGGCCCGCAGGCCGGAGATTATCCGGCGCGCCACCAATATCGATTACCGTGAGTTCGAAAGCGGCGGTATTGCCTTTGATTACGAAAAAATGATGCGCCAGGCGGCTTATGATGTCGGGGAGATTGCCGCAATTCAGCGGGATACCGGTGTAGGCGACACACCGCTTATTGAACTGAAAAACATAACGGCACTGGTTAGGCAGATAGCGGCTCCCGGTAAAGGGGCAAGGATTTTTCTTAAAGATGAAGCGGTCAATCCTTCCGGTAGTTTTAAAGCGCGCCGCGCAGCTGTATCTGTGTATCATGCCTGCAAACATGGTTATCCCGGGGTAATTGCCGCTACCAGCGGCAACTTTGGCGCTGCCATTGCCTCTCAGGCGGCGATGCGGAATCTTCGGAGCATTATTGTGCAGGAGGTTTTTGACAGCAGGGGTATCGGTCAGCCGGAAATTATGGAAAAAGGCCGAGCCTGTGAGGCGTATGGCGCTGAAGTACTGCAATTGTCGGTCGGCCCCGAATTGTTTTATATGTTTCTCTTGGCATTGGAGGAAACAGGCTTCTTTAATGCTTCGCTATATACGCCGTTTAGTATTGCTGGCATAGAAACCCTGGGAGTGGAGGTAGCTGCTCAAACGAAAAAAATCACCGGACGTTATCCTGATGCCGTAGTTGTCACTCACGCCGGCGGCGGCAATGTAACAGGTACCGCCCGGGGGCTTAAACGGGCTGGTTGCGGTGAAGCCAAAGTGATCGCAGCCAGTGTCGATCTGTCAGGGCTGCACATGGCCAGTGATACCGATTTCAACCGCAAGTCGTTCACTACCGGGCATACCGGTTTTGGAGTACCTTTTGCCACCAATCCTGACCGTGTCGATGTGCCGCGTAATGCCGCTCGTTCGCTCCGGTATCTGGATCGTTATGTTACTGTTACGCAGGGCGAGGTATTTTATGTCACCGAAATGTTGGCCGCATTGGAAGGCCTGGAACGTGGGCCTGCAGGCAACACATCACTGGCAGCAGCAATTGCCCTGGCAAAGCAAATGGATCAGGAAGAAGTTATTGTTGTACAGGAGACTGAGTACACCGGGGCGGGGAAACACCCATCCCCGCAGCTGACTTTTGCCAAAGCTAACGGCATTGCGGTGCGCCGCGGTCTGCCTGCTGACAACGTACCAGGGCAAGCAATCGTCATTCCTGAGCATCCCGGACAAATTGCCGCTAAGGATATTGATCTTGATAAAATGCGTTACTCATATATGCGTAATGTTTTGGCTGGCTGTCAGAACAAACGGCTGAGTGTGGAGGATATCGAGTTTTTGGCGCAGGAAATCAGGCTTTCGCCTGCTAACGTTGAAGAAATGACTAATCTCATTATGAGCGGACGATAACGAAAAAAATGTGCAGGAGGTGAACCGGGGAAACTCCCGGATTTCATATGCAAAGACAGGACGATTTTTCCAGGCGCCGTGCCGGACTGGCCGCGTTATCTGACGCGCAGTTGAAAGAACGGTTTTGGCAGTTAACCGAACAAGTGGTTCAGCCGCTAGTGGAATTGGCCCGTACTCACACTTCGCCTTCTGTTGAGCGTTCAGTGCTACTTCGCATGGGTTTTTCCAGCATAGAGGCTAAAGAAATTGTCGACAAATGCGTAGAAAAAGAACTGCTGGGTAAAGGCGCAGGACACGCCGTATGGCGGGTGGCCCAGCTTGAAAATATATCTTACCGGGAAGCAGGACTACGTTTAGCGCAAGGACTGGGGTGGGACCGGCTGCAGGAATTTTGGCAAAAAGGGGAGACTGCTCATGACAGTGAAAGCTGATGAAAAACTGGATGTAGGCAATATACTGGCCGATTTACAGCATTACCGTTCCCGGCGCAGAGGCTGGACGTGGCGGACCCCTGCAGGAACAGAGCAGACAGGACCTTTTGCGTACCGCCAGGTAACAGAACCGCTCAAACAGTCTTGCCCGTTGCCGGCTGCCAAGTATTTTAACAATATTGATCCCCAGCCCGATTGTGTGATAACTACCGAGATTGCTTCAGGACGATTTGAAGATGATATCCGCCGGATGCGGATGGCGGCCTGGCATGGCGCGGATCACATTATGGTCATTCGTACGGCTGGACAAAGCCATTTCGATGGGTTAATTGAAGGCACGCCCGAAGGTGTTGGCGGTGTACCTATCACGCGCAAACAGCTGCGGGCTACCCGTAAAGCGCTTGATATAATTGAAGATGAGGTTGGCAGGCCGATTAATTTTCACTCGTATGTGAGCGGGGTAGCCGGCCCTGAGGTAGGGGTGTTGCTGGCTGAAGAAGGAGTAAACGGCGCCCACCAGGATCCCCAATACAATGTGTTGTATAGAAATGTCAACATGTACCGTTCTTTTGTTGATGCTGCCGTTGCCAAACGAATTATGGCTGCTAATGGCATGGCGCAAATCGACGGGGCTCACAATGCCAACGCTACAGCTCGTGAAGCCTGGAAAGTCATGCCTGAACTGATGGTACAGCATGCCATTAACTGCCAGTACTCAGTCATGGCGGGCATGCCGAAAGATAAAATTTGTCTGTCAACAGTACCGCCCACTGCACCGCCAGCACCGTGCGTTAGTCTCGATCTGCCGTATGCTGTTGCGTTACGTCAATTATTTGAAGGTTTTAGGTTCCGGGCTCAGATGAATACCAAATACATGGAGTCGTGCACCAGGGAAGTAACAGTTACCCATGTGCTGAACACCTTGTTATCCCGGCTGACCAGCGCTGACATTCAGAGTACCATTACGCCTGATGAAGGCCGGAATGTTCCCTGGCATTACAATAATATCCACGGAGTTAATACGGCTAAGCAGGCGTTGCTTGGACTTGACGGCTTGCAGGACATGGTTAGTCTAAACTTTGACGGGGAGTTGGGCGTCAAAGTTCGCGAACTGAAAGAACGTGCCTGCTTGTTTATGGAAGAAATCTTGGTTGCCGGTGGATATTTTACGGCAGTCAGCCAAGGCTTCTTTGTCGACTCAGGCATGTATCCTGAACGTAATGGCGATGGCATTGCCCGCCAGATGAGTGGCGGAGTGGGAGTTGGCACGATCGTACCCCGGGATGCCGACTATATGGCGCCGGTATGTGATCACTTTGGCTATAACGCTTTACCGGACGGTGTGGCTAAAGCGTGTGATCTGATTGCCGGTTGTACCTTGTGCAACCCGGACAAAATTGTCTGGATTGATGAATTAGATCCGGACGACAATGTATACCGCCGTATGTCCGAATATGACGCCGAGCGTCGGCAGGGTCTTCTGCGTCCCGAGGTGCAGTGGTATGGTGACGGCATTGTCTGTATGACGATGTTTTTGCCGGCAGCCGAACGTGTTGCTGAGTTTGCGGCTAAAAGCATTGGTGAACGAATGGGGTTTGAGGATGTTGAAGTAATTCACAAACAGGTTATGCATCCGTCTGAAGGCACCTTGGTGGAAGTGAGAGGACGGGTTCCCTTTGCCGTTGACCCGGCAGAGCTGGTAATACCCCCAGTGGCTGAAACGCTTACTGAAGATACTATTCGGCAGTATGTGGCCGAACACAAGTTTAAAATAGTTGCCGCCACTGTCGGTGAGGATGAACATTCAGTAGGGCTGCGGGAAATACTGGATATAAAACATGGCGGTATCGAAAAATTTGGTATTGAATGCCACCATTTAGGAACTTCAGTACCTATGGAAAAACTGGCTGATGCGGCTGTTGAACTTGGCGCAGATGCCATTTTGGCCAGCACGGTTATTTCACATGCCGATATCCACCGGATTAATATGCGGCGCTTACACCAATATTGCCAGGAAAAAGGCATCAGGGATAATCTTATTATTGTCTGCGGCGGTACACAGGTAAGCAATGAAATTGCCGTTGAGGAAGGAATGGATGCAGGTTTCGGACGGGGTACCAAGGGCGTGCATGTTGCCAGCTTCCTGGTAAAACGCCATAAAGAACTGAGGCATAGATAACTATGGCAGCTATTGATGTGCTTGTCGCTGAAATTGGCAGTACAACGACTGTTGTCAGTGCCTTTACCGGTATAAGGAGAGGCCTGCCGGAGCTGATTGGGCAAGGGCAGGCTGCAACTACTGTGCTTGATGGGGATGTAACGCTGGGATTAAATCATGCCATTGATTCCCTGCAAGAAAAGCTGGGCGCTCCTGCCGAGTGGCAGGAAATGGTGGCATCCAGCAGCGCTGCCGGCGGCTTGCGGATGACAGTACATGGTCTGGTGTATGACATGACTGTCAAAGCCGCCAAGGAAGCTGCTCTGGGGGCGGGCGCCAACATTCATCTGGTAACAGCCGGGGAGCTGAGTGAATCCGATCTTGACGGTATTCGACAGATTAACCCTAATATAATTCTGCTTGCCGGTGGCGTTGATTATGGTGAAAAACTAACCGCTATTGCCAACGCCCGCCGGCTGGCAACCGGTTTAGCGCCGTCTACCCCTATTATCTATGCGGGCAATGTTGCGGCTAAACAGCAGGTATGCGAAATTTTTGCCGGCAGTGGCTTTAGTATAAAAGCGGTTGATAATGTTTACCCGCGTATTGATCAGCTCAATATTGAACCTACCCGGCGAGTTATCCATGAAGTTTTTGAAAAACATATTACCGAAGCGCCAGGGATGCATAAAATCCGCAAACTGGTTAACGGGCGCATTATTCCGACACCGGGGGCGGTCATGCAGGCTGTCCGCTTACTGCGCGAGGAGATTGGCGACCTTGTTGTCTTAGACGTTGGCGGTGCGACTACCGATGTGCATTCGGTGGCTGAGGCCGATCCTGAGATTGCCGCTATGTTAATTACGCCTGAACCATTAGCCAAACGTACGGTTGAGGGTGACTTGGGCGTTTACGTCAATTCAGCCAATGTATTGGAATTAGCCGATATTGAGCAGTTATGTGAGCGGTTTGGTTGTACGTCTACGCAATTAGCAAGCTTGCGGACGCCCTTGCCCGTGACTGCGGCCGAGAAAGAGTTTGCCGGAATTCTGACTGAAATTGCGGTAAATACTGCTATAAAACGCCATACCGGCACCATCGAATACATTTATGGGCCGACAGGCCGGATGGCAGTTGCCAGGGGCAAGGATTTGACAGGTGTCAAATGGATTATCGGCACAGGCGGGGCGCTGACCAGACTGCCGGCAGGGCTTGCTTTTCTAAGCAAGATTAATGTTTCACAAGGTAATAGCTGCTTGCTGCCCCGTGACGGCCAGGCACTTATCGACAGGCATTATGTTATGGCGGCTGCCGGCTTACTGGCGGAACGGTATCCCGAGGCGGCGCTGAATTTGATGAGGCAGAGTCTGGGAATATAGTCAGATAAACTTCCTTTACTAAGGAAGTTTTTTTTTAGAAAAAACATCTGAAGAGTTGCTCAAATAGATAATTACAAAGAATTGGGGGAGTGGCACTATGATTATATCTGATGAGATTATAAGAATGACTGAACTGATGGGGGCGCATAATTATCTTCCGCTTCCTATAGTAATTACTAAAGCCGAGGGAGTGTGGGTGGAAGATCCTGAAGGAAACCGCTATATGGATATGCTAAGCTCGTACTCTGCCCTAAACCAGGGGCACAGACACCCGAAAATTATTAAGGCCTTAAAAGATCAAGCCGATAAAGTAACATTAACATCAAGGGCTTTTTATAATGACCAGTTATATCAACTTTTCGAGAAACTAGCAAAGCTCACTGCGAAAGAAATGTTTCTGCCAATGAACACAGGTGCTGAAGCAGTGGAAACAGCGATAAAAGCTGTGCGCCGGTGGGCTTATCGCTGTAAAGGCGTGCCGGAAAACCAGGCTGAAATCATAGTCTGTACAGGTAATTTTCACGGACGGACAGTGACTATAACTTCATTTTCTTCAGCCTCAGAGTATCAAACAGATTTTGGGCCATTTACTCCTGGTTTTACCTTAATTCCCTATGGCGATTTGGCCGCGCTAGAAAATTCAATTACGGGTAATACAGCCGCTTTTTTGGTAGAGCCCATTCAGGGCGAGGCCGGCATCGTTATTCCGCAGGAAGGGTTTCTCCGCAACGCTTATGAATTGTGCAAAAAAAATAATGTACTGTTTGTAGCTGATGAAATTCAAACAGGGTTTGGCCGAACAGGAAAACTGTTTGCGTGTGAGTGGGAAAATGTCACGCCCGATATGTATGTCTTAGGAAAAGCTTTGGGCGGTGGTGTTCTCCCCATTTCAGCCATCGCTGCAGACAAAAATATTCTTGGCTTATTTAACCCTGGCTCACATGGCTCTACCTTTGGCGGCAATCCGTTGGCATGTGCTGTAGCGGTAGCTGCACTGGAAGTAATGGAAGAGGAAAACCTTGTGGAAAACTCTCTCAAAGTGGGACAGTATTTTATTGATAAACTGCGTCAATTGACTAACCCGGTTATTCAGGAGGTGCGCGGCAAAGGCTTGTTTATCGGTCTTGAACTTTCTGTTCCGGCGCGGCCATATTGTGAAAAACTGAAGGAAAATGGGCTGCTTTGCAAAGAAACGCATAAAAATATTATCCGATTTGCTCCGGCGCTAACCATTACCCACGAAGAAATAGATTGGGCCTATGCACGGATACGGCAATGTTTTTCGGGAAATTAACAACATATAGACAGTCACGACAATGCATAAATAGAGTTCCAATATAAACAAGTTAAGGTGGGTTAATGTTTTGAGTGCGTTTCGGTCGTGTACTGTAAACATTTAATTCCAACTGGAAACTTTATCTGCCATTAAATGTAAATATAAGTTTCCAATTACTGTAATTAAAGGCCGCAAAACGATGATGTATCAATATTTCGAATATTGGCATAGTTTGTGCTATAAATACAAATTGAGCATTTGTATTCTAGTTTGTGGAGGTGTAAACAGAGCGTGTTTTTCGGGTACTTGTAAAATGAGGGAGGAGAAAGGCGTGTCTAAAAAAGATGGTTTGCATGAAGACCTGCATCGCGGGTTGCAGGAACGTCACATTCAACTGATTGCCCTCGGCGGCGCGATTGGCGTCGGCCTGTTCCTGGGGTCGGCCACGGCCATAAAAACAGCCGGTCCGGCTTTGATGATTTCGTATTTAATTGGTGGTATTATCATATTCTACATTATGCGTGCACTTGGCGAAGTGGCTGTAGCGTATCCGGTGTCAGGCTCATTCAGCGCATACGCGAATAGGTTTTTAGGACCGATGGCAGGCTATATTACCGGCTGGACGTATTGGTTTATGTGGGTTGTCACATGTATGGCCGAGATTACGGCTGTCGGGGTATATATGCAGTTTTGGTTTCCGGAAGTGCCGCAGTGGGTTCCGGCGCTGGCGGCGTTGATATGCATGACGGTTGTCAATCTGATTGCAGTGGAAGCTTATGGCGAGTTTGAATTCTGGTTTGCTCTTATCAAAGTTGTCACAATCGTTATTATGATTGTTGCCGGGTTAGGCATGATTATCTTCGGCATCGGCAATAATGGTATACCTATTGGTATCTCTAATCTTTGGGCGTATGACGGGTTTACTCCCAAAGGCTTGCCTGGCATGATTATGGCATTGGTTATGGTTATGTTTGCTTATTTAGGCATCGAATTGGTCGGTGTGACTGCTGGCGAAGCGAAAGACCCGGAGAAAACGCTACCAGCAGCTATTGACAAGGTTTTCTGGCGGATACTTATTTTCTATGTAGGTGCATTGTTTGTCATTATGTCACTCTACCCATGGAACCAATTGGGAACCATCGGCAGCCCCTTTGTGTTAACTTTTGAAAAACTAGGAGTCCGGGCAGCGGCAGGCATCATTAACTTTGTTGTCCTGACAGCGGCGCTGTCATCCTGTAACAGCGGGATCTTCAGTACCGGCCGCATGCTGTACAATTTATCGCTGCAAGGGCGGGCACCCGAGCTTTTCGGCAAGCTGAGCAGTCGCAAAGTACCGATGAACGGGATTTTAGTATCATCTGTATTTCTGCTGATTGGTGTTGTCTTAAATTATCTGGTTCCTGGCAAGGTGTTTACCTATGTAACAAGTGTCGGCACCTTTGCTGCGCTGTGGGTGTGGGCTGTTATTGTGTTGGTGCAGATGAAATTCCGGCAGGAGTTGACGCCTGAACAGCAAGCCAAATTAAAATATCCCATGCCCGGCTATCCGGTCGTTAACTGGGTTTGTCTTGCCTTTCTGGCTTTTGTCGCCGTTGTCATGTGCTTTGACCCTGATACGCTTGTGGCCATGATTGTAGGTCCTATTTGGCTGGGGCTGCTTGTGGCCGCATATTATATGTTTGGCTGGGATAAATCGAGCGCTGAGGGTGGTCAGGACATCAATAACGCTAAGTAGTTTTTATGTATACAAAAAGCAAAGCCATATGGAAACTAATGTTTCCATATGGCACAGTTTATTGCCAAGCAAGTGGAAACATTAGTTTCCGGTAACACGTGCTCTCTCTTTGCTCGTAATGACTGATTGCTAATTGATGCCTGATTTTGCTGGCATTATAGCGGTCCATCAGGGAGAGTTTCTCCAAAAAAATCACAAGAATAATAATTGGCATAACAATTGCAATAAACAATGAACGAGAAAGATAACGCTGCCGTCTGCAGCGTATTTTAGAAGGAGGCCAAAATATATGATTATTGGTGTAGCTAAAGAAATTAAAAACAATGAAAACAGGGTGGCCCTGACTCCGGCAGGTACTGAAACGCTTAAAAAAGCCGGTCATACTGTGCTTGTTGAGCAAAGCGCCGGTGTAGGCAGCGGTTTTTCTGATGAAAGTTATGTGAAAGCCGGGGCGCAAATTATTGCTGATAAGAAAGCACTATTTGACCAGTCTGAAATGATTATGAAAGTTAAAGAACCACTTGCACCAGAATATGAGCTGTTCCATGAGGGACAAATTCTGTTTACATACTTGCACCTGGCCCCCGAACCGGAACTGACCAAAGCGTTACTGGATAAAAAAGTAATTGGTATAGCCTATGAAACCATTGAACGTCACCATACGCTGCCGCTCTTGACTCCGATGAGCGAAGTAGCGGGCCGGATGGCCGTGCAAGTTGGCGCGCATTGCCTGGAAAAACCTTTTGGTGGTAAAGGTATTTTATTAGGAGGCGTGCCTGGCGTTGAATCGGCTCAAGTTGTTATTATCGGCGGTGGCGTTGTTGGTACAAACGCAGCTAAAATGGCTGTCGGCATGGGCGCCCGCGTTGCCATTATTGACAAATCGGCTGAACGGTTGGTATACCTTGACGATATCTTTGGCGGCCGGGTAACCACTGTAATGTCTAACAGCTACAATATTGCCAGCTGGGTTAAAAAGGCTGATCTCCTTGTTGGTGCTGTACTGCTGCCTGGTGCCAAAGCTCCTAAACTGGTTACCGAGGAAATGGTTAAGACTATGGAACCGGGTTCGGTTATCGTTGATGTGGCCATCGATCAAGGTGGTTCAGTGGAAACAATTGACCGTGTTACCACACACAGCGATCCAACCTATGTGAAATATGGTGTTGTGCATTACTCTGTTGCCAACATGCCTGGGGCTGTTGCCCGTACGTCAACCTTTGCACTAACCAATGTTACCATCGATTATGCCCTGCAAATCGCTACTAAGGGCTGGAAAGGCGCACTTAAGGCTGATCCTGGCTTAGCAAAAGGCCTTAATGTCTATGATGGTAAGGTAATATTTAAAGGCGTTGCCGAAGCGCACAACCTGCCAGTCACTCCGGTGGAAGAAGTTTTGGCTTAAATAAATAAGAGCAATTTATGGGGTCAGGTTAGACTTGTTGATTTAATTGACTTATTGTGCTTGGTGAATAAGTCAATTTGAAGACAGTCAAGCCTGACCCAGTTTATGTATTAATATGTTTAGCAAGGGCTTAAATAAGCAATCAGATAGGTAGGAAAACACCGATGTTACGTCGAAAGCTTACAATTACTCAGGTAATAACTTATATGCCTAGCAATAATAACAGGGGGTTTCCATGAGCGACAAAGACTGGGAGCTGTTTAAGCAGAAGCTTCATATTAAATCAGGCATTAACCTTAACGACTATAAACCGGCGCAAATGCAGCGGCGTATCGGCAATATGATGAGCCGCCACGGGGCGAACGGGTATCTGGATTTTTTCAGCAAGCTGGAGGCTAACCCCAAGCTGTATAAAGAGTTTATTGATTTTCTCACAATTAATGTGACGGAGTTCTTCCGTACGCCGGAAAAGTTTGATGAACTTGAGAAAAAGGTTATTCCTGACCTTTTAAAACAGAGTTCGAAGCTTAGCATCTGGAGCGCCGGCTGTTCGATTGGTGCTGAACCATATTCACTGGCGATAATGCTCAACGAGATTACACCTCATACCAGACACCGCATCTTGGCAACTGACCTGGATGTCGAGATGCTGGCCAAAGCCAAGCTAGGGGCTTATACAACTAACGAACTGAAAAATATACCGCCTGCCCGGCTAAATAAATATTTTAAGCAGGCAGACGGCATAGCCACCATTGGTGATGATATGAAAACGCGGATCGATTTTCAGCAGCACAACTTATTGGTCGATAAGTTTGAATCAGGTTTTGACCTTATCTTGTGCCGGAATGTTGTAATCTATTTTACTGAAGAAGCCAAGGACGGGCTGTACCGCCGCTTCTTTGCCGCGCTTAAACCAGGCGGTGTGTTGTTTGTTGGCGGCACTGAGGCTATATTGAACTTCCGTGATATTGGGTTCCAGCACTATCTGCCATTCTTCTACCGGAAACCACTCTAGTTTAAAGCCAATCAGAAGGTCTGTTATAATATCCCCCAGCCGGATAGTCGTCTCATAGTATCCATCCAGTGCCGGAGCAGGATTTTGCTCATGGTGCTTTCCTCAACGGCATTCCCGGCGATGATATCCACTGTTTTTACGGCTTTATCTTTTACATAAAATATGATTTCACCGATTTTTTGGCCCTGGTATACCGGGGCCTTTATTTTTTCCGGTAAATCGACTTCTACTGTTACTGAAGAGTAGTCAGCAGTGCTGACCACCAGGGAGGCCGGGGCATCTACGATGGCATCAACGATACCGGTCATACCATTTTCTACAGGCAGTGAAGCTAATACTGCCCCTTGCTCTGCATACTCATATAAGTCATAGGAATCAAACCCGTATTTTAAGAGCTGCATCGAATCATACCAGCGCGAATGGTCATGTAATACCACTGCAATAAGCTTCTGGTTGCTGCGGGTTGCGCTTGATACCAAACATGGGCCAGCCCGGTTTGTTGTCCCTGTTTTTACGCCGTCAGCATCTTCAAGCATCCAAAGCAGCTTGTTTGTATTGCGGAGATTTCGATCCTGACTTTTGCCTTTACGATCAAGCCATTCTATATTTGTTTCCTTAGTGCTTACGACTTCAGCGAACGTAGGATTAGTCAAAGCATACCGGGTTATCCAGGCTAAATCGAAGGCAGTAGACAGATGGTTGGGAGCGGTAAGGCCGTGCGGATTGCTGAAATGAGTATGGACTGCGCCGATGCTGGCGGCTTTTTTGTTCATGATTTCAACAAAAGCATCAACAGAACCTGCCAGATGTTCAGCAATAGCCACTGCGGCATCGTTGCCTGAACGGAGCAGCAGGCCGGTAACCAGCTCACGGAGCGTGATATTCTGTCCGGGATAGAGGTTAAGCGAAGATCCGCCGGTGGAAGCCGCGTTAGCGCTGACACGCACTGTTTCGTCCAAGCGCCCGCTCTCAATTGCGATTATGGCTGTCATAATTTTGGTAGTGCTGGCTGGCGCGAGTTTTTTATTCATATTTCTGTCATAGAGTACTTGGCCGGTTTTGGAATCCATTAAAATTGCCCCTTGGGCGGACAGGGTCGGTGGTGCAGCGAAAGTAACACTGGCAACTACCCAAAGAAACAGTATAGTTAAGGCGGTAAGACGTAATAGCAGGCGCCCCATGGAATACCCCCTTTTCATCAGCTATATTATTATATTACCCATCCGGGCAGGTCATACCCACTTACTGTCATATCTTGCAGGCCGCTGGCGTAGTATCAAGAAGAACCTTTACACAGGGGGGCTAATATGAACAGAAATAGTGTGCTTCGCCGCAGCTTTTTTAGTATTACCGTGCTTACTGTCGGGTTAATGTGCAGTATCTTGCATCAAGCTGTTGATGTGTTTGATGATAAAAGCCGGGTAATCAGAAAAATACCGACTACGCATAAGGTAGTCGCGATTACTGTTGATGATGGACCTCATTACAAAACAACACCTGAAATATTGACGGTGTTGAAAGAAAAACAGGCAAAGGCGACTTTTTTCGTTTTAGGCGCAAATGCTGAGGCTCATCCGGAGATTGTAGCCCAGGAAGTAGCAGATGGGCATGAAATAGCATCCCATGCGTACAGCCACAGACGCCTGAATAAGTTAACTGCCACAGAGGTAATAGCTGAGTTTGAGCGACTGGAAACGGTACTTCAGCCGGTGGCCCCGAAGCCAACCCTGTTTAGGCCGCCTGACGGGGCGTATAACGACGGAGTAGTGGCGTTAGCGCGGGAACGGGGTTATGCTACTGTACTATGGTCTGTTGACACTGGCGACTGGCGGCAGGGGTCGGTTGAACAAGTGGTTAAAACAGTGCTTGATAATGTGCAGCCTGGCAGCATTATTCTCATGCATGACGGGCAGTATCCGCTGCCTACGCCCCAGGCAATGCCTGTAATTATTGACAAGCTGCGTGAGCAGGGCTACCAGATGGTAACAGTCAGCGAATTGCTGCAGTACTATGAAGTAATCCGGTAAAAGGCATTAGGTAGCAACACTACTCTTGGTATAGCTTTAGGTTCTGCCAATGAGCCTGGATTAGCTGATCATATCGATACACGGTAGCGGTGCGCTCATTTCTGAGTGCTTGAATAGCCCCCAGAATCTTTTGGTCAAAAGTATATACTTTGACTTTGGGTACTGTTACGGGCTTAGAATATTCTTTAAGTCTTGTGGCTACTTTGCAGTTGGCCTTTGTTTCCTTAAGGATAACAGCTGGTTCTAAAAGGTCGGAGCCCTCGTAACGGTGAATAAGGCAATTAGGCTGCAGTCGGTCGATCACATTTTTGCTATCGCCATCTAGGACAATCTCACTGCCACAACCAGGACATGAGGATAAATCGGCCGGCAGGCAATTATGGCAGCTCATACAAACGATTTCATTCATTTTTGACATCCCTCCGCCCCTATTGTATCCGAAAAGTAGCCTGGTTATAATGCACATCAAAAAAATGGAATTTTAATACAGGAAACAGGAGAATGATGGCGAATTATTTCTGGTAGTTGATCATTGTTGTTGGTTTAGGAGGGGCGCGGTTTGAGACATTACCGACGCTGGCTTGTTGCCATAACCGTAGTAGTGCTGGCATTCAGCTGGCTGGGGGCCCGCTTGGCTGCAAAAGTAACTGAAGATGAACTGCGAAGCAAGCTGTTGCTCAGAGCGGTGACGGCAGCTGCGATTGTTAATCGCGAACAGGTGGAAAGATTAACGGCAACTTCGGCAGATATAGGTACTGCCGATTATGAGTGTCTGCGGCAGCAGCTTATCGCGGCCCGTTCCCTAAATCCTGATTGCCGGTTTGTATACCTACTGAAAATGGTCAACGGAGAATTAGTATTTATCATGGATTCTGAGCCTGAGAACTCAAGGGATTATTCTTCGCCTGGCACAAAGTATAACGATGCATCTGAAGAATTAAGGCAAATATTTCTGAATAGCCAGCCGTTTATCGAAGGGCCGTTGGCCGACGAATGGGGCGTTTGGGTGTCCGGAATTGCTGCGGTGCGCGATCCGGCCGACGGACGGGTGATTGCCGCTTTTGGCATGGATATTGATGCACATAAATGGCAAGACGCTGTTGTGGCATCCCAGTTTGTAGTCTATGGCATTGCGGCAACTGTGCTTATTGTAATCCTTGCACTGTTTTTCGCTTTGCGTATCTCGGAACTTGCAGCGGAAAAGATATATCTGGCAGAAAAGCAAGCTAAAGAGGCCGCTGAAGCTATGAGTCAGGCTAAAAGCCAGTTTTTGGCATACATGAGCCACGAAGTCCGTACACCGGTTACCGGTATTTTAGGGTTGGTCGAGCTTTTAGAAGCAACCCTGCTTGACAGCCATCAGCGCGATTATGTCAGAGCCATTGCCTATTCGGCCCGGTCGCTGTTGACTGTCCTTAATGATGTCTTAGATTTCTCTAAGATTCAGGCTGAAAAAATGACAGTGGAAACCGTTGATTTTGAATTCCGGGCACTCTTTGCCGGTGTAGATACAATTCTCCAGGCCACAGCCGTTACTAAAGGCATTAGCTTGACGACGGCCATTGATCCGGCGATTCCGCCGATCGTGGGCGGCGATCCTGTCAGGCTGCAGCAGGTGCTTTTGAACATTGCCGGTAATGCCGTTAAATTTACTGATGCCGGGCGCGTCGACATCAAAGCTGAATGTTTCGGGCGAGATGAGAAAACAGTCAACGTGAAAGTAACTGTTACTGATACCGGTATCGGGCTCACCCAGGATGAAATAAATAAGCTGTTTCAGCCATTCGCCCAGACTGAGGGTGCGAATGCAAGAAAGTATTTGGGGTCAGGCCTAGGTTTGTCTATCTCGTCAAGCCTGATAAAAATGATGGGCGGTGAATTGGGCGTAGATAGCGCTAAAGGCAGCGGGTCATCCTTCTGGTTCACAATTACCTTACAGGCCGTGCCGGGAGATGCTGCTACTAGTGACATGAGGCCTTTTGACACACTTAATGACATGAATGTGCTGCCCGCCTGGCTGAATGAGAGAGGCGGCAAAGTACAGGATAAAACCGGCGATGTACTGGTTGTGGAAGATAATCCGGTCAACCAGCAGGTATTCATATTGCAGATCAGGCACCTAGGTTTACTGTGTGATTTGGCAGTGAATGGTCAGGAAGCTGTCCTAATGGCGGCTAGAACTAGCTACAAACTAATATTCATGGATTGCGGCCTGCCGGGATTGGATGGATTTGCGGCCACGCGGGCGATCAGAGACCTGGAAACCGCGGCTGGAAGGCATACCCCGATCATCGCCTTGACGGCTAACGCCCTGAGTGGTGACAAGGAAAAATGCCTGGCGGCCGGTATGGACGATTATCTGGTAAAACCCGTATCGGGTGAAGAACTCAGGCAAATAATTACACGCTGGCTAATCCCTGAGACAGATGATGGTATTGACAGGGCGATGCTCAGACAACTTAAAGAGTTAGCTGATAGTGGCCAGACAGATATCAGCATATTTATTGACGCTTACTTAGAAGAATTACCTGTGCTTATGGCCAAGTTAAAACAGGCTTTTGAGTATTATGACGCCAGGCAGATAAGCGATGCTGCTCACGGGTTAAAGTCGATGAGTGCCACTATTGGTGCTAAACAGCTTGCCGAATTGTTCGACAGTCTCGAGCAGCAGGCCAAGAGGGAAGATCTTGAAGCAGCAAGAGCGCTACTGGACAAGATCGAGGGTGACTGCAGGCAGGTGGGCTCAGCCCTTAAAAATGCCGCCAGCATATTATGACTGAAGAGTGGTGAAGAACTGTGACATACACGGTACTGTTAGTTGATGATGTACTTTTAAATCGGAAGGTTGTTAAAGTAGCATTAAGCGGTTTGCCGGATTTCAGTTTTTTGGAGGCTGCTGACGGCGTTAATGCCCTGGAGATGATAAACAACCACCCTGTTGATTTGGTGATCCTGGACCTTGTGATGCCGGGAACAATTTCAGGCTTTGAGGTGCTGGGGCAAATTAAGGCAAGTGTTCTCTTTAAGCATATTCCTGTCATTGTTTATTCGGCAGTGGCTGATACTGCCAGCATAAAACAGGCGCTGGAAATGGGTGCGTATGATTACCTTATCAAACCGTTAAAACCGAAAGAATTACAAACAATTTTACCGGAAAAGGTTAGAGATGCATTACAGACTATAGAGCTTGAAGAAAGTGCCAATAGTCAAACAATTGGGATGACGGATATGTTACCGGAACCTAGCGTTAAGATGCGCGAACAAGTAACGATAGGCCGTGTAACAAATGAAGAAGCGGCGTCAATCAAGTATTTGGCAAACCGCAAAGCTGAGATCAAGCTGCTTTTAAAAAGACTTGTGGATATGGACAAGGAAGAATTATACTGCTGCCTGTATGATATACTCATCCGGGAAATGGGGGAGGTTTCAACAGCGTGCGAACAATGGTGGGACGAGAAATATGATAAATATCAATGGGCAAATATTGTCGGTGACGAGATTGAAATCGATTATAACAGCGGTGACGTACTTGTAAAAAAAGAGTCCCGGATTGCTAAAGAACAGAGACAGTCAGAATAAAGCTATATCAGTAAAAGCGGATACCCGAAGGGGAGTAAAAAAATAGGATGAGCGAGCCATACGGCCCGCTCATCTGTTTTATATTTGGGTTGCTGCTGCTTTAACAAGTTTTTCAAACAGGGCTAGCATGGACGGTGATTTTTCCGCCAGCATTTCTGGGTGCCACTGAACTCCCAATACAAAATGTTCATTTTGAAGCTCTATCGCTTCGATGACTCCGTCTTTTGACCCGGCAGTTACAATAAATCCTGGCGCAAGATTTTTGATCGCCTGATGGTGATAGCTGTTGACTCGTATTGCTTGCTGACCCAAAATGGTGGCTAAGACCGATTGCGGTTCAATAGATACGGTGTGCCACAGAGCCTCTCTTTGAGCCGTGGTTTGGAAATGCTTGATGCTGCAGCCTGTTATTTGAGAAACGTCTTGATACAATGTTCCCCCATAGGCTACATTGATGATTTGTATACCCCGGCAAATGCCCAACATTGGTTTTTTGAGTTCAGCGGCTGCTTTGACTACCAGCAATTCGTATTCATCGCGGCAAAGGTTTACTACTCCCAGTTTTTCTAGCGGTTCTTCTCCGTAAAGTAAGGGATCGACATCTGGCCCGCCTGACATTATTAAGCCATCGATAGCGATAACTTGGCTGCGGGCAATTGCCGGATCGGCAACCGGAGGTAATAATAGTGGTACTCCCCCGGCTTTGGCTACGGCATGGATGTAGTCAGTGCTGGCAAAGGCTCTAACCATGCCGGGCAGCATAGTTCCTTCGGCTAATACTGTGTTGCATGTAATTCCAATAACCGGTTTACGCAATATATCCTCTCCCGTAATGAGTGTCTTCTCGTAGGCGGCAAACCCTCATTCTCTATTTCTTGTATAAATACTGGGTATAGCCGAAAAGTCCTCTCTAAATAAGAAAAAAACCTGCATAATCTTGGCATAAAACTTGCGTAATTAATGTTTTGATATCAACGGCATTATAGCGATTCAGACTCCGGCTTATGGCGGCGGTGAAATTTGGTTTGATGACAAACTTGTTCGCAAGGACGGAAGGTTTGTCTTGCCTGAACTGGCAGAACTCAATCCGGAAAAATGGGTATAGGCAGACGCGTGTCTGCAAAACTGACCTACTGTGTATGGTAAACAGTAGGTCAGTTTTTTTACGAGTACAGATATTGGAAGGCCCCGGGATGGAGAAAGATTGGAAAACGTTTTACACGATCGTTGTAAATGAGTATAATTATATACTAAGTGTTATAAAATAATAAGTTTGGTAAAATAACAAATGGTGGGGATGCCATATAAAGTGCTCATTGTGTCGGCTTTTATCAGCTATAGCAACATTTTTATTTATCTGAAGCAATTTTCAAAACAATTACGAGAAAGCGCACGACGCGAGGAGGGTCTTATTTATGCCAGTATCACAAGTTACCGAAGTTGTTAGAATCCGCAGCAAGGTGTTAGCGGAAATCGCCAGAATGGCCTATGAGGACTGCTTAGAGAGGGATATCGGGAGTATGATGGACACCATTGTATCTGAGGCCGGGCCCAGATATCGTTGCTGTGTTCATAAAGAAAAAGCAGTATTGCGTCAGCGTATTAATCTGACACTGAGTCAACCGCTGCATCTCACTCAGGAGGAAGCGGCAGCCGGTGCTTTGGCCGGTGAGATAGAGGATATGCCTTTTATCCATGTATTACCGGAAGCATGTGATCAGTGTCCCATTGATAAATTTTTGGTCACAGATGCCTGCCGTAACTGTCTGGCTCACAATTGTATAAACAGCTGCCCCAAAAAGGCCATCATGGTGGTGCAAAACCGGGCCTATATTGATAAAACCCGCTGCGTAGAGTGCGGCTTATGTAAAAAATCCTGCCAATACGGCGCCATTATAGAAATCAGCAGGCCCTGTGAACGGGTGTGCTCCGTCCAGGCCATCATAGCGGGTAGTGACCGCAAAGCTGTGATCGATCAGGATAAATGCGTCGAGTGCGGCGCTTGCCGGGAAGCCTGTCCCTTTGGGGCCATTGGTGACCGCTCCCTTTTAGTCCAGGTTATCCAACAGATCAAAACCGGGAAACAGGTGTATGCCATTCTGGCGCCTGCTTTTGCCGGGCATTTTGGAGCTAAGACTAAACCAGGGCAAATGATCAATGCTATCAGGCAACTTGGCTTTCATGAGGTAAAAGAAGTAGCCTATGGTGCGGACATCGTAACGATCAAGGAAGCAAACGAATTTTTGGAAACAGTACCGGAGCAACGTCCGTTTATGACATCTTCCTGCTGTCCGGCTTTTGTTGCTCTGGTAGAAAAACATTTTGCGGACATGAAGGATATGGTATCATCTACGGTTTCTCCCATGTTGGCGATAGCGCAAATTATAAAAAATAGTAATCCAGAGGCTGTTATTGTTTTTATTGGGCCATGTATCGCCAAAAAATCAGAAGCTCGAAATCACTCCGATTTGGTAGATTTTGCCCTTACCTTCGAAGAAATTGATGCTATGTTGACAGGCAAGGGCATTGAGTTAAGTACTGTCGCCGAAAGCGAGTTTCAATCAGCTGCTTCCACTACCGGCAATGCCTTTGCTTGTGCAGGCGGCGTGGCCAAAGCAGTGCAGGCGGCAGTAGCCGGTCTTGACCCTGAAGCCACCGTCAAGGCCCATAGTGCCGAAGGTCTTGAAAATTGCGCCAACGCTCTTAAGCTGATTCGGTCCGGCAAAATGGAGGTCAATTTTCTGGAAGGCATGTCCTGCACCGGTGGATGTATCGGCGGTCCTGCCGGATTGGCCAATGCCCGGGTAGCAAGTAAACTAGTAGCTACTTTTGCAAAAAATTCCACAGTCAAAAGCGCTTTAAATAATAGACCGGCCCAATCGGACAGCGAGCAACCGGGTCACTGGCACCGCTAATAAAAAACAACATATGAAAGGCCCAAACCCTTTCTAAATAAGGGGTTGGGCCTTTCATAGTTACTGACGCGGCAGACGTCAGCCTATTCCTTTGCTGCTCCAAGCAGGACAATCTCGCGGTGAAGGGGAATGAATAAAGACCAAGTTAAGAGGTGAAGATAGGTCATGCTGACATGTCTGCGCAACCGAAGTACACGAGTCTTTTTTAATAATACATGAAACAGCTTGGAGTGATATGTTGTGATTTTCCTTTTATTTTTGCTCTTGCTTTTTCCTCATACTGCTTGGGCGAAAGAGATGCCGATAGAGTTGAAGACGCCGTCCAATATTGATTTGTCGATTATGGGGGAGCCATTAGCTACCCAAGAGCAATGTGTAGCATATTTACGCAAAAGAGGTCGTATACCATTATTAACGGTATCAGTTGAGCAACTTGTGAGTTTTTTCTACCAAGAGAGCAAATTAGAGGGGATTAGGCCGGACGTGGCATTCGCCCAGGCAATCCATGAGACTGGGCATTTCCGCTACGGCGG
Source organism: Sporomusa sp. (assembly GCF_035561155.1). GTDB lineage: Bacteria > Bacillota > Negativicutes > Sporomusales > Sporomusaceae > Sporomusa. The sequence continues at coordinate 2,489 of NZ_DATMYD010000053.1, read as the reverse complement.
CGACGTTATACCGCTACAAAACAATTACAGTGGTCTGGGGACAACCGGCGGCGGGGTAAAAGGTGCGTGGTTTCCGACAGCACAAATTGGCGTTAGAGCGCAGGTCCAGCACCTCTTGGCATATACTTCGACTAAGCCGCCGGAGCTGGAAATAGTTGACCCACGTTATGAGCTAGTTAAACGTACGGCAAAATTTGGACAAGCTCGCACCTGGACTGACCTGAATGGCAAATGGGCTGTTCCTGGGAAAACATACGGTCAAATGATATTGCGAATCCATCAAAAGATATTGAGCGGTGATTAGTGAGCACGATTACAGGTCTTCTGGTGTTTTAGAGAATCTTTTTTGCGCCCAATTATCTACCGCAGCCACCTGCTTTTTACCGATGGTAAGCCCGTACACGATCAAAAGCACAATAGCAATTGTGAATAAATCAACCTCTCTGGTTGCAATAAAATTAACTACGCCTAAGAGTACTTGCGGAATAACGCCGGTAAGAATCAGGGCTATCGACGCTACCCGGAACCATACCTGTGACCGCATTTTATACCTGGCATAGAACATGAAAAAAGTCGCAGCCCAGGCAAAAAATTCAAAAACAAATAGAATGATCCATTTAAATTCTAGGATAAAACTAAACAATTGAGTCACTCCTTGACGTGATGATTGGCTCATTTATCTAGAATGATACCTAAAATTACCCAAAACTGCAAATACACTCCCTATCGTAATAAAGCCTGGAGAGGTTCGGAGGTTCTCTCAGGCTTTTATTCTTTTAAGTAATAGCAGACTAAATGTGTGCTTTGAAATCTCATGACTCAAAAGAACCGTCAGACCGTGTGAAAAATGCCTTCCTATTTGCCGATTTTTTCTATTAAATTAAAGCTCTAGGTGTTGAAGAAATAAAACTCGAAAAAACGAGAGAACTAGTCCGCTTTCGCCAAGGCTAGTTCTCTCGTTTCCCTCAGTCTATTAAGTATTTCTTTTGCTCCTAATATGGTTATGGCTCGCCTAAGGTTATAGGCCAAAAAGGACAAAGAAATCTCCCCGCTGACCGACAGCTTGCGTTTGGTCAGAAAGTAGTATGCTCCCCAGCCTCTTTTTATTGTGCCGAAGACGTGTTCTATGATCATCTGTCTCAGCTTATACTTTTCCTTGTTAGTTTCAGTCTGTAGGTCGATAGTATCTAGAAAGTCTTGGTCGACATGACGATAAATGCTCCTACCCTTTTTGCTTTTAGTACAGCGCTCTTTAAATTGGCAGGATTGGCAGGCCTCATAATTACTGTAATCGTACCCAATTATCCCCTTGGCTTTGGTGATTCGGTTCCTAGTGTAATAAAGTTCTTTTCCAGCAGGGCAGCGGTACAGTCTTTTTTCGGCGTCATAGCAAAATTGATCGGTATAAAAATCTTTGTCTCCAGTTCCGTTAGAATAGGTTTGTTTAGGAACATATGGTGTGATGTGTTTGTCTACACATTTTTTCAGATCTTCCGCTTTATAATACCCCTTATCAGCTAGAACCTCTAGTTTCTGAACGCCAAACACTGTTTGAGCACGAAGCGCCATATTATCCAGTTCACCCAGATCGTTTGGTTTACATGTCACTTTAAAATCAGCAACCAATTTATGTTTGGAGTCTACTGTTGCTTGGACATTATAGCTTACATCCACGTTATTGTTGTTATTGCACATAAGTCGGCTATCTGGATCGGTTGTGGAGAGTTCATTGCTATCGGTTTTCTCTAGGTGGTCTTGGTAAGCCTCATATTTTTCCTTGCGGTTACGAAGTTCTTCTATTCGTTGTTGGATTTCTTCTGCATTTGGTTTTCTCTCAGAGGCTTCCATTTGATCGCCGATTTCTAACTCCTTGAGGTATGTATCAATTTTTTCGTCGATATATTGAATATGGCGTTCCAACTTTTTAGAGCTGAAATTGTTCCGTTTGCTATTGCAGGCGCGAATCTTTGTCCCATCGATAGCTACCAGTTCTTTACCGAATAAATTCCATCCATCACACAAGCGGACGAACTGTCTAAACACAGTTTTCAGTGCTTTTTTATTATCCTTGCGAAAGTCAGCGATTGTTTTAAAATCGGGCTTCATTTTCTTTAAAAGCCAGATGACTTCAATATTGCGGGTTGCCTCATGTTCAAGCCTACGGGATGAACGAATTCGGTTAAGGTATCCATATAGATACAGCTTAAGTAGGTCTTTGGGATTATATGAAGGGCGTCCTATATTTGCGCAGATTGCTTTTTGAAATTTTAATTCCTTCATATCCAGTTGATCGACATATTCATCAATGATACGAACGGGGTTATCCTCGCAAATATAATCATCAATACTTTCTGGAAATAGGAAGGTTTGATTCCGATCTTCGCCCTTTATATAGCCCATATATCCACCTTCTAATTACTTGAATTATATCTATATTTTATCATATCTGTAATTTTATGTGAATATCGGGGCCGTTTTCACACAGTCTG
>NZ_DATMYD010000052.1:0-15156 GCF_035561155.1 Sporomusa sp. | reverse complement strand
TTCTCGACGAACCGCTTCCAATTCTGTTTTGCATCAAAAAAGATCTGCCATAAGATGTTCTTCTTCATGCCTCCGTATTTCCGCAAACCCGCGCCATTTCTCCTGCCGTAGCCTCTCTAAACTTATAAATTCTGATACATAAAATAAACGGTAATGCTCCCGTCTTTTTAACCGAGCTTAAACAGATTACTAAAGCAATTAAAGCACGTACCGCCAGAGAGGAAACCGCTCTTTACCCGCTTATCTCCGCATAGGGGTAACGGCCATGAACAAAAAAGATTGCCACGCGTATCGCCCTGCAATGACTTGATATAACCGTCATTGCGAGCGCTAGCGTGGCAATCTCTTTTTATTTCAGTCTTTCTTGTTTAATTCAGTCCCAGCTCTTTACGTTTCTTCTCAATGTGATCAACATAGATTTGCACAGTCTTGTCTGCACTGGTTTCTACCGTGAGTTTACCCAGTCCCAGGGTTTCGGTGGTTTCGGTCAGCGTCTTAACAACAAGGTCGCTGCCGGTGACTGACGGTACCGGAGCAACATGCACCAACCAGCCTAAAGCAATCGCGGTGCAGGCATCAGCAACAGCCTTTTGTTCAAGATATTCAGGTGCGCCGATAACAAGTGGCAATTTATTGGTGTCAACATCCAAAGCATCGGCGATTTCTTTGGCCGTTTGGGTCATTTTACCGATATCGACACAGGCGCCATATGAGAGAACAGGCGGAATACCGAGGGCTTTACACACCTCTTTGAGCCCGGGGCCGCATTCTTCGGCCGCCTGCGGATTTGTTAAGCCAGTATACTCCATCACTGACGATGTACAGCCGCCTGACAAAATCAGGATGTCTTTTTCGATTAAGCCTTTGGTGATACGGAAGATGTTACTGCCACCTTGACCATACCGGGCGGTGGTACAGCCGACGATAGTGGCAATACCCCGGATTTTACCGGCAGCAATTGCATCAATGAGCGGTTTCCAGGAGCCTCCAAGCGCTTCTTTAACCGACTCGGTGCTAAAGCCAATCATGCAGCCATCAGATACATGAGGTGGAATGTATACTTCCCGGTTTTCGGCTTTGCGTTTGCTAAAAGCACTAATTGCCATATCGAGAATTTTTTCCGCCTGCTTTTTCATTTCTTCAGGCTTAAACTCGACAACCTCAGTGCCTGGCATACGAATGACTTCGTGCGTGCTTACCATGGTCGTACCAAACCGTTTGGCATAGAGCGGCAAAGTGGGAATGGTGCAGTTATAGTCAAACATAAAGAGGTCCACAGCGCCGGTAGCCAGGAGATACTCTTCTGAGAGCCACTCGCCTTCCTGCCCGGCGTAAGCGCTCATCTCTCCAGTATCCTTGTAGTTTAACAGCTGCTGGCCTTCGCAAACATGGCCCAGGATTTGGAGACCACTGGCACCGGCTTGCTTGGCTTTGTCCTGCCATTCAGGCGTGGAGGCCAGTTCAATGACAACATGAGCGGTAAGGGGCATGTGGCCATTGGTAATCACATTGACCATATCTTTTTTGAGGAGTCCCATATTCTGCTTGGCAGTACGGATCTTCTGGGTACCCATAAGTATTTCCTGGAGAATGTCGAGGGCAAACAGGCCTTGGTATTCGTTGATTATGCCCAGCCGGACAGAGGTTAACAAAAAGTCGACAGGATCCGCATTGAGGTTAGTCATGCACTTAGTTTGAGCAAAACCGACCTCACTGAAGCCACCGCCGGGGAAGATGTTAAGCTTGCGCCACAGTTCCTGACGTTTGGGAGGGGCAAATGCTTTAACCATGGCTGCCTCTTCCCAGTAGGGCTTGCCCATATCTTCAAGAACCCAATTGGCAAAGTTAACTGCTACTTTATTAACATCTTCATGGCTGTTTAGGCCGGCCATTTCAGCGTATTTTAAGAGTTTTTGCTGGTCCCGTATTTTAAGGCCGCTATCCGGTTTTTCTGCAGCCGCTTTCAGGGTGCGGGCCGCTTGCTGAGCATGGAAGATGTTAGCCGAGGTTCCAATGGTCACATGACGGTAAACAAAGTTTCTCGACACCATAACATCGGCGTCTACGCCACAGTTGCCGCGGGGCGCTTTGGGGCTGATACGGCAAGGACCGTTGGCACACAGCTGGCAGGATAGACCAGAAGAACAGAAGCTGCAGCGGATTTTTTCCTGTTGCTCGAAGCGGTCAAACACGTTGGTCAAGCCTTGAGCATGTACGTGCTGATACATCTCGCGCATAGCCGGATCAATGATGACATTGAGCGGGAAACCGTCCTTACTCTGGTCATGTACTTTGATGTGTTCCCGCTGCCATTTATGAACTTCAGGCATAGATGCAGGAACCTTTTCGATATCATAATACTTCTTGGCATTCTTATGCACATCAAAATGCTCATCCGGATTATTCGTACCGCTGGCATCACCTTTATTGAGCACTGATTCAACATCGCCGCGGCTGGTGGTGTCTGCGCTTTTGATTAGGGTATCTTTAGACATATGTATATTGTACCTCCTTTGGGATTTCTGGGTTTAGTTTGTTACCAAAAGAGGGTTTTTATAATACGATTTATCATTAATTACCTCATACCTAGCGAGCTTCACCCATTATCATACACACTTACCAATAATTCCATCTATCTTACTGTTAATAATCCTTGCTCCCATCAAATCTATCTGTTAAAATTTTAATGTTAGGGGGAATTTAATAATGAAACTCATTAAAGAGATTGCTGACTGGACATACAGCCTAGCCGTGGCCTTAGCACTGGCTATTGTCATTAACGCTTTTGTATTTCAACCCACCCGGGTAGTAGGAAGCTCAATGGAGCCTAACCTTCACAACAATGATTATGTATTTGTATCTAAGTTGTCCCATACCTTTGCCAGTGCGCCTGATTATGGCGACATTGTTATTATTGACAGCCGCGTATTCCGGGATCGCAGCGTAAAAGACGACCTTGCTGATCCAGTTTCCACTTACCTGAGTGTTGCCAAATTGGCCGAAGTCGACAATCATATTTGGATTAAGCGGGTTGTTGGCAAGCCTGGCGACACCATTGAAATTAAGGACGGCAAATTATACCGCAACGGCACACTGCTTGATGAACCTTATATCAAGGAAGCCATGCGCGCTGCCGCTCCTAAAAAGGTTATCGTCCCACCAAGCCAAGTGTACGTGCTAGGCGATAATCGCAACAATTCCAGTGACAGCCGCTATATCGGTCCTGTTCCTGTCAGTCATGTGCTGGGAAAAGTAGTAATGTCGTTATAAAACCGAAATAAACGGGTAGAGTGCAATTTACACACTCTACCCGTTTTTTCCGTTTACCTATCTTCTGTTATTTAGTCCCTTACCCGAATCATCGTCCACACGCCTACAGCGAGCAGCAGCACGGTATATATCGCCAAAACACCGACAGAAACCCACGGTGTCTCCATTCCCCCGCCAATAGCCCGTAATGCATAGGTAGCGTGGGTTAACGGCAGCAGGTCAATAAACCAGCGCAGCGCAAGCGGCAGTCTGTCAGGCGAGAAAAAGGTAGCGCATAAAAAGGACATTGGCAGAAGCACATAGGTACTAAAACTAGCCATATCTTCATGCGAATTGATCAGCATGGCTGCAACCAGTCCCATAGCGGCAAACAGCAGACACGTAAGTGACAGCGTCAGAAGAAAGCCGGCGTTTACGGCAAACTTAGCACCAAATAAGAACGCCAGCACAAAAATTATTGTGCACGAGATTAGACCCCGGAGTGCTCCTGCCAACACCTTGCCAGCCACAAAAGAACCTGGACTGACCGGCGCAATAAGGTATTCTTCCAGCGTTTTATGGTACAGCCGGCTCATATTGAGTGGCGAACCCACTGCGCTAAAACTGATATTCATGGCGTTAAGTGCCATAATACCAGGCAGGATAAAATCCAGATAGCTCCCGCCATTAACTGTCAGACTACGTCCCAAACCCCAGCCAAACGCCACCAGATATAGTACCGGACTAATCATCCGGGATAAAGCAAATTTAACCAGACGCCGATTCAATACTACCCAGTCCCGCCAAAATACAGTACAAATATCTTCAAATCGCAAAATGTCTCCAACCCTTCACGTCTCGATTTCCTTAGATTATATTTCCTGTACTTCGCGCTACACAAGCAAATATCCTGTATAACCCATTACAGTGCACAAAGAGAATATCTAAAATCCCCATAACTTTCGGTAATAGCAGTTATGCTTATTATGTATTTTACCTTTGTCAACGCAAAGTGTAAACTAAATACAGGCATTAAATTATGCCCACGTCATGAGCCAAAAGACCAGGTGTCTAAGGCTTTTTTTTTGTGTATAGAAAACACGGCTTGCGCCGAGCCTTTGGCGAAAGCGGAAAGCCGCCTGTGCCCTTTGGGTAATGTTGCCCTTATCCAGACGGAAAGTTTACTTTCTTACAGGATAAAAAAGCCGGTCTCTGCTGTGAGTCCGGCTTTAGTCTAGATTCACTTCAACACCAAATAAACAAGCAGCATATTTTAGCCACTCACGGGCGGCGAAGGATAGGTAGGTATCTTTTTTCCAGATTACAGCCAGATGCCAGGGACTGATTTCTTCGGCAATGGGCAGAGCTTTAACAACATCACGGCCCAGTTTATCACATACCACTTTAGGCAGCAGCGCCACGCCCAATTTAGCTGCCACGATTTCCACCATAAAATCCCACTGCGAACTTTCGCATAATACCTTCGGCATAAAGCCGTGCTCACGGCATTTCTCGATAATATGGTCATGCAGGGCAAAATCCTTGCGAAACATGACAACAGACTCGTCGTGTAAATCCGTAATATGGGCAATGTCCTGTGCAGCCAGCCTATGTTCAGGATGAACAATAAGCCAGATCGGATCTTTAATAAATGCAAACATAGAGAAATTAGTTTTGTTTTTTACCGGCAGTACGACGACACCTATCTCCAGATTGCCTTCTTCAACCATACTTTCAATTGCTTTAGAGCCAACTTCCACTAAATCGATGATGATATCAGGGTATTTTTTCTTAAATTCACCGATGGCTATCGCAAAAAAGCTCGTCTGAACCATCGGCGGAATACCAATGCGAATCTGCCCCTTGCGTCCGCCCATTAAATCATCAAGATCAGAGGCTACATTGTTAAGTGATTCAACGATCTTAATACCGCGTTCATAGAGAGCCTGCCCGGCATCAGTCAACTTGATCTTGCGCGCCGATCTGTCAATCAGGGTAACCCGGAGTTCATCCTCCAGATTGCGCACCATCTTGCTGATTGACGGCTGAGAGACATGAAGCTCCTTGGCAGCTTTGGTAAAACTCCCCTGCTTCGCTACTTCAATAAAATATGTTAAATGAAGAATATCCACACCAGTTGTACCTCTACATCAAAAATAAGGTATATAGTTCCAAACGGAACTATATACCTTATACTATGGCTGGCCTTACCATTAATTGTCAAGACTATTTTTTGATAGCGAACTACTCCTACGATGGTACGGCTCTATCCCAGAATTCTTTTGTCTGTGTTATATCCCGTGTGACAGGAATAGGCACAACTTTTGCCCTTTTATCAACAAGCACACCTTGTTTTGTTATCGCATTATCACTGTACGGCAGTTTACAGCCGAATATCCATGTTAGTAACGCTTGCATATACTTTCTCCCCTTTACCTAAATGCCTAGTGCTTACATTTATTGTAAGGGCACAAGCCCGCTAAGTAAAATATCTATTATGCATAGGCATAATTACTTGCGGTTATAGGAGGGGAGGAGAAGGTTATAGCTGTAGTATTTCAAAACTGTTATACTCGGTATCGAAATACAGCAGTTTATTTCGCAGTGGCTCACCAACACCAGTAATAATTTTAACAGCTTCCTGAACTTCAAGCGCCGCAGCAATGGCCGGCGTGGCTGCCGGGTTGCCAAGCGTCACCTCAACACCTTTATTACTATTAGCGTTGCGATAAATGGCTTCTATGCCCTTATCGTCAGGAAATACGGTCATTACCTGCCCTGTAAAACCGGCAATGGCAGCATGTACCAGCGGAATATTGTTCTCGCGGGCGGCCTGTGCTAAGGTAAGCCTGTCACCAATACTGTCAAGAGCGTCAACGACTACCTGACAGCTGCTAATCAACTCTTTTGCGTTAGCTTGGGTCAGCATATTGCTAACAGCCTCAATCTCTGTATCACCGTTAATCTCTGCTGCCCGCTTTGCTGCTGCCAAGACCTTGGATTGACCAATGTTGTGTTCACTGGACAATACTTGTCGATTAAGATTGTGCAGTGCAAACGTGTCCCCGTCAATAACGCGGATATAACCAGCGCCCATACGGGTCAAAAGCTCGACCACCAGACCTCCAAGGCCGCCGGAACCGATAACGGCAATACGGGCATTGAGCATTTTTAACTGCCCCTCAAGCCCGATAGTACCTAAATTACGCATATACCTTTCAGGCATTGTACCAGCTTTAAGCAGTGCAAGCGATTTATCTTTAGACATACTCATGCCTCCCTGAACTGAATCTTGGTATTAGGCGGGCCCCAAGATAGGCCAGGTTGGATGCCTTGAACCTAAACCACTGCCGAAGCGGCACGGCAGCAGGGGCTGGCAGGGCAGAATTAATAAACTTTGTTAGTATTGGCCGCAGTAATTGGAAATCAATCAGAAACCCGTCATGCCCGTGGGGGCTGTCAATAACAGCCAAATCGGTACGAATTCCTACCCGGCGCATCGTTTCAGCCAATTCTTCCTGCTGATACGGCGGGTATAAAATATCTGAGCTTACCCCGACAACCAGTACCCTGGCATCAATACGAGCTAAAGCCTCTTCATAGGACGCATAACCGGCGCTTACATCGAAGAGGTCAAGTGCCCGCAGCAGATAGAGATAGGAATTGGCATCAAATCTCTTTACGATGCTTGCCCCCTGATAATCAAGATAGTTTTCAATTTCAAACTGCCCGCTGCGCGTACGTCGGCCAAACTTATACGACATAGACATCTCGCTTTGATAGGTAATCATACCAAGTGCCCGGGCAGCAGCCAGGCCTTTTTCGGGTCCCGGCCCACCATAGTAATTACCGTTTTGCCAGGCAGGATCAAGCATGACAGCTTGACGTCCTACCCGATTATAGGCAATAGCCTGTGGCGCTGCATAACCGGGAGCGGCAATCACAATGGCTGCATCAATAAAGCCTGGGTAGCTTACCGCCCACTCAAGCGCCTGCATCCCGCCCATTGAACCGCCAACCACCATCGCAAGATGATGAATCCCAAGTACATCAAGCAGCCTTTTCTGCACCCGCACCATATCTTTAATGGTAACCTCAGGGAATTCCATTCCGTATGGCCTGCCGGTAGCCGGATTCTGCGAAGCCGGGCCTGTTGTTCCCTGACAGCCGCCAAGCACATTGGCGCAAATGACATAGAATCGATCTGTATCGAGCGGCCGGCCCGGCCCGATTAACGGTTCCCACCAGCCTTGTTCATCATAGAGTTCATGGGCCGCTGGATGGCTGTCACCAGTCAGCGCATGAGCTAACAAGATAACATTATCGCGGGCGTCAGCTAGTGTGCCATAGGCTTCATAAGCTACCGTTATCTCAGTCAAACAGCCGCCTTGCACCAATTCAAACGGGTTCTCCGGACTGGCTACCTGGGCCAGCTTAAGCTGTGACCGCCATTTAAAGCCAGGGAAAAAGGTAACAACCATGGACCAAGCCCCCCTTTAAATTATTCAGCATAAAAATTAAAGCCCCCTCGCAAAGAGGGGGCATATTGGTATATACCTAATCCCTCTCATCTCCCAGGAATAACTACTGATTCCTGCTGGAATTAGCACCTCTGCGTAAGTACGCCGGTTGCCGGGTGTCATCGGGCCAGTCCCTCGACCTCTCTGGATAAGAGTTAATATTAAATTATTGGGTAGATGTATAAATGATATCTAAGCTGGAATCATTTGTCAAGTATATCCTTTTAATCTTTTACTGCAATTGAGGAGGATTTTACAAGCATGACACATTATAATAAGAGATACATATATTCCTCGCACACTAAAATAAGCCTCGCTGGCACAGAGACAATATATGAAGCACTTACCCGATAAAGGAGATTAATGATGAATGGATTGTATGAGTTATTCAACACCCTGCTGACTGCCTATGGCAAACGCAATTGGTGGCCTGCCAAAACACCCTTTGAAATGATGGTTGGTGCCATCTTGACGCAAAATACCACCTGGACCAATGTTGAAAAAGCCCTAGCCAACTTGGGCGACCGGCTATCCCCGACCTTTATCGCAGGGGTAAAGCTCGACGAACTGGCACAGATCATTCGTTCCAGCGGGTATTATAATCAAAAGGCCATTAAACTAAAAGCACTGACACAATGGTATGAAAACTATGGCTACAATATTGAAAAAGCAGCCAAAATTGACGGCGAAATACTCCGGACTGAACTTCTCTCCGTAAAAGGCGTCGGCAGGGAAACCGCTGATTCCATCTTGTTATATGCGCTAAACAAACCTTTTTTTGTGATAGATACCTATACGAAACGCATATTGTACCGAATCGGTTACGATATACCTGACACTTATGACGGCTTGCGGCTGAAGATTGAGGAAAACCTGCCCAGGGATGTGCCCCTTTATGGTGAATTTCATGGGCTAATTGTTGAGCACGCTAAACGGCATTGCACAAAGAAGCCCTCGTGCGAGGGCTGTCCTGCTGAAGCGGTTTGTCAGAAGCGTATCTAATCTTACTCCATCATCTCCAGGAAAGCCTGCACTCTTGTTTTGATTTGCTCGACATCACCCTGGGAATAATCGGTCTCTATTTGCAGGAATGGAGTATCGCCATTCTGTTTTAAGAACTCTTTCACTACCCGGCTCTCAACATTATAGGTATGACAGCCTTGCCAGGCAATGTCAACAACACCGTCAATCCGATAGTCCTTAGCCAACTGGACAAGATACTGCAGGCGGATAGGATTAGGACTCATACAGGAACAAGGAGTTGCCAGATATTTCTCGGCAATCGCTTCCAGCGGCGGTTTTGTTTCATCCACAAGCGTGACATATTGCTTCATTCCCGAACAGTTCTCAATATACACAACAGCGGCACCACAGTCTTCGATAATCTTTATCACCTTTTCAGCGCCTACACCTGTCGGCACACCGGTAACCAGAATCCGTTTCGCGCCTTTAGGTTTGGCGGCTTCCCCTTTGGCTACACTATCTTCGATATCACTGATAACGGCCTTGATTTGTTCGGCAAACTCCGCCCGGTCAGTGACGAAATTCCTGCCCCATAGAAGCTTCAGGAAGTCTTGGCCAGTCATTGGTACCGGATCGTTTTTCATATATTCAGCCAGTTGCTGCATCAGTCGGCGTTCTTCATTAAGCACCTTAATGGCTTCCTGCAATTTTTCATCCGTAATTTGAGTTCCAAGCTCAGCTTCCAAGAGTTTTTGCAAAACCTTTACTTCATTTAGCCAATAAACCTTATCACTTTCATCAAGATAACTCTGGGGCATTTTCATTACATGCACAGGTTTAAAGGTTTTCATGAGCTCAAACATTTTTTTCTTACCATCGCAGGTTGTTTCACCAATAATAAGGTCCGCATACAAAAAGTACGGGCACTTATCTGTTACTGCCAGGCCATAGGAAGACTTAATTAGCGGACAAAAGTTGCGTGGCAGTGTTTTTTCGCCGTCAGGAATCCCCTCTTCCTTAGTTGCGCACAGGGAAAACCCCAGCGCACCGGCAGCCAGCACAAGCTCCTGCGGCGCATAGACACAGTAAAAACCTACAACTTTTTTCCCTGTCTCTTTAATATTTTTGAGCATAGTAAACGCATCTGACATAGACTTCTCCCCCATTTATATAAGTTTTCTAAACTACTTAACGGCATCCCAGGCATATAGTGCCGCCCCGATCGATCCGGCAAATATCGCCTGGGCAGAGGTAATAACCGGCAAACCCAGCCTGGTCTCAAGCTGACGCCTGAGCGCCAGGTTTTGCGCTACACCGCCAGTGAAAGCAACCGGCGGCAGTGGCTGAATCGCGGCTGCCATGGCCGCCACTCGGTTAGCGATCGAAATATACAGGGCGGCAATGATCGCCTCACGGGAAACACCCCTGTTGACAAGACCGATAACCTCAGATTCGGCAAATACTGTACACATTGAGTTTATCGTACACACCTGGCAGTCAGCGTCAACCTCAATGCTACCAATGTCAGCAACATCAAGCCCTAATGCGTTAGCCATAACCTGCAAAAACCGGCCTGTCCCGGCGGCGCATTTATCATTCATCACAAAATCCTGAACTTTACCACAAGCATCTACCCTAATGGCTTTAGCATCCTGTCCGCCAATATCAATCACAGTCCTGGCCTCAGGCAATAAATAACCTGCTCCTCTGGCATGGCAGGTTATTTCTGTCATTGCCTTGGTTACAAACGGCAAGTTGAGCCGCCCATAACCTGTTCCCACGATGTATACCGCCTTGGTGAGCCCTCGCCCGGCTAGCGCTGTCTCCAGCAGGCTGGCAGCCTGTTCTTTAGGGTTCCAACTGGAAGGACTGAGACAGTTTTCGATTGTTTCACCATCATACAAAGTAAGTTTGATAGCCGAAGAACCAGCATCAATGCCAACAACTATTTTATCTTTCATAGACCACCTATCATAGATTTTCAATAGATTAATTATAGTGAAATTATAAAAATATTCTATTATCGTATTCGCTATCACTCATCTTATTCCTGCATGCCTTGTTGTAAAGAAAACACGGCTTTCGCCGAGCCTCTGGCGAAAGCGGGAAGCCGATGTCGTTATAATGTGATTAGTGAAGCCCAAAGCAAACTGAAGACCACCTCTCTGGACAAAGCCATGATTGTCATATATCTGGAAAAGGATATAGAAGCGCTAAAAAACAAAAATCCGGATGACCTAAAAAAGATCATCCAGACCTACGTTGAAAAAGTAGTTATTTACGAGGAGCACGCGAAGTGTTCCTCGTCCTTTTTGTACATATGAGTTGTGGAGGCGATCCGTAGCCCGGCACATCCACCCTATTCTGCCAATACCTGACTTACGAACCAACCTCCTCATCTTGCAAATATCCATTCCAAGCTATTTGCCGGTACTCACCTACTGTTGTTTCATTTACTCTATTGATAAACTCTTCCTGTTCAATTGTCTTAAGTAGTCCCTCATAAGTCGGGTTACCAAAATCGTCAACTTCTATTAATACTCCATACTTGTTAGGAATGCCTTTTTCAGCGTCAACAAATAAAGAATTGTCAGGTCCTAATATTGTTTGAAAATTATTTTGCCATCTTTGTTCAAATTCCGCTGCTTGGCTTAAAGCACTACTATTGGAAATAGAAGTAATCGAAGTTGAATTGATATCATTTGATGGAACGGAAAATACAGTGATGTTTTGCCCTGGATTCACCGAATCTTTTTCTACTCCATTCACTTTCGCTAGAGTGTCAGGAGTAATTTCATCACCGAAATGTGCTGATAAATGAGAAAGGACTCCGCCATCTCCTATTATGGCAAAGCCCCTGTCACCCGTTCTTAGTTTCCCGCTATAATATAGTTTCGCCAGTTCATCGCCCGTGACTTCAATTTGAAGTCTCTTGTTTCCAGCCAACTGAAGTGTGCCGTATTCAGGTAGATCCCGAATTTTTGGACCATATATAGCTTCTAAAGCGTCCCAGTCATCGCCAGCTTTTATCTCAAACTCCAGAAAATAGCGGGTGGGTTCCAGAATAAGCGTAGTGAAATTAGTAGTAAAGTCGTAAGTATTATTATTGGTATCCGCTTTATGATATGGAGTGTTTGGTGAGGTTGATAACTCACCATAGCTCCGCAATGACTCAACAAAACTATATCCTCTTCCTATATTAGGAGGATTCTCAGGATTATTACCTAGCACGGGACCAGGATTTTTGCCGAAAAGTCGATTAACTAACCCACCATAATACAGACTGTCATCTATGGAAAGCCCGACAATACTGCTTGCTACCCCGTATACAAAGTTAGCTCCTGCAGTAAATGATGGGACAGGAGAATGGGAGTAACCGTAAATTCCATCATAGGACCTTTGCAGATCATCAATACCACCTTGAAAGAAATCACGCGCCATGATAAGTTTAACGTCTGGTGAATCTGCCAATGACTTATACCTTGCTATAAATTGATTAAAATCAAAAGTATAGGGCACTATATATGGATTACCTTCTGGTCTTAGCACGTAATCTCCGTTATATTTCAAAAACTTTGCGCGGACAGACCGCACCTTATCAATATCCAAAACTTCGAAATAATCCGGATCAAAATTGGCATCCAATGTTTCAAATTTGATCCATTTTCCATCATTTTGTTGTCTCATCACATAATTCCCATTATACAACAAATAGTATCCTGCACTAAGAGTGGCGATACCGGTACTATCTGGTTTTCGTTCCAACGAAAATTGTCCCACAACTTCATCTCCTAAATGTAATTATATAAATAAAAATACGGCCTTTCTGCTGGCCAAATTAAGCCACGGCAGTTTTTCAATTATTTGGAGTGCGATTACTCCACCACCAGCAACCACCCCAGACCAGCAATTCTCGTAAAGTAATCCCAAAAATATCCACGATTTCATTTGGCTCCAAGTTTGGTAACAATATGTTATGTAAGTATACATAGCTACATAATGGAACCGTGACTATGAGGCTATAGAACGGAACACGCCCCCAAATTCGGTGCGAAACCATAGCAATAATAGTCCCAACAATTACTGGAAACATCGAAAAAAGCAAAAATAACAGCCCATCAACTGGTGCACGAATTATATCTTCTAGTGCCTGCGCCTGAGAACGATACGGATTATAATGGAGAAACTCAAACCACACTATTTTGCAAATGAAAAATATCGTATATACCACATAGTGCAAAATTAAGCCACCAAAGCTAAAGATTAATAGCGTTCTTTTCATACTTGTAGAAGCTAGTTTAGTTATCGACTCCTTTTCCACTAAATCACTCCTTTTAGCCGTCATGTCCACCGTTTTGCCTTCATCGCTGACAGGCTCTGGTGGGAGCAGTTATGCTGTCCATGCCTTCTTGTTATTTATCACAGGGTCGTTATCCCGTGGCACTTTTCCATCATATTCCATTATGATTATACTTCAGATGAGAACTCTATTCAATATCCATCCCATCTCCTAATAACACGAATTGAAAACAGATTCCGCCTAGTACACTTGCTGCTCTTTCGGTTAGGCAATATCAGAGTAACAAAAAACTTTAAGCCTTTAAATATCTCATACCTAATGCATCTCCTCTCGTTATATTGTCAAGAAGTAAAAATTATCCCTCTAGTCTTTATCCGTACAGTTTGGCCCTAAAAAGGGTAGTTAATTTCAAAAAAAGTTTAGTCAAACAAATTTATTACCTCAACACGCTGCACAACTTGTATCCTTTCAGACTCACAGGGACGGTTCGAAACCACTGATTAAATCCTATTTCTAAAGACTTATCCACACTGTTGTAGGGTTGGACCAGCGCTTTAAAATAACATTGGTTAAAATATCATAAAACACGCTTGAGTAAGAGGATAGCAGGCCTGCTATCCTCTTTAAATTGACCGCCAGTGCGGTTAACTTTGCCTGCATAGACATGCTCTTAAGACCATACCCTCGGGCACGGTCTAATCCATGGAAGCGTTTCATTTCACCGTTCTTCCACTCATGACTCGCTCGTTTTTTATACTTTAGCTTGAACTGACTACTCTTAGCAAACTGACTATGCTCATAATATTGAGCACTGTGTTCACTGACGCGCAGGACCTTTTTCTTAACATTTTTACCAGCACATTCAAGCAGTTTGGGACACTGAGCACATTGCGACTTATCAAAGTGATATCGAATACATCGTTTTTATTTTTATATTTTTGGCGTACTTTCCTTACGGTGTGATTGCCCATTTCACAAAACCATTGATCGCTATCTTTGTTATATGTAAATCTGCTCTCATCTATTTTATAGACACATGAGTTTACTGGGATAATTGCTTCTGCTGAGTCTTCTTGTAAGGCATCTAGAATTGGTTTTCGAAAATAAGCTTTATCTCCATACACCTCCTGTATGGTCAATCCGCATGCTTTGCTCCGCTTATAAAGTTCATCGAAATTACTACCATCTACATATGCTCCATTACCAACTGATACAGCAGTAATAATCCTTGCTTCAGGAATCATTGCAAATTCTATTTTATAACCGTAAAAACTGTCTGTTTGAGACTTGTAGCCAACTCGATCATCCTTATCCACAAGTGACCGGACTCCCTTTTGTGCAATAAATTTGGGATCTTGTAATATAGCCTTTGCTTCATTGACAGCTTTTTGGCTACTGGGTAGGTTTGACAGGTCTACGTTATTTTCTGCTTTAGCTATTATGCCTTCTACATATGCTTTCATAGTCTGCTTCGCCTCATTGTGATCCTCTATAAGCTTGTAGTTGGAACTTCACCAATAAGTTCAGAGGGGATTTCTCCGGTCTCTTCTTCAATAGATTTAACGATTCTTCTGGCTAGATGCTTCATAATTCTTTCTGGCACCTTTTTAACTGTATTGGCATTGCTATGAGTGGCGTCAATGCTTAGGCCTGTCCCTTTAATAATGCCTTTTTCTATACATTGGCGGACGACTTCCTGAATAATATCATCCACACTTGTCTCTTTCAATCTGTGTCTTCTAAACTTAGCGAGTAGGCTTGCTTCCGGCAAATCATCTTCAGGATTAAGCCCCAGAAACCACATATAAGCTAAGTTTAGCCTAGCTTCTTCAATGATTCTGACATCTGATAAGTTGTATAGATATTGCAAAATAAGTATCTTTGTTAGCATTTCCGGCTCTTTGGCAGGACGGCCCAGATGTTTACAGTATGAATCTTTCAATAAATCGTTAATAAAGCTAAAATCCACATGAGCAGCGATAATTTTGAGAGGATGGTTGCTGGGGATTTTGTCATACAGCACGCTATATATACTTAATTGCTGCGGCACATGTTTTAACAATTAGAACCCTCCATTTTGGCAAATATCTACAATCATATTTTACCATAACAGAGGGCTCATCT
>NZ_DATMYD010000051.1:0-20194 GCF_035561155.1 Sporomusa sp. | reverse complement strand
TAGTCCCTTATTAAGAATGTCCAATGGTGCAAACCCTTGCTCAATATACCGTTTAGTAGCTTCTTTTGTTCCATTTACGTCCCCATTTAATACTAGGTCTGCCAATACTTTAAAATCACTCATCACATGCTCCCCCTTATTGGAAAATCTAATCTAAACTCAAGCCTCATTAAATCCATTTATTGCGCTAAAGATTTATTTCTATGACATGTTTGGCGATACAACTCATATACCTCTGCGATAACAAATGATTACTTATATTTCTCTTCAGCCTTTGCCACAATGGCATCTAATTTAGCCAGGACTTCTGGCGGCAAGGGTTTACGTGCTCCTTGGGCAATAATTTCTTTCACCTTCTCATTAGCTCTGGCCTTAAAGTCTTTTTTGCCATCAGCAGCCCACTTTTCATAACTTGTTCTTATAAAGTTCGTAGGTGTCCATCTTTTTCTAAAGTGTTTCATTGTATGCTCTTCACCCAGAAAGTTACCGCTGGGGCCGACATTATGAATAGCTTCTTCCGCTAGCGTTTCGAAACTTACCTCAATCCCCTCAACAATGCGGCGAATATAACCAATAGTCTCATCACCCAAGACCAAAGCTTCCAAAGACGAAGACATTGCCGTCTCCAGATAGCCCAGGAAGGTGTTTACATTTGAACCACTTACTATTCCGGTGTATATTTGGACGCCAATGTCAAATGCTGCTTGTTGGTCAAATATAGGTGAGTCGGTGGTGCCGAGATGAACAACAAACGGCAGATCCAAATAACGGAAAATGTCGGCAGTGGCGGCTTGCCCCAAAGAAAATTCAGGACCGGTATGAGAGAATGCCATTGTTCTCATATCAAACATATCTGTCCAGCAGGTTGCCATAAAAGGACAGCCCTCGTTAGTTAGTTGAGAGAGCAAAAGTCCGACCAGCGTATCCGCTAAACCCATAACAAAACTACCTGCTAAAGTCACGGGAGCAGTGCCACCTAGTATAGTGGCAACTACATAAGGGGTGGGTATGCCAATTTCAAACATGTAAAGCAATTTATCAAGAGTGTCTTCTGCATGAGCCAGAGGAGTGGAAGCGCCAGCCCCGGCGATAACAAAAGGCTTAGCCAGGAATTTATCCATGCCGCCGGCAACGGCAGCACACATTTCAACCTGAGCTTTGATGTTATCTCTAGTGAAGTTCCATAACCAATGAGGTTTTGTGGTGTGTTCTAGTAGAATACGAGTCTCATAAACATCGGCTAACATAGATGTACAGTCGGAAATACATGCTAGTCCGGTAGCGAGATCTATATTAGGAAGCGCATCAATCACCAGACCAGCCTTTGCCACATCCTGTTTCGTAGTAAGCCTTTTTTCGCCGGTATTTATATCAATTAGATATTGGTTTTCAAAACCGGTCCCAAAATAACTATTTCCATTGTTAGCACCAAGGTGCAATGCAGGATTGCCTTCTCTATCATAGATGGTAATTTGGGAAGGAGCGGTTCTGATTGCTTTTTCCAACAAGTATGTTGGAATGTATACTCTGATTCCGTCTACCCGACAACCACCTTCCTGCAATATTTTCCGAGCACCCTCATGATGAACATTACAACCTGTTCTTTCTAATACTCTAAATGCAGCATGAACAATCTCTCCACATTGTCCTTCATTCAAGACTTTAAACTGAACACTTTGTTTGGTTACGGAATTTGTTTTAATTTTATTCATGTTTTCCCTCCACTCTCGTACTTTTATTGTGCTAATTACCCAATTTCTCTTTAACGATATTCGCAATTTTTAATCCTGAAAATTGCAGCAACTACACCAATAAAACGGAAGAATGCAACAAAACAGCTTACATTGATTTCACTAATGATACTGACTGTTTACTTAAATTGATTCCCTACGATCACTCCACAGATAAATATGCTATTCCTACCTTTCTGTAGAATGATGTCCAGCATGGCTAATCCGTGCTTCGGCTCTGGCCAGGATTTCATCCAGTTGCTCCATCACTTTATCACTTAAGGGGTTTTGAGTGCCTTGAGCGATGATTTCTTTTACCTTAGCATTCAGGCGATCACCCAAATCTTTTTTGCCTGCTGCTTCCCATTCTTCTCTAGGTTGCGACATTAGAACAGATGGCTGCCAAGATTCCTTGAAGTGCTTAAACGTATGCTCTTCAGCTAAAAAGGTACCGCCGGGACCTACATTGTGAATGACTTCCTCTGCCAATGTTTCGGCACTGACTTCGATGCCTTCGACCATGCGCCGGATATAGCTGACGGCTTCATTTCCAAATACCATTGCTTCCAAAGAGCCGGTGTTACATGTTTCCAAAAAACCGACAAAATTGTTCAGGTTGGCACCACTCAAAGCACCAGTATAAAGTTGCATCGTAATGTCAAAAGCAGCCTGTTGATCAAAAACAGGGGAATCGGATTCACCAAGATTAGCGGCAAAGGGAAGATCAAGATAACGGAAAATATCTGCCGTTGCGGCTTGGGCTAAAACAAATTCCGGCTTTGAGTGCGATATTGCGAGCGTTCGCATATTCAAATTATCAGTGGCTTTTGCAGCAATAAACGGGGCTCCAGGGTTTTTTAGCTGACTGATAATTAGGCCTACTAAGGTGTCGGCCAAACCAACTACATTGGCTCCGGCAATGGTAATAGGACCGCTACCACCAAATGTGACGCCAGACACATATTGGAAAGGCAGTCTTTTTTCAGCCAAGTATAGAATTTGTGAAACGGCATCATCGCTGTGGACTAAAGGATCATTAGGACAAATAATGAACATAACAAGTGGTTTCTCAGTTAGTTTATCAATGCCTCCCGCGGCAGCCGCACACATATCGACGATATCTTTCAAATTATCGACATTGGATGCCCAAGTAAGTATTGGTTTGGTTGTATGAGGTAGCATAGCATGGACCTCGTGTAAATCAGGGAAGTCATAGTCCGACACCATAGCCAAGGCACTTGTCCAAGCAGTATTAGGCAAGGCTTCGCAAACCATGGCAGTATTGACAACGTCCGCTTTTGTTACTCTACGTCTTTTACCTGTTTCAATGTCAATAATAAACGTATTGGTGGGACCAGGTCCAAAATAGCTCTTATTAGCTTCCAAATAAACTGCAGGATTGCCCATTCTGTCATATAAGGTTAGCCGCGAGGGGGTGGTACTAATTGCTTTTTTTAAAACGAACGAAGGGATTCTCACTCGTTCGCCCTCCACAAAACAACCAGCCTCCTTCATTAACTGCAAAGCTACTTTATTGTGGATGATACAGCCAGTTCTCTCCAAAACCCGGTAGGTAGCATTCACGATTTCTTCGCATTGTTCTCGATTAAGGACTTGGTATTTAACAGATTGTTTGGATACACAATTTGTTTTTATGCTACTCATTGTTTTCCCCTTTCTAACTCCCTTGGTTTCTCGACTACTCATATAATCGGCCACTCTTATTCAATAGAAATAATAGCAACACGATTATCTATAGTTCTTTTTAGCATTTTCCACAACAGCATCTAATCCAGCCAACATTTAACTTGACCTTCATTCAAGACTTTAAACTACACACTTTGTACGGTTACGGAACTTGCTTTAATTTGCTTCCCCTTTTCTTCCTCCTTAAAAATTCCTAACTAATATAACAACTACACAAGTTTCCCATTAGCGCTATATGAGATTCTCTTAATTAATTTATTAAGCAATAATTGTGCCAAAAATAAATTAATTAAAATTAAATGCAGATACCTTGATTACCAGAGTTATCTTATAATAACTTACACCTTTTGTTAGCACACGCTTTATCTAAACTGTAATAAATTATTCCATCTTCTTGATATAAGAGGCACAAGGCCTATATCCGGTGGCACATTTTCTGATGTTAATAAATTTATTACATGTACAACTTTATTACGTGTACATGTTTCATCATTTCAACAATGTGGATACTGCCTCAATTGTGTGTTCTACGTCGTGTATGATTCAATATAGCTGCTTAGAACTACACGAATGTGGTTGGGCTATCTAGTCAGCAGTTGATCTACCTATAAGCAGGTAGCTTTGTTAAGTCAAAGCCACACGCCTAGCGTGTGGTTTTCATTTAGACAATAAAAAACAAACCCAATTTACAATGGGTTTATTTTTTAAAACGATTTATACCGTTTGCTTATCAGTAATATTATTATTACGTTGCACTCGACAGAGCGTCATGAACACAAGCTAATAATTTATTACATGTAAATTTCTACTACAGAATTCTTGTATATGTTTTTAAATAATGTAATATATTGGTAAGGACATGTTTAGGAGTGGTGTTTATGATTGATTTACAAGAACAAGTTTACGAGTTAAAATGGCGTAATAAATTGTATGAAGACATACTTGATGCTGTACTACAAGGTGTCTATATTATTAACACTGATAGACACATTGTTTGGTTTAACCGCGTTATTGAAGAGTTAGATAGTGTCTTTCGCGAAGAAGCTATTGGTAAAAAAGAAGAAGCTGTCTGGGAAAACCTTAGTAGTATGACCAATACTGTAGCTGAGGCTATTAGGACAGGGAGACAAACCGAAGAACAACTCCTTGCTTATACCGGTACAACAGGTCAAGACATGGTAATTTTTACGCAGTCCTATCCATTTTACTATGAAGACAAGTTGAAATGTGTATATTCTTTGGCACATTATATTGACTACTCTGGAAAACAACTAAACAAGATTGCTGAATATAGACAAAATTTTATGAAAAACAAAGTTAGAATAATAAACAACACTAATTTTACTCTTTATAATGTTGTAGGTAGCAGTAACAAAATACGCGAATTAATTGCGGTGTCTAGAAAAGTTGCGTTACATAATTCGCCTATTCTGTTATATGGTAAAACAGGTACTGGGAAAGAAATTTTTGCTCAAGGTATTCATAATGCAAGTTTATTTAATAAAGGACGTTTTGTTGCTATTAATTGTGCTGCGATTCCTGAGAATCTCCTAGAAACTATATTTTTTGGCTCTGTTAAAGGTGCATTTACAGGTTCTTTAGATAAACCAGGCCTTTTTGAAGAAGCAAATAACGGTACCATATTTCTTGATGAACTAAACTCATTACCATTATCTATTCAGGGTAAATTATTGAGAGTTTTACAAGAAAGGCAGGCTTGCAGGGTTGGTGATAATCACAATTACCAGATAAATTGCCGTATAATAAGTGCTACAAATCAAGAACCGCGTAAATTGGTGAAAGAAGGAATTCTTAGGCCTGATTTGTATTTTAGACTTGCAGTTGTTACTTTGGAAATTCCCCCTCTTACTGAAAGAAAAAGTGATATCTTAGACCTAGCAAAACACTTTATTACAAAATATAATTCAGAGTATAACTTACACATAAAAACTGTTGACAACGATGTTCTTAATGTTTTTTACCAGTACTCTTGGCCCGGTAATGTGCGTGAATTGGAACACACGATCGCATATATGATGAATTTTGCAGATCCCCAAAATGAAAAACTATCTACTAATGAATTACCCTCATATTTAAAAGAGATCTTTGATCAAAAGAACAGCAGCCATTATTTAAGTGATGGATCTTCCTTGCAACAAATGTTGGAAAAATATGAAAAAGAGGTTTTAGAAAAGACTTTAGAGCAAAATCATTGGAATATATCTCATACGGCGAAGAAACTGGGTATTCATAGAGAAGCACTTTATTATCGCATTAAAAAATTTGGTTTAAAATAATAAGGCTTTTAATGAGAAAAGCCGATATCCATGCTACAAGACAGCATGAACTTTTGCAGATTCCATACTTTCCTGCAAAAAAATGATCTCAACAGCCGCAGATAACTCGGCCAGCAAAGGGATTATCGGTTTAAATACTTTAGCATTATTTGATTCAAGTCAAATAATAGGATAAAAAAATCACTCACCAGATTACTACTGGATAGCGTTTATTGATATTTTATTCGATAACGATATTTATTGTTCTCTGTTTCAATCCCAACACATGATCAATAAGCTCTTCTGCTAGTTTAAACTGATATACTAGCAACTCTTTTGGAGATTTTTCATAAATCTCCTTAATCAAAGAATCTATTATGGCTTGAATGATATTCACTGCAGCTAGTGGATGCGTTGTTTGAAAGTAGTTTTTTTGATTCCCTTCTTCGATAATTTCCAGGAATAAGGGATTCGTTACGTGTTTGCCTTGACGTGCTAACTTATCGATGAAATGGATCATACGATCATTATAGATAAACTCAAATAATAATTTTTTATCTCGATAAATACTCTTTAAAAGGACCTGTATTATGAGTTGAATTTTACATAGTGGAGTAATATTGTCAGTCCGAATCTTCGCTTTAACTTCTGATACAAAAGTCAAAAGATAACGTTGAATCAACGCCTCTAATATCTCTTCTTTTGATTTAAAATAATAATAGATTGTTCCGTGTGCTACACCCATGTTTGTTACAATATCACTAATACTAGTCTCCTGGTAACCTTTTGAATAAAACAAAGGTTCGGCAGCATTTAAAATCTCAGTAATGCGTACTTGGGGATCCTGGGGTGGTCGAGCCACTGCTATCACCTTCCTTATTTGACTCTAATCAAGTTATATAATAATTGGGTTAGTCAAAACTTATTATATATACCTTGTCCTTAGGTCCCTTATCTTCTTATGCAGAAATATAAACTTCTTATGAGATGAATTATAATGGATAAAGATATCACTATGCCAAGCAAAATAATAACTTGTTTACCTGCTTGTTCTATTCTAATGAGCCAAAAATTGATTGTATTTGTGCTTCCCATATTAAACATAACGGGAAAGCTTAACACTTTGGCCACAGTATTGATTGGTCCCATAAAAAGTAGTGTAAAAACTGCGGCCAGCACGGCGTGTATAAAACGCGCCGCAAAATAGGGACCCATTCTTATGCCTGATTCAATGATAATACTGGCTACCTGCCCGTGAACGCATAAGCCGCTCCAAGCTATAAGTGCACTAACAATAACTGCTTTTTCTAAGAGCGGGGCATCGGCTTGACTGGTTGCTAGAGCGCCTAAATCAAGCTCAAATAGACCAATTACTAATGCTGAGGATAAGTTACTGCTAAATCCCAGTACATTTAAGATAAAGGCGAAAGCATGGTCTAAAAAGTTTGTTAAGCCTGCGACAGAAATGATTTTTAAAAACACCGAAAATAGAATAATAAATCCGCCAATCTGCAATATTGTATTCATAGAACTTTTTACCGAGTCACCTAGTAATTCACTAAACGAACGGTTGTCGTCCTGTTTTTGTTTATACAAAGCGCGAAACGATCTTACAAGGATATTTCCTTTTGTACAGGTTGAATCTGTTAGTTGCTTATCACGATTTTTCCCATGAAACCGAAAAATAAGTCCAACAGCAAAGCTGGAAAGATAATGTGCCAGCGCGATGGTTGCCCCTAATTCCGGCACGCCGAACATACCAACAGCTACCGCGCCAAACATAAATAAGGGGTCTGCTGTATTTGTAAAAGCTAATAGTCTCTCAGCTTCCACTTCGGTACACATTTGATTTCGCCGAAATTTGCAGGTTATTACGGCATCCATGGGGTAACCCGATGCCAGTCCCATAGACATGGCAAAGGCTCCCACGCCGGGTACATTAAACAATGGACGCATAAAAGGTTCAAGTAGTACCCCTATAAAATTTACCACACCTAAACCCATAAGTATTTCCGATAAAATAAAAAAAGGCACTAATGAGGAAAATACGACATTCCACCAGAGATTAAGTCCGGTCATCGCTGAATCAAAAGCTTCTTTTGGATATATTACCATTGCTACGGTGATAAAAACGATACTGAATGCCAAAAAATAGGTTAGTAAGTGAGAACGATAACGGCTACCTCTCTCCCTAACACTCATGTGGCCATCTCCTTCTCTTATCATTCCGACCTTTCCAGTTCCGCGTTTCTCCTATTTGTAAAACTAATTGGCTAATTTTATCGTGCTATAATGGGGAATTTACTGAAACGGGAATGCCTTGGATAATCGAATACATTGTAATGATTCCTCCTTAATATTAATGTTTTTAATTTCAGGCTATTACTGGACACCATGACTGGGTTCTAAGGATTGTTTTTAGCATTTAAATACTTTAGTATTATTTGATTCAAGTCAAATAATGGATAAAAAAAGGCGCTCATCAGATTATCACTGGATGCAGTCTGATACTATATATATTGAATGGGCAAGAGTAATATAACTAATGCTGATAGGAAAATAGCAGCGAAGGTGCCATAAAAAATCAATATCAAAATCGTTTACCTACTATCTAATCTAAATAGTGGATTGCAACCTAAAAATTACAAAAACCTGTAACACTCCAAGGAAGCGTTACAGGTTTATAAGTCCTACCTCTTACTGCACCTTAATAACCAAAGTATCAGCCACCCGGTCACCCAAGCGCTGATTGTGCACTGACGTCCATACCAGCACCGCACCAACAAGATATACGAATAAACCATCAATAATCCTACAAGCAGTACGAATAGCAGCCGCCTTCATATCACAAGGAGACCCATCAGTTTTTACAACCTTAAGCCCACACAGCATTTTGCCGGGTGTAGCGCCGTTATTGCTTTCGAAATAGGTGTAGTAACAAAAACCGATTAGCATCGACCATAGATAATGTGCTCCCCCAAGTCCAGCAGCTATTGCTCCGCCGATTACCGCTAGAATAATGCCGTCAACAATTGTAGACAAAGCGCGAATGCCAACACCAGCTCCTTCCATCTCTGTTTCACCTCCAATACTGCGATATCTCTGTATACTAATATATGCGTTAGCATTCACGTAAGTGCAAAAAAAGAAAACCTTGCCGCCTGGCAAGGTTATAGTTCCCTAATAGATCCCTCGATAGTACCATTTTCAGTTATATCTAAGATGCCATAGCTTGGTTTTGATCCACCCCGCGGCGCTCTTGGGCTTCCGGGATTAAACAACAAGATCCCATCCTGTTGACTATTGTACGGAATATGCGTATGCCCAAAAACAACAATACTAACACCATATTGCCTGCCCCACCACGCCAATTCACTTACGCCGTATTTAACGTTGTGACGGTGTCCGTGGGTTAGCCAGATTTTTTTACCGGCAATTTCAATATACTCATCAGCAAGCACGGCATTGGTCCGGTCGCAATTACCGGCAACAACGGTCAACGGCAAGCCTGTCATCTCAGCGAGCCGCCACCCATCCTGATAATAGTCGCCGGCATGAAGCCAATGCTCAACGGGACCAGCGGCAGCAATCACTTGTTTTAGAATGCCTACGTCGCCATGACTGTCACTGACAACGCCTATTCTCATTTTTCTAACGCCGCCAGTTTTTTGGCCAATTCTCTTATCG
This sequence comes from Sporomusa sp., assembly GCF_035561155.1. Lineage (GTDB taxonomy): Bacteria > Bacillota > Negativicutes > Sporomusales > Sporomusaceae > Sporomusa. The sequence continues at coordinate 10,794 of NZ_DATMYD010000051.1, read as the reverse complement.
CCCGGCCGCGGTGGCTAATAGCGTTTTTCTCTTCATGGGACATTTCAGCGAGAGTGCGGTCTAGTTCCGGCACCAGAAACAGCGGATCATAACCAAATCCTTGATCGCCGCGCGGCTCAGAGAGAATAACCCCTTCCACCGCCCCCTCGGTCGTAAGGAGTATTTTCTCAGCATTAGCCAACGCTAACACACAACGGAATCTGCCTAAACGTTTCTCAGACGGCACGCCAATCAAATTATCGAGAAGTTTCTTATTGTTATCCTCATCACCGGCGTGTTCACCTGCGTACCTAGCCGAATAAACGCCCGGTTCGCCTTTTAGATAATCAACCTCTAAGCCAGAGTCGTCAGCAAGGCACAGCTTACCTGTCAAACGTGCGTAAAATTCTGCTTTGGAGCAGGCGTTCTCGGAAAAAGTTACGCCGTTCTCAGGCGCTTCAGGAAAACTTCCTAAATCAGCCAATGAGAGCACTGTATAAGGCAGCCCGCTTAGCGCTACTTTGAACTCGGCTACTTTGCCTGCATTTTTGGTGGCGACAATAATCTCTTTGATTGCTTCCTGCACCAGTTATCCCTCCCGGCCTACTTTCCATGCCAGCTTTCCGAGCGTTTCTTTTTGAATATCCAGTAATTGTTCAATGCCCTGACCGCCCACGGCCAGCATCTCGTTTAACTGAGCTTGCGTAAACGTTCCCTTTTCACCTGTTCCCTGGACTTCAACAAACTGACCGCTGCCAGTCATGACCAGATTCATATCAACAACAGCGGTTGAGTCCTCGCTGTAGCATAAGTCAAGATAAACTCCTGCAGGTAAAACGCCTACACTGACAGCCGCTAAAAAGTCTTTCACCGGAAACGGCTTGGGACTCTCACCCCAAATGCTGTTAATGGCATCAACAAGAGCAACAAATGATCCGGTAATGGCAGCTGTCCGGGTGCCGCCGTCAGCCTGCACAACATCACAATCCAACCATATGGTTTTTTCCCCCAGCGCCTTAAGGTCAATGACACTCCGCAGGGCTCTGCCGATTAACCGCTGAATTTCATGGGTACGGCCAGTCAATTTGCCTCTGGCAGCTTCCCGTACATTACGGCTCTGCGTGGAGCGCGGCAATAGCGAGTATTCAGCGCTTACCCAGCCTTCACCTGATCCCTTTAAAAACGGCGGTACTTTATCTTCAATGGTAGCAGCACAAATGACCTTGGTATCTCCAAATTCAACAAGCACTGAGCCTTCAGCATACTTTAAATAATTGCGGGTGATTTTAACTTTTCGCAGTTCATTAACTGCACGTCCGTCTGCTCTGGTCATAATGACCTCCTCAAAGATAGATATTTTTCTTAGACTTCTTCTAGTATATCTTGCTCTTTATCCTGAATAAAATAGTGGTCGTGCCGGCCTTCTTTTTTGGCCTTATGTACGGCGTCCTGCGCCTGAATCCGGCAGGTCCGGCAGCTATTTCGGGGGATAACAGCAGCAAAGGCTGATTTTACCCCGAATGGATAGCCTTCGGCTTGAGTAGACACGGTCTGGTAGCCATGACAGTGAGGACAAAGCCGTACTGTTTCACTCTGCTGTTCTTGAATGCCGCTATCGTCATAATAGATGTTCCGGCGGCGCTGCCAAAGGTCTCCGGCTTTGGCGACAGCTTGGCGCCGGAGTTCATCCCGCCCGCTCCAGATTTCCCGCCACTGGGCTACCATCTTGGCAATAGACTGGGTATTGGCCTCTGATTGACGCGGACAGCGGACAATATCTGGTTCCACCACCCGGCTGTAATCCAGACCGGCCATAGCGAGGATTATGCCGGTATTTACATACGGCAGTGCATCTTCGATTGAGTAGCCACCCTCCAGGACGGCAATGTCGGCGTGTAACTTCTCCGCCAAACGCGCGTATCCCTGCGCCGTTACAGCCATATTGGCCAGTGGGTCGCTGTAATGATTATCCTGCCCTGCAGAGTTAATAATCATGTCTGGCTTAAAATCTTCCAGCACCGGCAAAATGAGATTATCAAGCACATAGTGAAGACCGTTGTCAGTGGTACCAGGCGGCAGCGGGATATTGACTGTTGAGCATAACGCGCCCGGGCTGCCCAGCTCAGTCATCGCGCCTGTCCCCGGATACAGCGTACGGCCATCCTGGTGAAGCGAGATAAATAGTGTGTCCGGATCATGATAAAAAATATCCTGCGTACCATCACCATGGTGGACATCGGTATCCACAATAGCTACCCGGTTGAGCCCGTAATGGCGCCGGAGATATTCTACCATGACAGCTTCAATGTTTATGGTGCAAAACCCCCGGGTACCATGTACCACCCTCATGGCATGATGCCCAGGTGGTCGCACTAACGCAAAAGCGTTACTCACTTCACGGCGCATAACAGCCTCTGCGGCTGTTATTGCTCCTCCTGCTGAAACCAGATGAGCGTCGGTTATAAGTGAGGCAATTCCCGGTACACCGATATGGACGCGTTCGGCGTCCTGTAGTTTAGCTAGTTTTGGCCGGTATTCTCTAATATTCGGCAAATCTAGCAGACCTTCTTCAACAATCTGGTCACGTGTATATAGAAGGCGTTCTTCACGCTCCGGATGGGACGGTGTTATCGCCCAGTCAAAAGCGGGGAAAAACACTAACCCCAGCGACTTATCTCTCATGGTCCCGCCTCCCGCGCGTATACCGGCATCAGTACACCTGGTTTTACCTGCAGTCTGCATGTCATAATCTTACCGATGGTGTTAAACCCGCGAATGACATTAAATTCTTCCTCATACAGCCGCTCGCTATGGAAAGAAGCTTCAGCCATACCGCCAGCGGCCGCCCGTTCACTAAGATGGGCTTCTGCGGCCGTCCAGGCATCCTGTAAGGAAAACCGCCTTTTATCAACTTGCCTCTTGACGCCTAACTCAGGCACAGTATAAAAACCTTGCGCGGTATCAGCTCTAAGCGTAATTTCAGTCGTCGACCGGGCTGAGGCCGCACCGACGGCGTTAGCTACCATATGGCCCTGAGGGACCTGCCAAGGCAGTTCCAGCTGTTCAGCTACCAATGGCGCAAGTCCTATAGCGGCGCCGCCAACGCCAATAACCAGTTCTGGGTTAAAATTCTCGCCATACACAATATCTTCGACTTTATATACAGGTTTTGACGCCTGTTCAGTCAGCATCTCGCGTATTGCCTGGCACACAGTGTCAGTTGCCACACGCAGCGTTTCCCACGCCGCGTCTTCCGGCGTCTGACCATCTATAGCCACTCTGTCCATAGCCTGTCTGGCCAGTTCCAAATCACCATAGTCAATCAACCTGGCTACCCGCAGTGCATCAGTCACGGCAGGTTCTATGCCACCGTTTGCCATCGCCGGTCCGCGCCGCATAGGCCCGACAGCCAAGCTGCCGTTTTCCCGCCGCACATAACTGTCACCACCAATGCCTACTGATCGGAGCCAGAACGAACGCACCGCTGTAGGATAGCCATTCACAGTAGCCCCGCCTGGAGCAAATAGCGGTGCACCATTTTGCCATAAGGCAATATCGGTTGTAGTGCCGCCGATGTCTAACGATACTGCCGGTTCTTCCGGGTTAGCCAGCGCCATAATGCCAAGCACACTGGCCGCCGGTCCGGTAAAGATAGCCTCTACAGGCCTGGACTTAGCTGCTGCCAGCGGCAGTGTGCCGCCATCAGCCTTTAAAATATAGACAGGCGCGGCAATCCCCCGTTCGGCCAGCGCCGCTTCAATAGCTGCAGCGAACTTACTAAATATACGCCACACGGCGGAATTATAGTAGGCCGAATTAATCCGTCTGAGATAATTCAGCGAGCCTGAAACCTGAGTTCCAAGTGTTATATAAGCAGGCTTCAAGTACTCCTGCACCCACCCGGCAACCACCTGTTCCTGCGCCGGATTGCGTACTGCAAACTTGCCAGCCACAGCGGCCACCGTAGCGCCGCTTATCTCGTGGCATATGGCAGCAACTTCCTTCTGATCAGGTGCAGCCTGCTCCCGGCCACGGTGATCGGTGTATCCTGACAAGAAGTATGGCTGCTCTGGTACCAGCCCGGTAAGGTTAAGCCCCGGTCCTGGCATCAATAGCAATGCTGCTTTATCAGTTTTCCCCTCCACCAGAGCATTGGTCACAATGGTTGTTGACAATGCCACACGCTTAATTTGCTTTGCGTCAATGGCTACAAGCACCTTGTCAATGGCTGCTACAATACCACTTAGCAATTCCCTGTGCGTAGTCGGAGTTTTTGCTGATGCCAAAACGTGGCCATTTACAATGACCACTGCATCGGTAAAGGTCCCGCCCACATCAATTCCAAGCAGCAAATCTTTCGCCTCCAAACCGTTTGGCTGGCTAGTTATATACAGCGCAGCCAATCGCGCCGTTTAGCTGGGGATGTTCAGGCACAATGACCTCCACACCCATTTCCCGGGTAATAAATTCTCTGATAGCACCACCGAGCGCTACACCGCCGGTAAAGACAATCTTGTCACTTTTCAGTGCACCCAGCATGGGTTTTATCCGTTTATAAATAGTATAATTCACACCGGCTGACAACTCAGCCACGCTATACCCTTCCACAATCCGTCCAATAAGCTCAGACTCGCCGAAGATGGCGCAGGTAGCACTAAGCTCCACCGGGTTATCACTATAGTTTGCCAGTTCTTCCAATCCAATCCCAAGAACAGCTGCCATATTTTCAAGATACCGTCCGGTACTTGCCGCACATTTGTCATTGGTCTGGAAGTCCACCATCCTGCTCTTGCGTACCTTGATGACTTTGCTGTCCTGACCACCTAAATCAAGCAGCGTAAAATCAGTCAGGCCTGTCTGCGCGATTGCGCCCAGCATATGAGCTTTTAGCTCAGGAATTATCGTTGCACCGACAATATTAATAGTATTACGGCCATAACCAGTGGCTGTCAGCTGTGAAACCTCAGGAAACCCAAGTGCGCCAAAGTCTACAGCCAGCCCGCCTTCAGCCCGCTGACCGTACTCACGGTAGAACTTAGCAGTTTCATAAACAGTAGCTGCCTTAAGCTCTTTTGTGTCAGCATCCATTACCACCAATTTTACGCTGCGACTACCTAAATCTATGCCACACCGCATAGCCTTCCTCCTTTACCCTGTCCGGTATTAACGCAGCATTTCCAAAAAGCTGTCAATCCGCAGTCTGGTCCTGGCGTCAATCTTACCTGGTTTATCGCCCTCAATCGTCAAAATAGGCACATCAAGTTTCTCACGTAGAATGATGTCCTCAATCTGCCGGAAACAAAAGCTCTGCACATAGTGAACGATTCCATCGAGATTCCGACGCTCAATTTCAGCCTGAATATCTTTAATCCGTCCAAATACACCATACGGATACGTATACAGCCGGTATTGCTCTACAATATCATCGGTGACAAACGGCATAGCAAACTGCCGTTGCACCTCGTTATATACAACTCTGGCACCCATAGTTTCTAAATACGGGTACAAATCGGTAAAAATGGGCGGCACGCCGATATAGCCTAGTTTTAACTCATCGGAATACTCGCATGCATTACCGGTTTGAGCCAAGAAGTTATCTACGTCTTTGGCGAAAACGTCCACATCACTATTAAAGTCGCTGCAGCTGACTTGATATAAATGATTATAAAAACCACTTACCGTGTTTTCCTGCCAGGTAAGCCGATCAATCTCGGCTACTTTGAGGCGCAGCTTATCCAATTGCCGTTTAACAGTATTGACTGCTTCCCAGTTTGTCCCTAAAGCTGTCATCAGTTTTTCCATTTGCAGTTTCAATAAGTCGTAGTCGCGATCAAAGGGATATGCAAACGGAATGGTCTCAACACCTGCCAGCTCATAGGTTTCCATAAGCGCGTGCGTATTACTGCAGTCACCTTGGGTAACGGCAATGACCTTGTCAATACCGCCGAAACTCGCATTAAGCTCCTTATTAACCACAACGGCATATAATCCCTTTATCCAGCCACAAATATTCCGGGGATAACCGGCGTCTTCAGCCGTTTCCACCATGCGCCCGGCCTCCGGGCTGGTAATAAATATATTGTTTAAGTCAACAGGGATATGCCCTGCTGCTAAAATAATCTCGACCGGCACAGTAGTTGTAATGCCGATGCGGGCCATATCAATCACGCCTCCTAGATAGGTTCCAATAAAGATATAGATATTTAAAACAGAGGATAGTCTGCCTACCCTCTGTCTGATGAAAAAGTCAAACTATTGTGCGGTCGCTTTTTGAACAGCTAAACCGTAGTTTTTTATAATAACAATCGGTGTTTTCTGGCTGGCGTTGCCGAAAGGATTATCAATAAGTATCTGGGCAACTTCCTTGGGATTGAGCCCTTGAGTAACACCTAGTACTGCCGCCCGCTTAAGGTCGTTTACATCGGCTACAGCAGCGCCGTAACAGCCCAGCCGTTTTTTTATGGCTTCGGCTACACCGTTAGGATCAGCCGGTCCGTACACAAGGTGTTTGTCAAAGGGTGGCATCGTCCCGGTAACATCGTCAATCAACGCGGCTTGTTCACCGGCTAGCTCATAAAAGAGACCGTGTCTGCCTACCACTTTGCCCAGCATGCCAAGAAACATTGCCCAGGCGACCCGCCCGCTGCCTTCGGCATTCATTGCAGACTGCATGCCGTACACACTGGATAGACTGCCTTTTTGCGGTACAAAGCGGCAAAGTATCCGGGCCAAAAATGATGGATTCAGATCTTCAGGACGCACGACACGTCCCTGAGTAATTGCCACAACACTTTCAGCAACTGACACCACATCATTAGGACCAATATCGTCTTTAGCATATTGCTCGATAACATCAACAATATTATCTTTATCTGTAAGAATCCGGGTACGCACCGGTCTTAGCTCTAGTGCCTGCTCTGTCATAAGTATTCCCCCTATCTGGCTGCGGCTTGCTGGCCGGCGGCAAGAGCCTTCTGTATTTCGCTGGCTGTCATGACCAGCCGGTTTTTATGGATATACCAGGGACTGCGGGCGACTACCTGAAAGACAATATCAATCGGCATATCAACCATATCCTTGAGTGCAGCCATAATATCGCCAGCTTTAGCTGTGAATTTTACTGTCAAAATAATCGACCCGCCGGTATTCTTAGGAACAATATATGCCTCCCAATAGCCATCGCTGCGGTTAGCACAGTCAAGCGTCAGGCGTGAATCGGTATCTACGGCGTCAAATTGTTCATAGGGCAAAAAATGGCGGGGAAAAACGTCCATCAGCGTACCATCCTGCGTACCATTATTGATAAACGGTACAGTGGCACTGAACGTCGCGGTATCTTTGGTTACCTCTGTAAGAGTAAAATCAGTACGTTGGTCAACGATAAACTGAAAATGGGCATCACCCTGATTCGCAATGTACAGCCATATGCCAACAGCTGCGCCTAACACGAGAATCACTAAAACAGCTAAAACTTCCATACTACTGCCTCCGCATCCGGGTATCGGCAAGAAACCCTGTAATTTAGACTTTTAAACAATAATCTTGTAGGTTAACCAATTCAAACTTAGGAGCTAACTCCTGCGTCCGGGGAAAATCAATGGCACAAGCCGCCACTCGCTCTGCCCGCGGCAAGTCAGCCGAAAAACAGAGCCGCACCCGTCCTTGTGCACGGGTAGCAAGCTTGTCGTTGTAGGCAAGTTGAGTACGCGCCTCAGCTGCCGTTTCCCGGGCCGGGTCAATAAGAACAACTTCTGGCCCCATAATGTCGCGAATGAGTGGACTGATAAACGGGTAATGGGTACAGCCGAGTATTAACGTGTCAACATTACTATCTGCAAGCGGCTTAAGGTACTCCCTGGCTGCGGTTTCAATCTCAGGTCCAAACAATTTTTCCTGTTCAATGAGCGGAACAAACCGTGGACAGGCCTGAGGGAAAACGGTTGCAGCCGGATCCGCAGCCTTGATGGCCTTGGCATGCTTGCCGCTGTTGATGGTGGCCTCAGTTGCAATAACCCCTATCCGCTTATTCCGGCTAGCAGCCAGGGCAGCGTAAACGCCATTATTAACTCCGATTAATAAAAATGGAAATTCTGTCTTAGCTTGTTCCAGTCCAAGAGCGGTCATGGTATTACAAGCCGTTATCGCCATTTTGACTTTTTGCTCAGAGAAAAAAGTCAAAATTTCGTGCAAAAAACCCAAAATCTCAGCCGGCGGCCGTGAGCCATAAGGGGTACGGGCGGTATCGCCAAAATATATTATATCTTCTCCAGGCAACAGGCTTAGTACCTCTCTAACCACAGTAAGCCCGCCCAGTCCGGAATCAAAAATCCCGATTGGCGCATTATCTCCCATGACGCCACCTCCTATCAAGTTAGTCTCCCTTGGCGCCATATATAATATGCAAAAGGCACGATTGTTGCAAACTTAACTACCAACAATCTTAATCTGGCAACGGGCTACTTAATTTTTTAAAATAATTATCCGGCAGGCGAACAATTTTTCCCTGCTTATTTGTAAATGCATTTTGCGTACGTCCGGTAGCCAAGAGCGCCCCGTCGTGTTCTCGCAGTACCCTGTAAGTGAAGACCATCTTTACTTTCGACACTTCGGACAGCACGGCTTCAATAAGAATATAGTCGTCAAATTTAGCTGACATACGATATTTGCACTCAACGTCAGTAATCGGAAATACAATATCCTCGGCCATTAAATCATTAAGAAGTATCCCGACCTGCCGCAAATACTCCACTCTGGCCATTTCGAACCAGCGAAAGTAATTGGAATGGTGCACTACGCCCATCATGTCTGTTTCAACAAACCTTACTTTTTCTCGTACTGTAATCATGTTAGCCAGTCCTATTCCCAATATTTGTTTATAAGAAAAAAAGCACGCTATCAGCATGCTGGTAGAAGAATTTACGTATTTATTGTACTTTTCTTGGACATTTTTGTCAATGCCAGATTGGTCTTAACCTGGACAAACTAATACCGGAGGTGAAGATAATGGCTATTGTCAAACAAAACATTAAAAACGGTTTTGCATCGAAAAAAGTAACTTTAGGCGATCCACAGGATGTACCAAATCGTACCAGCGCTCACGAACCAAATGTGCAAACCAGACCCTTGCGACCAAAATAATTTAGCATATTCAGTAAATAATAAGTAAAGGAGATATGCTATGCCAATATACCGGGTTATTATTGACGGTCAGGAAACAGGGGAACCGATCATTGCAAGCAGCTACGCCGACGCCTATTTTGACGTTGCCAGCACAATGCCGCTAACCTATCAAACAGATGTTACCTTAGTGGCAGTTGAACAAACCGGTGACAACCATTCAATTCAATGAGGTGATTTAATGACCTATCGGGCAAACGGTTCTTATTTGAGGTTCAAAACCCGTATCAAATCAACTAGCATACTGCCTTCCGCCGGGCTGGCTATGGATATTGCTATTACTGAAAATCATAAAAACCAGCATTTACGTGACGAACCTAGTGTGAGACAAAGCCAAAACGTCTACGACGCCCTATCAGAATAGAAGCCATTTTATATGGCCATCGCTTTCTCCTCGCTGGGAATCGATGGCCATATTCTGCCATATCTATTGACGTGGCACGTATTACCCTCTATAATAGTAATTGAGAATTATTTTCATTTGTATTGGAGTGATATTATGTCAGTATTCATCGTAGGTGCCGATGTTTTAGGCAATATACCTTCTAATCTTTCAAAGGCAGGCGTTAAATCCCTGCAGCATTTTAAAGGTCGTAAACGGATTTCTGAGGACATTCAAATACCGGCAAATACTGACCTAGTCTTAGTCATTACAGATTACATATCCCATAATATCGCTGAGTTAATTAAACGTAAAGCAAAAGAGGCTTCGTTGCCGGTTGTGTTCTCTAAACGCTCCTGGAGTCATCTCCAAGAGAAAATTCAGCCCTATATGGTAAAATAGCCAGATGTTCAAAAACAATTTTCATAACTGTAGGTAGGGTTACCGTTTGCAATCTGCTTGTGTGAGGATTTAATTTTTATCTAATACATTCCGAAATACATTTTAAAGTTTTACCTCCTAGTAGTTGATGTGTTAATAACCATCAACTACTAGGAGGTAAAAACATGAACATTTCGTCTCTTAAGAACTGGGCATTGTACAATACCCAAACTAGCTCAAATGTTACTTCCACCAAGACCTCGTCACAGGACTCATCAGACACGACAAGCATACAAGCCACAAGCAGCAACACCGACGGTGACACCTTTCAACTTTCAAGCGATAGGCAATCGATGATTCCCGAACAGTATCTTCCCCCGCCGCCTCCTCCCTCTCAGAGCAGTGACTCAAGTAACACTGGCATTACGGACACCAACACAGCTATCCAGAGTATCCTAGACACAGCATCTAGCAACTCCACCACCGATTCAAACCTCCAAAATATGCAAAGCCAACGATTCAACCCACCCCCGCCGCCGCCTCCTCAGAGCAATGAAGCTGATGCGAGCACTAGCACAGTATCCAAGGTTTCCAGTCAAAGTAGCTAGGCACCCCGCCCTCTAAGACCACGTACAAATAAGCGTTTATCCCAACAGGGATGAGCGCTTATTTATTTATTGATAGTAACGCCCCCCAGGGTTTTGTGGTAGCAGCATTTTAAAAAGCACCAGGTAATGAACTGAACCGCGAAAAATGGACATTGAAAGAAAAAGCCTCCAGTTGTAGGATAGAATTACGACTGGAGGTTTTGTCATGTCAGGAAAAAAAGGAATGTCACGATATGGGCAAGAGATGAAAGAGAGGGTTGTCCAGGC
>NZ_DATMYD010000050.1:0-9116 GCF_035561155.1 Sporomusa sp. | reverse complement strand
CGGTACAAACATCTCCCCGTTCTTAAAACGGGCACCCACTACACTCATTCCCCCGATTAAACCCTGATTGATGATATCTAGAGGAGAGACTCCTTCATCTATCAGTGTCTGTGTTATCTTTTTAACTTTGGCGAGATTACCACTGATTACGCTTTTTGACAGTTCTTCAAAGTTTGCCATTCTTTTTATCCCCTTTCAAATTCGATTACATTTTTTGACGTATCTTTAGTTCGAGGATCGGAAATATTAGTGCCGATCCTCTGTACACAAGTTTTACTTACTCAAATTGAGTTGGCCCGGTAACTTCAGTAGCTAAGGCATCCAAAGCTTTTTTAACTATAGCTTTTCTCAAAGTATGCTCATCTTCATTATTAAGTTTCGGATTCCCTACCGGGTAAGGAATAGCAATAGTCGGGACGATTCGGTTAGCGCCTACTGACTCGCTAATCGTCGTAATGGTTGCCATGTGTACAATAGGAATACCATATCTTTCGATTTCTTTTACAATCGTTGCGCCGCAACGAGTACAGGTCCCTCAGGTGGATGTTAAGATAACACCATCCACTCCAGCAGCCTTCAATTCAGCTCCTATTTGCACACCAAATTCTACTGATTTGCTTACGGCAGTTCCGGTTCCGGTGGTTGTATAAAACCAGTCGTAAACCTTGCCAATATAGCCCTCATTTTCGAATTCTTTTAAAATATCTAATGGTGCGATGCGGTCAGGATCCTCATTGGCATATATGGGATCATAGCCGCCATGGGTTGTATAATAGCAAGGGGACTCAAGTGCATTAATCGCGCTAACATCGTACTTACCCCATTTTTGAGCACTGGCTGATTGGATTTTGTCCGGATTACCAGCCGGAACAATACCGCCGGAGGTACACAAGGCAATAGTAGCCTTACTTAACTCTTTAATTGGTTCAGCAGGTGCCACTATATCAAACACAGGCATCGGCATTTCCGTTTCAAACGGCTGACCTTTTAAGCGCGCAAGTAACATTTCCACAGCCCTTTGTGAACCTCTTTTTTCCACGAAGAGCGTCTTTCTCATACCGCGGGCAATGTAGCCTTCCTCTTCAGGAGAACCAATTTCGATCCCTTTGGCCAACTTACAGGCGAGAGACGCCATTAGGGGCAATGCTTTACGCATTCCGCCAGCGGTATCGCTCGTACTGACTACATAGGCGATCGCTTTGCAATTATCCAAGCCGGGGTTTTCTACATACATACCAGTAACTACCGGGATCTTCAACTGTTCAGCAACAGTCTTGGAAATTTCTGAACAAGCTACACCATACCGCCCGGCATTAAAAGCAGGCCCAGCGACAAACACATCCGGAGCAGCTTCTTTTACCATATTCAAAATAGTCTTTATAGCTTCATCTCTGTTCTCATTGAAGTAGTTATCACCACATATAATTGTGCCGACAACCGCTCCTTCCCCTTTAAGCAATCCTTCAAAACCCAGTGCCGGACCAATCTTATTCGGACTAAGCTCTGGGGGCATACCCGCTTTATCCTCTCCACCTATTTGGCCAAAGAACTGGTTTACATAGTAGAGAACTTTAAACTTATCTGCCATAAGATATCCACCTTTCATATAAGTTTAGTACAGCCTGCAGGTCACATTGTGGAATCCAATTTCTGATGTGGCACCAATCACAGCATTTAACTCACACATCAAGCTACCGTCTTCCAATAAAGAACCTTCCCAACCACCAGCTAATACTGAAATAGCTGCTTTATTTCCGATAACTTTGTCTGCCGGAGGCAGCGTAACCACGTGACTAACGTTTCCTCCGGAAACTACGGCCACCGCCTCGGCCGCTGTGTCAGCTAAAGGTTGGGACATGCCATCTCTGCCTGCACACTCATCGGTAATTAATACGGTTTTAATTCCAGCTTTTTCGCATTTTTTACAAATCATTAAAAGGTCAGAGTCAGGGTTCCCATAGCCCTCTTCGGATACAATCACGGCATCGGCCCCCAGCATTTTTGCCAGTTTTACAGTATAATCAGATGCGCGGAGTTTCCCGGCTAAAGTAGTGTGTTCAGGGACCATAATGACCCCCAAGAAGTTGATTTCCTTACCGTGCTGGGCATACAGGTCATAGATCACGGTATTGTTTTGGTGCTGGTAAGTTGTAATCTTATCGCATGCCGCAACACAGTTACCACTAATAACTGCACCATCTATTTCCTCGTTGGCATGAAGTAGTGTTGGCAAAATTGACGATTGATTGACGCCGTAAATATAGGTATCATGCAGTAACCCCTGGGTAATATTCATCTCGGCGTAGACAACTTTAGGTAAATTAGGGTATTTGGCTGCTTCTTCAAAAATACTGCCAATTTCAAAGGTGAGCACCTCGTCTGGGGTTAAATTTTTCCCTGCTAACCCTATAAACTCGGCTGCCCGCAGTCCAGCTATCCTAACAGTTTCTTCATGGGTATGGGGCTGCAGCCCTTCTACCACTCGGATATCCACCGTTAAATTATAGGTTTGGGAGAACGGGGTCCACTTAGCCCCTTCACCCCACATATCAATGACACCTTCTTGAAAACCCACAATATCACCAACTGTTACGACAGCGGCACCATATAAAACATGGGTTCTGCCTTCTCCACACTGCGCCTGTTTAGACGTAACACCTGGAAAACCATTATTGCCGCCTTGAATTTTTACCCTAGGCTCAATTACGTCTTTCACCGGAATAATTCTTACTTTTTCGCCTGGTCTAGCTACGTCAATTAAGATATCTTCAATTCTTATATCTTCTTTCAGGTAAGCAATTAAGCCCTCCTTATCAACGCTTAAGACTCCGTCCTTTACAGAAGTCTCATTGCTTAACCGAATGTCTTTAATATAAATCCGGCCAATTTCCAGTTTCAATACGTCCCCCCCCTATTTTTTTAAAAATCACCAAGTAACGGGTTGCTCATCTAAAGCCGCTTCTAACAATATCAGGTCTATCATTTTGTAATCCTCAGCATTCGCTGTGTCTCTTTTACGAAAGTCCATGTGCCTCTTATATTTAATAATGCTCTCTTCAATAATCTCAGCAGAAAAGGAATCAACTTTTGTCGACTTTTTCCCTAAGATTACAGAGCGAAACGGAGAAAACATCATCCTTAAACTAGCAGCTAGAGGGTGGCTGATTAGTTCATATCCTTCATGGACTAGATCTCGTACCTTAATCAAAGTTTCTTCTACAGAGCCATCCACAAATAGCATATTATCTTTTCTTTCTGCTACTGCTGGATTATTAGTGATGATTAGGCTTTTCATTACAGGTATTCCTTCTCTTTCAGTAATTCCAATGCCCTTTCCTTATCTTCTGACGCAATCATAACAATAGGTCCGGTACATCCCATGCCACATTCAGCATAAATGTTGGCTTTCCATAACACCTGAACCGCATCTTCCAACTGCATCACTTCTACCCCTGGGATGGAATCAGTAACAGTTTTTTTGAGAGGAGAGCTTGCCACTCCCTCATCATCTTGCTTGACCGGCAAGGCATTGGAACTCAATGATTTAACTAAATCATCCCAACCGGCTTTCCTGGCTGCGGAGAATTCGGCTTTGGCCTTTTCCAGCAGATTTCCTTTAGCACAATCTGCAGCAAACTTGATGGCTCCAGCAATCACTGGAGCACCAGACGCTCTGGAAACGATACATATAATCCGATCGTAATCTTCTCCCACCCCTGGGCCATAGCCATTGCCCACCGCTTCATAACTACCTCCTGTACTATACGCGGAAAATACCTTCATGAAGACGTTTCCGGTTAGACTATCATTTACCATAATATCCGGAACACCCATTAACAAATCGTTACCCCTCATTACTATACCGCCGTCGCTCCTAGCGGATTGCGCAAAGTCGATTTGGTAACCACCTGCTTTAAGCTTTTTCAAAGCCCTTTCCACCTGACGAGCACCCTCAATGTTCAAGATGCCTACAGTTGGGTTAGTTTTTTCGCAAGCTTTGGCAACCGCAATCCCATAAACAGTATTCTTGAGCATCGCAGTAATTCGCTCTGTTGCCGCCATACCAGTAGTTGTAGCCAAAAACATCGCTTGCCCCTTGGCTGGGGTGATTACTCTGCCCACAGTGGATACCCCAACCGGGAAATTGTAATGCATAGTTACGGCAGCATCCAAAGTATGGTTCAATAACATTTCATCCATTATTGCATGAGCTTCTTTTTCATCCAAGGCAACCACAGTCTCCAGGTTGGTTTGCACTCCGTTGCCTATAATAACTACTTGAATATTCGGATCTTGTTTCTGGGCCAATTCCGCTCCTCGAACAAGTTCCTCCGGTCCATGCTCACTGCCCAAAATTGTTAGACCGACCCTGCATCTTTGAGCAAATGTTCCTGTCTCTAGCGCTTGAGCCATTTCCCCAAAGACTTCTGCAATTGCGGCTCTAATAGGGTTTTTACCCATTAGTTCACCTCCCCTTGAGACAAGTGTGATCCCAAAATTATTCTTGACTAAGAGTCTTAGCAAAATCTCGCATTGCTTCAGCTATCATCACTCGTACTTCTTGCTTGTTAAATCCAGCCTCAACGGATCCACTGTTCTTTTCAACAATAAAGGAGACACCATCAAAAAGATTGGTCATCCTGCCTAGGAAAAGGCTCCCCTTGCCAATAATCATGGTACGCGAAATTTTCCCCGACAGGATCATCTCTAGCGCATGTCCGACGAAAGGAACTCCAGATGGAATGTGTCCCTGCGTGGGAGCAAATCCAGGCATGCCGAAACTGTCAACAGCTTTCTGCAGGTCCTTCTTTTCTAAATCCCCTCTTTTAACTCCTAAAGCACTAATCATCTTGTAGTTAGCCAGGGGTACGTCACCCGCTCCGGCAGGCTCGGTAATCTCAGGGTTTTGTAGTTCTGCTGCATAACGATCCACATCGAATATTTTATAGCCGATTTTGTCTAAGGGATCAGCTACAATGGCAGTCATTACAGCCTGCGGCGACGAACCCGAACCAATCTTATGTCTACCAACACCATCAGTACGGATCATCGGGCTTACCCCATCGTTTTCCCCGATATGAATAGCAAAGGCACCTAAAACATCTTCAAAAGCCGGCATTCCCTTTTCAACATGATTTTTCGAATTCATGCCTAATTTTGCTGAAGCACCACCGGCCAATACCACAATGTTCTTATAAATTCCAGACTGGGCAAGCGCAGCCGCTTCTACCAGTGCATGGGCGGGCGCTGCACAGAAACTACGGGTATCAGAGCCAGTTGCATTAATGCAGCCACACATCTCACCAATGGATTTGGCGAAATTTCCCCCTCCCCTTTGATTCATGTCTCCGCAAGCTTCTTCAGAACATTCGATGATATATTCGATTTCTTCAGCCTTTAGTTTTGTTTTGTTCAAAAGCAGTTGTAAAGCAAAAGCAGCAGATGCCTTAGATACAAGGTTCTCATACATTACATGGTCTGATAACGCCTCATCAAACTCATGCGCTCTTTTCACACATCCCACTAACTTGCCTTCAAAGTACATCGGCTGGGCAATGTGTTCTTCAACTAATTTTTGAATTTCTTCCGAAGTACCAGGATTTTTATCAAGTTTGTTAATATCTTTGATAGCTCCCAGTATCGGATGAGCGATGATTTTGTTTTTGACCGACAATTGAAACTGTTCTTCTAGAATTACCAATTCAAAAGCATCAGCTATTTTCATTAAGCCTATGAATTCATCTTCCGGAATAATCGCTCCGAATTTTCCGTCACGACTCTTTCCAAAACCTGCTTGCTTATACCAAGGGCGTGGAACCTCCCTTAATTCATCAGGGGTCATATTCCCAATGTATACCTGGTTCGGAGGGTAATCGACCACTTGTTCAAAACTTCTTAAATGCCCCGGAAGCTTTTCAAGATGTCCTGACTTAGCATCTTTAGTCCGTTCCATGGTTTGAGTAGTACCGTGATGGACAAGCATGTCATTAGCATGAACCAGCCCATAGGCAGCACCTTTAATAACAGGAAAATTCATCAAATCACCTCTATGTGCCACTCTCGAACTATTTACGATAGGTCTTTACTTCTTCAACAATTGAGTCGACATCAAGTACCATTTCCATCATGCTGATCTGCTCATCATAGACAGCAGGATCAACCATATCCTTCAATTCAAAAATGTGGTAAGCTTTGAGTCCCAACTGGACTCCGGCTAATGGACCTGCAAACGTAGGATCTCCAGTAGATACGGTTTCCGCAGCCAGGCCGGAAGCTTCTGCTTCCCCACCTCCCAAAACTACGATTAAATCTTCTTTACCGTACTTTTCCGCAAAACCCATAATACGCGTTTGATTTTCCAGGTCCATTGCTCCAGCTGCAGTTCAGACGAAGCATTCCGTGGTAGCGAATACTACTTCTGCACCGCTGGATTTCAGGCATTCTTCGATAGCCGGGCCCGGAATACCGTCACGGTCACCAAGAATAGCTACCTTTTTACCATTCAACATTTGCACATTTCCCCTTTCCATAGTTTCTAATATTTAAGATTTTCTAGGCCAATTCAAGAAGTTTGGTTTCTACATCTTCTATGGAAATTGATGTGGTTAACTCAGCAATTCTTTCTCCATTTCGATAGAAGAGTATCGTAGGCAAACCTAAAACCTTTTGAGCCATCGCCAAGCGCTTGTTACCATTAGTATCCAAGGAGCAGAATTTTGCCTTTCCATGGTACTTTTCCGCCAATTCATGAATTCTGGGCATCAAAGCCTTACATGGCTCGCATTTTTCACTCCAAAAATCGACCAATATCAAGCCCTCTGCATTCAGAACCTCTGCTTCAAAATTCTCTTTTGTAAGTACCAACATTTTATTCCCTCCCCTGAAATTACCCTATTGCTTCCAGAGCTTGATATGCTGAGCTTATTTTTATTCCTTTCTCTTCAGCCAGGTATTTTTCAACTGCAACAGCTGCAATAGCTCCGTCATTTACGGCTGTAACTACCTGTCTGAGGAACTTTTCCCGAACATCTCCCACCGCATATACTCCGAGCACTGAAGTCTCCATCAGATCATTCGTTATAATATATCCTTCTTGGTTGAGCTTGACTTTGCCCTGTAGTATATTGGTCTTCGGAACAGTTCCAACAAAGAAAAATACACCATTAGTTTCCATTACAGATAGCTCCCCGGTTTTTAGGTTTTTAATGACAACACTATCCACCAGGCCATCTCCGCTTATTTCCTCCAAAACAGAATTCCAAACCCATTTAATCTTCGAATTGGCGAAAGCTCTTTCCGCACTTCTCTTATTGCATCTTAAGTCCCCTTCTTCGCGTCTCACGATGACGGTTACCGTCTCAGCAAATTTAGTCAAATATATAGCTTCTTCAATGGCGGCATCCCCATTGCCAACTACAATTACATCCAGCTCTTCGAAGAAATCGGCGTCACAGGTAGCACAGTAAGATACGCCCTTCCCTCTATGGGAATGTTCTCCTTTAATGTTTAAGGATTTTGGTTCAGCCCCTGTGGCAAGAATAATGGTCTTCGCTAGATATTTATGACCGCTTTTACTTATTACTCGTTTTATATCTCCTTCCAATTCCACTCCAATGACTTCTTCGCGAATAATCTCTGTCCCGAAACTAATCGCATGCTCAGCCATACTTTCCATTAACGCTGGCCCTGTCTGACCTCGAGAAAATCCTGGGTAGTTCTCTAGTTCTTCCGTAGTGGCTGCTTGACCACCTAACCTGCCTTTTTCTAAAATTCCAGTTTTCAAACGCGATCGAGATCCATAAATCGCCGCAGCCATCCCTCCCGGGCCGCCACCAACAATGAGAATATCATAAAGATTAGACATACCTGCACCTCCTTTTTAAAGATTTAATATTTTGAATTTTACTCACAGGTGAATTTACAATGTCTAACTTAGTTTTATGCAATTGTTATGCCAAGTCGAAATGATGGCATCTAAGGCAGTATTGAGTTTTATTTGGTCCAAATTACAAGGTTTATCGTCTCATTTTCGGATTTATACTTTCAATCTAATGCTGAAATAGTGATTTTAACCTGCTGATATTGATATATATCAAGTCTTATTTTGAGACTAATTGGGAGAGCTAATTTTGGGATGAGCGTCAAACCTCACGTTTAATTCAGGCAATTAACTGAATATTTAACCTTCTATCATTGGAGATAGATATCTCATTTTGGGATATTCATTAAAGGCCTTTATGGACAATAGGGTGCTTTTCTGCTAGGACAATTCTCTCTGGGACACAATTGGCAATTTTCAAATGTTCCTTCTTTGGGAAAACGGATTCCAGAAACGCTCTTAATCGGAAGCATAAGGTAACTATCTGTAAGTTGAACCCCGATTAGCTCTTCTACGTTACCTAATAGATTAAATATGTGTATTTGTTCAGTGATTGGCCAATCAGCCAATGATCCAGGATTCATATTGGCAGCATGAGCCAATTCAAACTCTTTATCTAGATGTGCTTCAAATGTTTGAATAGCTGAACGTAGTACCATTTCTTTAATTGTATCGGCACAAAAATTTGCAAAATAATCTTCATATTGTTTAGACCAGGCCTCTAACTCAGTCCCGCAGGTAACAACAAAAGGGAAGGCCTTTAGCGCCTCTTCCATGTTCCCTCGTAGAACGCGGCTAGTAAGCTTAATTCCATCGATAACAACAAAGTTATCTCCTTTCACTTCAATAGTTGCGTCTTTATAAACTATTTTGGGTCTTGCTAGTAACTGCGCTTCAGTTGCCATCATCTCTAATTCGGCTGAATAGCTACTTTCTTTCTTAATGTGTAATTTATTTAGCAGAACATCAAAATCTATTTCACACGGGAAATTGTTGAGAACAACCGTATTCATAAGTCATCTCCTTACTTTAGGATAGTGACCTTTATCCGCGAGATATAATAGTGGCTACCTGCAAAGCAGGTAGCCCTATACTCTTTTCTTTAATCGTCTTCGCCCGGCATATGTCCGACAGCGTTTTCTACAATATCTCTGATCTTGGCGGCAATATCCTTCGGCAGAGGAATTGGCTCGTGGTAATTAATAATATCCCGGACTTTTTCATTGGCTACCTGAGT
>NZ_DATMYD010000049.1:0-12578 GCF_035561155.1 Sporomusa sp. | reverse complement strand
GCGGCCTGACAAGGGGGTAGTCTGCCCTCTTAACGGTTTACGGAACCGTTAAGAGCTACAATGTAGGTTTTGGGACGAGCAATATGCCACCATTTGTTTGAAACAAAGACTTTATGCCGATTTTCTCTGCCATATGAACGGGAATAGCTCATTTTTATTCATTTTTTAAGCAGACTCATCAGGATAAAAAAATAAGACAAGCAGAGCTTGTCTTATTTTAGTTAGTGAAGCTATAGTTTTTCAGATAGTGTAATTATATTGCGGAAATTTATAATAAGAATAGTAGTAGGATTAGTGTTGTAGAGTGTTGTAATTAGTACTTTGTAAGTTGCTGCAAAAGTGCTGTATCAGTTACTGAGAAAAAAACTGTATTTAATGTGTTGGGGTAGCTGTGTATAGTGCTGCGATTAGTGCTACATAAGCTTCACTGACTATATTAAGACAATAACATACATTAATCGACAAGTCAAGGCTATGACAATTAATAATAATTTTCAAACTTTCGACAAATAACATTTGATTGTCCATAAAACAGGAATGATGGCAATTGCTGGCGAATAAACTAATAACGAGTTTTATAGAGACAATCAATTTATGCTTGAGGTGAGTATATGCGGCAAACCGTTTCCCATAGAATTCTGTTTTTATTAATCGTAACCTTATTTACCTTGTTTGCTGTAGACAGACCGGTAAAGGCTGAAGCTGGACCGGTCATCAGCATATCGATCAAAGGGGAAATAAATGGTGGTCAGGCGGCTCTAGTCCATAAAGCCATGGCTGATGCCCGTAGTAAACAGGCCCAGGCCGTTCTAGTTGAGATTGACACCTTTGGTGGTTTGGTAGATGCTGCCGTAAGCATCAGGGATATGATTATCGATTCACCTGTCCCGACGATTTGTTATGTGAAAAACCGGGCTTGGTCGGCAGGGGCGCTTATCGCTATTTCTCATAAGCATATTGCCTTAGCACCGGGCGGCAGTATTGGCGCGGCTGAGCCAATACCTACCACTGAAAAAACGGTAGCTGCCTTAAAAGCTGAGTTCGCAGCAACAGCAAATCGGACTGGGCGCGATCCACGGGTGGCCGAAGCCATGGTGGATAAATCACTTGGTTACCCAGGCTATGCCGAACCTGGCCAAATATTGGCCCTTACAGACTATCAGGCAGCTAAGGTAGGTTATGCGGACATTGTGGCACCTGACCGGGAAGCTGTGTTAGCGAACTTTGGCTTGTCCGGGATAGAGGTTCTGGAATATACGCAAGGCTGGCAGGAAAAATTAGCAGGCAGGCTGTCTGACCCTGCTGTTAAGTCATTTCTAATGTCAATAATATTTTTGGCAGTTTTAGCCGAAATTAAAACTGCTGGCTTAGGGGTGGCAGCCCTAATTGGCCTGGTTGCGGCACTGTTGTTTTTTGGCAGCCAGTGGATTACCGGTATTGCTGGATGGCTGGAAATTATCTTGTTTATCGGCGGTATAGGTTTAATACTTTTTGAGCTTTATACACCAGGCGTAGGCATATTTGGCATTAGCGGTATCATTGCCATCTTTGCCAGCCTATTTCTAACGCTCGGTGCAAATGCTGCTGCAATTAACTTGCTGGCTATTAGTTTACTTGTTGCTATTGTCTTGTTCTTAGCGCTTGCCAAGAGCTTGCCATCAAGTAAATTATGGGCTCGGCTAATCTTAAAAGACGCTGAGACCAAAAATGCTGGTTTTAGCAGTAGCCAAGACTACAGCCTGTACCTGGGCAAGACAGGAATAACGACTACCGGGCTTCGACCTGCCGGAGCCTTGATGATTGATGGTGTTCAACTTGATGTAGTGTCTGAGGGTCAGTTTATTGAGCCCAATACTTTGGTTAAGGTGGTGAAGATAACCGGAAACCGGATAGTCGTACGCCCCGTTAATTCTTAATAAATATATAGGGAGGTAGTCATTTGTCAGCTTTAATTGGTAGTGTTTTCCTTGTAGCCTTAGTGATTGTCGCTATTGGCATATTCCTTCATTTTGTGCCTCTAGGACTGTGGATTTCGGCACTGGCGGCCGGGGTCAATGTCGGTATCTTTACACTTGTTGGTATGAGACTCCGTCGGGTACCACCCAGTAATATCGTGCTTCCTTTAATTAAAGCCAACAAAGCCGGTCTTGCTGTAAATGTTAATCAGCTTGAGGCTCATTATCTGGCCGGTGGCAATGTCGATCGGGTAATTGATGCCTTGATTGCTGCTCATCGTGCTGAAATCCCTTTACCGTTTGAACGTTCTGCAGCCATTGATCTGGCTGGCCGAAATGTACTGGAAGCCGTGCAGATGAGTGTTAATCCCAAAGTCATTGAAACCGCGTTTGTCTCAGCAGTAGCCAAAAATGGCATTGAGCTTAAAGTTAAAGCCCGGGTTACCGTTAGAGCCAACATTGACAGACTGGTAGGCGGTGCGGGTGAAGCGACTATCCTGGCCCGTGTTGGTGAAGGTATTGTTACAACTGTTGGTTCGACTGACGACCATAAAGAGGTACTGGCAAACCCTGACCATATTTCACGCACTGTGTTGACTAAGGGGCTTGATTCAGGCACCGCATTTGAAATTCTGTCAATTGATATCGCCGACGTTGATGTTGGCCGGAATATTGGCGCCGAACTTATGACAGACCAAGCCGAAGCGGAAAAACGTATTGCTCAGGCCAAAGCAGAGGAGCGCCGGGCCATGGCTGTGGCCCAAGAACAGGAAATGCGCGCCTTTACCCAGGAAATGCAGGCTAAAGTAGTAGAAGCCCAGGCAGATGTGCCGAAAGCTTTAGCCGTTGCTTTAAAGGAAGGACGCATGGGTGTTATGGATTACTACAATATGAACAATGTGCTTGCAGATACCCAGATGCGAGAGACCATTGCCAAAGCCGGCCCGGTAGATCTGGCTCCGAAGACAGATGAACCTAAAAAATAGGTTGGTGAAACTATGGATTTATTAATTCCGCTGCTGTTAATGCTGGTAATGTATGTTGTACCTGAGTTATTAAAACGGCGAAAACAACCTAAAGAATATGAATATCCCGACATTCCTGAAAAAGTACCGCAACCTATTGACATAAAACCAGTGGATATTAAAGTAAAGCATATTCCACAAGAAGCCGCTGTTTTTGCCGAACCGGCTCATAAGACTTGGGTTATTCCGCCGAAATCAGTATCTATGCCGTCAGCTATAACCGTACCGCACTTCGTAGAACCTGCTTCACCCTGGGAAGGCAAGGTTTCGCCGCAGATGGTGCAAAATGGCCTGATTTTCTCAGAAATAATCCAGCCGCCACGCGCTTATCGGCCAATTTGGCGGCATCTTAAATAGTCGTCGAATTGAATAGGCCAGTTTTGAACAATTTAAAAAAATAAACAGGGAAGATAACCCCTATTTATTATCCAAACAATGAGTATTAAAGCCTATAACCTATTGATTTTACTGGGGTTATAGGCTTCTTCTTTTTGCGATTGGCGAAGTAGTATTATATAAAATTACAATGGGCAGGATTTTGAGTATGTCGAGCCGCCAATCAAAAGAGTTTTACACCTCCAGATTACTGGGATTTTCGGAACAAAACCGGTGCGCAAGATGTAGGATAGCACCACAGTGGGCTGCATATTCGCGGGGTGCATATAAACTTTGGATAACAAGGCTGTTGTTGTGATTTGGTTTCACTGTCATTCCAATCTATAAATTCAGGCGTTTCCCATGTTGGCATAAGGCTTCCTCCTCAATATAATTTATTACCATAATATGCGGGAGAAGACTTATGGGTCCTTCCAGGGACCTAAACGCTTGAGGGTCTGGCGAGGCCATAAGGCCATAGCAAATAACTGAGTGACTAAGTGTGTCACCGGTGTGAGCCGTTCACAACTACCAGCAAATTTTTTTGTAAAAGAACCCAAAAAGCAATGAAACCAGTATTAAAGGGCATTGTTAAATGCATAAAAATAGTGGGCAAAAATCCCCTGTTTTATTTTTTTATTTTGGCGCACACTAAAATCACGAGCAAATTAACTAATCAAGGGGGCAAACATATGTCGGAATATAAAGGCCGCCTTACTTATGCAAAAGGCACCTATATGGAATTTGTCGTTGCTCCTAACCAAGATGTAGACTTTGGTGATATTTTAGTTGTTGAAGGTAAAAATGATGACCGGTTTTATATTCGGGCTTACGACTTTAAGATTAAATCACGCTGGTCAGGAATGAACGGCGTCAGTTATTTAATGAGTAAACTTGACGAAAATGGACAGGTAGCAAATCAAGAAGAACTGGATTTTTATTTGGGTGGTAATCATACTGTGAAAATCGGGATTGCTGAGCAACTTTGTTATGCAGATGCACAGGGGCAGCTATTTAACCCCAAAACTTGTCCTGACTTTTTCTGTGAAGTTCGCGGGCTGGCCACAGACGATTCAGCCTTACTCAACGAAATGAAAGGTGACCTTGAAGTTGGTTATTTGAAAAGTGGCCGTGAGGTGCTCAAATTACCTGTTGGCATATTTGGTTCCAAAGCCATAACTGAGCATATTGGCATTTTTGGAACAACGGGTTCTGGTAAAAGTAATCTGGTAAAGGTGCTTTCAAGTTCAATCATTGATAGCGAAAACTATGGTTTACTCATTTTTGATGTGCATAATGAGTATTACCGTGATTTGTCGCTGCATCCCCGGGTTAATGAACGCTTAGTGGTATATAACACTAACCCTGAAGCAGAGCGGCCCAATGTGCGTAAACTTGCGCTTAACTATAACGAGGTCGAGCCTGAAGATATTACGGCTTGCGCAACGTTTAGCGAGCCGCAGCTAGACGCTATTTATAAACTGTCATCCGTATGGCAGGATCGGTGGATGGATTATGTATTAAAATATGATGCTGAAGATATAATTGACGAAATAGCCGGCTGCACCGGTCAAAAATTTCAATCGCGCACAATTAGTAAGATCAAAAGTATCTGTTGGAATCTGGAACAAGAGTTAAATATCAGCGAAGAAGCAAACCATCCTGAAGAGATTACTGCGGTTGAGCAAATGCTAAAAGACTTAGAGC
This sequence comes from Sporomusa sp., assembly GCF_035561155.1. Lineage (GTDB taxonomy): Bacteria > Bacillota > Negativicutes > Sporomusales > Sporomusaceae > Sporomusa. Next base: position 7,516 of record NZ_DATMYD010000049.1, on the reverse strand, counting down.
AAGGTAAGGTGGTACTGGTCGAGCTCAAAAATATCTCGCCTGTTGGTGAGCAGGCTTTGTCAACACTGTTATCGAAAAAAATGCTGCTTCATTATGCTAATAAGTCTGAAGCCGAACGTTCTGTTGCCAAGCCGGTATTGATTGTTCTTGAGGAAGCCCATCGCTTCTTAGGTAAAAAAGAACAAAGCACACAGAATGTTTTTGCCCGTCTAGTCAGCGAAGCCCGGAAATTTAATATTGGCTTGTGTGTTGTCGATCAGCAGCCACGGTTGTTAGCTGACAAAGTACTGTCTCAGCTAAATACTTTATTTATACTAGGACTTGCTTCTAAGTCTGACCGGGGCAAACTAGAGGCTATGTGCCGTAAGGATATTCTCCAACAGCGAAATGAGATTAAAAATCTGGACTGTGGCGAACTGATAGTGGCCACCAACTATATGCGCTTTGCTGCGCCGGTAAAAGTTCATAAGTTTGATGAATATTTAACCCGTATCTAATTACTCCCCTTCTCGTGTACTAATGAGCCTGCTCTTAGGCATACATTTGTATATGAGGGGGGATTTTTCATGTTGCGCCGTAAAGGAAATTTGCAGTCACTGGCCGGGTTTCTTGAAATACCGCAAGATATAGTGCTTGATATGCCGAGAATAACGATGCTTGGTAATAAACAATTGCTGGTTGAAAACCATAAAGGGATTATAGAGTATACCCCTTCACTTGTTCGTATCAAACTTAACCAGGGGGAGTTATTTATTTATGGCGAGGACCTAATACTGGGGAACCTGCAAGCTGAACAAATCCTAGTAGAAGGTGTGGTGCAGGAGGTCAAATATGATATTTAATACCAAATACCTGCGCGGTGCTGTAAAAATCCGCATAAGCGGATCAATACCAGAACGGTTTATCAATCTTTGTATCACAGAGCAAATTCTTTTATGGGGTATAACTAAAACCAATGAAGACCTAATCGCCTGGATAGGTCTTGATGATTTCTTGAAAATTCGTCCGCTGGTAATTCGTAGCCATACTAAAGTAAGGGTATTATCTCATCGCGGTCTGCCTTTTGCGATAAAACGTGCTAAACGGAGAAAGGCGCTGATGGCTGGTGCCATTTTGTTTATTATTTTACTAAACATATTGTCTTCCTATGTTTGGTTTGTTGATATCACCGGCTTAAAAACTATGCCGGAAAACGCAATAAGATATGTTGCAAGCCAGCATGGTTTGCAACCGGGAGCGGTAAAAGAGGGCGTTAACATCAAAACGATTGAGCGGGAGATATTATTAAATGTTCCAGAAGTGGCCTGGGTAGGCATTAACTTTATGGGTACACGTGCTGTTATTGAAGTAGTTGAGAAAACGATGCCTAAACAGGAAAACAAGGCACCAGCTCATATTGTTGCCACAAAAGACGGCGTGATTACCGAGATTATTGCTTTAGCCGGTCAACCAGCAGTAAAGAAAGGCGATACTGTGAAAAAAGGCGATTTACTTGTGAAAGGATTTACGCCTGAGCCAACATCAACTGCTGCTGAAGGTCAACCGATGGTAATCAATGTTCCCCGGGAGCTTATTAGGGCTAAAGGTATTATTAAAGCCTGGGTATGGTATGAGAGTTATGCTGAAGCTGAATTAAAAAAGACAACTGTTACTCGTACCGGCAACCGTCAGGCAGAAGTGGCTTTAAAAATCGGTGATAGTGAGTTATCATTTAACACAACACCAGATCAACCGTTTCAGGAGTTTGAAAGCGAGATTATACATAAACAACTGCCGCTATGGAGGAATAGCGAGTTTACTGTCGAATCAACTATTAAACTATATTATGAAGTAAACTCAAATTTGACAGTGAAATCTTTTGAAGAGGCGCGCGATGAGGCACATGCCAAGGCTATCCAGGTGGTGCAGAATATTATTCCTGAAACAGCGCAGATACTGTCGCGTAACTATGAAATACTAAAAACGCCAGAAGAGAATATTGTTCGAGTAAAAGTAAATGTGGAAACAATAGAGGATATTGGGCAAACTATAAATATTTCCCAATAATTGAATTAGGGGGCACTACTTATTTGGAAAAGCGGATTAGCTTTGCCGACACAAAAGAAGCCGTAGCGGTTTTGGGCAGAAATGACGAGTATTTAGGTTTGATTAGCCAGCAGTTCGCAAGCGGTATAACAGCTCGGGGAACAGAACTGATTTTCGATGGAGAATCTGGTGAAGTTGATAAACTTATGCGATTGTTTAATGAACTCATCTATCTGTATCGTGAGGGCAATCCGGTAACAAGCCATGATGTGAGGTACAGCCTCCGCATGATTATGGAAGGCCAGGCTGATTATCTCCATCAAATGTTTGCAGACACGGTTCTTGTTACTGCCAGAGGCCGCCATATTAAGCCGAAAACTTTAGGACAAAGCCAGTATTTAGAAGCCATTCGACGCAATCACATCACCTTTGGAATAGGACCTGCGGGAACTGGGAAGACTTATCTTGCTGTAGCGATGGCAGTATTTTCCTTGAAAAATAAGCAAGTGGAAAGAATAATCTTGACTCGACCGGCAGTAGAAGCTGGTGAAAAGCTTGGTTTTTTGCCTGGTGATTTACAGGAAAAGATTGACCCGTATTTACGGCCGTTGTATGATGCTATGTACGACATTATGGGTGCAGAGACTGTGCAGAAATATATGGCCAAGAATATTATCGAGGTGGCACCCTTAGCATATATGCGGGGACGGACACTAGAAGATGCTTTTATCATTTTGGATGAAGCACAAAATACAACTGCTGAGCAAATGAAAATGTTTCTAACAAGAATGGGGTTTGGCTCAAAGATGGTTGTCACTGGTGATATAACCCAGATTGATTTGCCGGCAGGAGTTAAATCAGGGCTTAAGCATGCCCAGGCTGTACTTGCAGGAACGCAAGGCATTGCGCTGATCAGTTTGAACGAAAGTGATGTAGTAAGACATGAGATAGTCAGCCGAATCATCAAGGCTTACGAACAGTACGGTCAAGAGTAAGAACATAGATTCAGCCCATATTCATGAATGCTGAAGTATGTCATATGGAGTTGAAAAAGATGATGTCGGTTAATAACAGGTTGCGTGAGTTGTTTGTGCAGCCGGGCAGTATACATGCCCGGCCATTAGTACGCAGGATAGTATTGCTTGTGCTTTTCTTTGCACTCTATATGCTGTCTTTATCAGCAGATTTTATCCCGGACAAAGTGTCGCTGCTAATTGGTCAGGTGAGTGATCGGGACGTAATTGCGCCAAGGACAGTGTCTTATGTAGATAGCACCAAGACAAAGAAACTTGAGATGGAAGTAATGGCCAGTGTAGCCAATGTATATGATTTGGATGTTGCTGTCATGGCCAAAGCCGAAGAAGAGGTCAGGGCTATTTTCCGTGTGGCTCAACTTGTTCAAGCAGATAAAACGCAAATAACCAATGAACAAAAAGTGCAGCGATTAACCCATGAGCTGCCAGTGAATCTGTCAAGCACAGTTGTAAACGGTCTCGCTAATTTAGATGAGGCCGGATTAGTAAAAACTGAGGACTATACAAAGTCGATACTGCGCAAGTACCTGCAACGTGGTATTAGGGATGATGATCTGGATATTGCCAGAAAGCAGGTAGTGCTGGAAGCTGAAGAATTGGGTTTTGGAAAAAATGCCGAAGCCGTAGTGGCCGGTATTGCACAAACACTGATTCGCCCCAATTTTATCTTAAACGTTCGGGAAACAGATAAACGGAAACAGTCAGCTTTGGCAAATATTGAATCTGTTCGGGAAACTGTCAAGAAAGGCCAGGTATTGGTAAGACGTGGCGATGTAGTGACAGGCGAGCAGATTCATGTAATGGAAGAGTTGGGGCTTTACGCCGGCAATGTGAGTGAAGTCCGAATTTTTGGGCTTGCTATTTTTGTGCTGCTGGTAATGGGTATCTCTCTAGGCTATCTATACAAGTTTGCTTATCGTGTATATGAAAATGATATGCATCTACTTTTATTGGGGTTAATTGTTTTAGTTACCATGCTGATTGGCAAGATGGCTCATTATTACTCTGATTTTGCCGCGCCGGTTGCGGCTGGAGCCTTGTTAACAGCTATTCTCATTGATAATAGGGTAGGGCTTGTAATTAGTGTAATTATGGCGATGTTTTTTGGTGTAATTGTTGACCATGATTTAAGAGCTGTCGCTGCTGCACTTATTGGTGGTATGGCCGGGGTATACAGTGTAACCAAGATGGCCCACGGTTATAGCCTAATCAAAGCAGGGGTTTCGATTGCAGCCATTAATTTCCTTGTGATTGGTTCTACAGGTCTTATCCAGCAGCTTGACGGAACAGTGGTACTGGTACAGTGTTTATTTGGTGCCATCAGCGGCATTGCCTCGGCGGTAATCACAACCGGGCTTCTGCCCTATCTTGAACATGCCTTTAATATTACGACACCTATCAAGCTGCTAGACCTAGCTAAGCCTAATCATCCGCTGTTGCAGCGCCTGCTTTTAGATGCACCTGGAACCTACCACCACAGTGTTCTTGTTGGCAATCTTGCCGAAACGGCTGCCGTTACGGTAGGCGCAGATCCTGTGGTAGTACGGGTAGGTGCTTATTACCATGATATCGGTAAAATCAAAAGACCGTATTTCTTTATCGAAAACCAGGCAGGCTGCGAAAATCCGCATGACAAAATCGCGCCCTCGCTTAGCACGCTGATTGTTACCTCCCATATTAAAGATGGACTTGACTTGTGCCGGGATTACAAATTGCCCCAAGTAATAACAGATATTATAGAGCAGCACCACGGAACTACGTTGGTGTCCTATTTCTATAAGCGGGCTACTGAAAACGAACATGGTGAATGCATCATTGAAAACGATTTTCGCTACGAAGGTCCGACACCGCAGACAAAAGAGGCGGCACTCGTCATGCTGGCTGACGCCTGTGAAGCGGCAGTGCGGTCAATAAGCAAACCTAATGTTAACCGCATTGAGGCTACTGTCCGCAAAATGATCAGGGAAAGGCTGCAGGACGGTCAGTTGGATGACTGTAACCTTACCTTAAGAGATCTTAAGGTAATCGGCGATGTATATATCAGACTACTGTCAAGCATGTTTCACACCCGTATTGAATACCCTGAAGCTTTAAAAGAGCTTGAGAGGAGAAAAGCCAAGAATGGAAATAATAATAAACAACCTGCAGGAAAAGATGACATTAACGCCTGCAATGGAACAAATGCTGATGCAAGTGCTAAACAAAGCGGCTGAGGTTTATGGACTAGAGCCGCAGGCAGAAGTCAGTGTCGTGCTGGCAGACGATGATTACATCCGCCAGCTTAATCGTCAGTATCGCGGTAAAGATACGCCTACTGATGTATTATCGTTTGCTATGAATGAGCATTGCCAAGGTGATCATGAACCAGAGATTACCGAAGCTCCGGACGATATTGAAATTTTGCTTGGAGATATAATAATCTCGCTTGACACTACCGCTCGCCAGGCAGAAGAATTCGGTCATAGTCTGGAACGTGAACTGGCTTATCTGACAGTTCACGGTATGTTGCACCTCTTGGGTTACGACCATGAGGATCAGGCAGAACGCCTTGAGATGCGGAAGGAAGAAGAATATGTTTTATCACTCCTGGGTATTACCCGAGAGCAGTAAATGCCAGTTATGCGGGTATTAGCTGCTTTCAAGTACGCAATGGCTGGTATTACCTACTGTGTGCGCCGAGAACGCCACGTAAAGATTCATCTGGCTGCAGCAATTGTGGCAATAGGACTAGCTTGGTGGTTTGACTTCAGCGCTATTGAACAAGCCGTTTTGTTTGTGACGATTGCAGGAGTCATTACTGCGGAGCTATTTAACACTGCCCTTGAAACCATTGTAGATAAAGTTTCGCCCGAGTTTCATCCATTGGCTAAGGTGGCTAAAGACGCCGCTGCCGGAGCGGTATTAGTGCAAGCTATAGCCGCATTAGGAGTTGGGTATGTTTTATTCGGGGACAAACTGTTAAAATAGGTGGGGAATGTGATGGAGGAGCTGGTTAATGCTGCTGTTAAGGCTAGAGAGCAGGCTTATGTACCTTATTCCAAGTTTAAGGTAGGAGCGGCAGTACAGGGGAAAAGCGGTCGTATTTATACAGGCTGCAATATTGAAAACGCTTCTTATGGCTTGTCAAACTGTGCTGAACGCACTGCTGTTTTCAAAGCCGTGTCAGAAGGCGAAGTGGGACTTACAGCGATCGCTGTAGTGGCCGATACGCCCGAACCGGTATCGCCGTGTGGTGCTTGTCGGCAAGTGATGGCTGAGTTTAATATCGACCAAATTATTTTGGTAAATCTAAAAGGCCAGCAGAAGACATTTACAATGGCTGAGCTGTTACCTTTCAGTTTTGCAAAAGGCGATTTTTTCAGAAAAGACGGTGACAATAGTGAATAAAGAAAACTATAAATCAGGATTTGTGGCAGTTATTGGCCGGCCTAATGTCGGTAAATCTACCTTGATGAATAATTTAATTGGTCAAAAAGTTGCCATTATGTCTGATAAACCTCAAACTACCAGAAATAAAATTATGGGTGTGCTTACCCAGGATGATGCACAAATTCTATTTATTGATACCCCCGGCATCCACAAGCCCAAGCATAAGCTGGGCGAATATATGGTCAAGGAAGCCGAAGGCTCGCTCCGCGAGGTCGATGTTATTTTGTTTGTTGTTGACGTGACTGCCGAAATGGGACCAGGGGAACGTTACATATTGGATAATTTGGCAAACGTCCGTACACCGGTCATTCTCACTGTAAACAAGATAGACAGGATAGAAAAACCTAAATTATTTCCAATTATCGAAAAGTATACTTCACAATTTCAATTTGCGGCTGTAGTGCCAATTTCGGCGTTAGACCATACCAATTTTGAAGGACTTGTTGCTGAGATCAAGACGTACCTTGAACCAGGTCCTCAGTATTATCCTGAAGATATGATTACCGACCAGCCTGAGCGTCTGGTCATCGCCGAACTCATTAGAGAAAAAGTGCTGCATTTGACCAAAGAAGAAATTCCACACGCGATACTTGTTGATATTGAAGAAATTGCTACCAGGCCGAATGATGATTTATACGTTAGAGCTGTCATCTATGTTGAACGAGACTCGCAAAAAGGTATTGTAATCGGTGCCGGTGGTCACCTACTCAAGGATATTGGCCGGCTCGCGCGGGCCGATATCGAGAATCTTTTGGGTTCGAAAGTCTATCTTGATCTGTGGGTCAAAGTAAAAAAAGACTGGCGCAACCGGGCTAATGTATTAAAAAGTTTTGGTTTTGATTGAGTTTGGGAATAAGTTTTTGAGGCTACCGCTCAGCGGTAGCCTATTCATGTGCGCCCAGCATGGGCGCTTACTTGTTGGTGAAAGTCCAATACGGGGGTTGATAGTGCCAACCGTTAGCCTAAGACAAGGGTGTCGCCTGTGAGGGCGAATCTGAAGGAAGTCGGCGGCAAAGCTCCGGTCTGAG
>NZ_DATMYD010000048.1:0-4852 GCF_035561155.1 Sporomusa sp. | reverse complement strand
TCTAAGCTACCCACCACAGTTTAGTTGTGAATCTTGCGGTGGGGTAATGCATCCACGTTATTACAAAGGGGTTCATGGATTTGAGTACCGACTTTCGGATGTGCTCAATACCAAAGGACCGCGCTAGCGGTTTTTCTTATTACATCACATCTTGTTTTCAAATGAATGCTTAAAAATATGGGAGGTGCAATGTGTGGAGAAATTAACGCCCAAGAAGCTTTTACTACCTCAAGTCCTGGAGTTGATTCGGCATTCTCTTCATACTGTCCAGTACGGACACTTGATTTTAACAATTCAAGATGGGTGTGTAATTAAGATGGAGAGAACAGAAAAGTTCATTTTCTCCTCTAAAAATAAAACAGGGTATATAATGCGCGATGTACCGGCAGGGCAGCACTCATTACAGTCCAAAATTATTGCTCAACTCCAGGGGTTAATGTATGGGCAGTTGATTATCAGGATAGAAGATGGCAAGGTCGACCAAATAGAGAAAACTGAGAAACGACGTATTAACGAATATGAAGGAATACACGGGGATGGTATCTAAATCTCTGGATAAAGCTATGACTATCACATATAAGCTAGGTACTGCATTATATATCAATATTACCAACCGCTGTACGAATAACTGTGTTTTTTGTGTAAGAACCAAATCGGTTGGTGTTTCAGACGGGGTTAATCTTTGGCTTGAGCGAGAACCAATGGTTAATGAAGTTATCAAAGATATTCAACAATGGGATGTTTCTGAGCTAAGCGAATTCGTATTTTGTGGATATGGTGAACCGATGGTGCGCACCGATGCGATTATCGACATCTGCAGGGAACTAAAGAAAAAATATACTACTCCCATTCGTATTAATACAAATGGTCAGGCTAATTTGTTTTACGAACAAGATATCACTCCATTTTTAGCAGGGCTGGTGGACTCTGTTTCTATCAGCATGAACGCGAAAAGTGCTAAGGATTACCAGGAAATATGTCTATCAGAATTTGGTGAAAAAGCCTATGATGCTATGCTGGACTTTGCTGCTAAATGCAAACAATATATCCCAACAGTCACTTTAACGATTGTGGATGTCATGCCTCTAGAAGATATCAGGACTTGTAGGGAGGTCGCACGGCAAATCGGCGTGGATTTCAGAGTAAGGAAACTTGTTGAATAATAATAGTCTAACGGCGATGAACTGATAAACAGTCCATTGCCGTTTAAATTTTTCAGATGAATAGCAGTGGTATGTGGAGCTGATAGTCAGGCTTGCAATTAGCAAATAAAGCTGTTAAAATTAACATGTTAAAAATAATAACTTTTGCATCTAATCAGGAGGACTTGTAATGACGTCTAAAGATAATGACCACCAAACATGGGTTAAATCGATCGTCGGTTTGTATGTGCTAATTCTACTCGAACAAGAACCGATGCATGGTAATAAGATTGCCGAAGAAATACGAAACCGAACCAAGACCGCAATCTCTCCTAATCCTAACGCGTTGTACCCACTACTCAGGGTTATGGAGGAGCGTGGATATATAGCTGGCAACTGGAGTAATCCCGAAACGCGAAATAAACGGGTGTATTCCATAACTGAACAAGGGTTGGCATATATACCCGCGTTACGGGAAAAGGTCAGAATAAGGCTGGATGAATCAGAACGCAAGCTGCAAATATTGCGGGAGGACTTGTTGCACAATTAGAGTGGAGGAGCAAAAATGAGTCGAGAGAAAACGATAAATAAGAAAAAACTAATCGGCATAGCCGGGTTAGTTGTTGCCATAATTGTCTGTGGTGGATTATGGTGGTGGATTAAATATGCCGGGGTAGTATCTACAGATGATGCCAGAGTAAAAGGTACGATTGTTGCTGTAAGCTCGCGGGTATCGGCCCAGATAGACGAAATTATGGTAAATGAAGGCGATGAGGTTCAGGCCGGGCAAGTGATAGCCAAGCTTGACAGCAAAGAGTTGGAAGCGCAAGTTGCGCAAGCCAGAGCTAATCTGACAGCCGCTCAGGCTAAATTGGCGGGAATTAAGGCCGGCAATAGGCCGCAGCAGGTAGCCCAAGCTGAGGCTGGTGCCGAGCAGGCAGCAGCCAATTTAGAAAATGCCCAAAAAATGTATGAGCGGAGCGATACCCTGTACAAAGAGGGAGCGATCTCTGCTCAGCAGCTTGACTCGGCGAGAACAGCTTTGTCTGTTGCTCAGGCCCAGTATCATGCTGCCGGTCAGTCGCTCAGCCTGACCGCAGAAGGTGCCCGTCCGGAAGATATTCAGGCGGCTGCTGCGCAAGTTGAACAAGCGGCGGCCGTGCTAAAAAATGCCGAACTACAATTAAATAACACTGTAATTAAAGCGCCTATTGCCGGTGTTGTTGCTGTAAAATCTGTAGATGCCGGGGAAAGTGTATCGGTAGGTCAGGCTCTGGTTAATATTGCCAACCTAAATGATATATGGGTTGCAGCCAACATCGACGAAACAAATGTAGGCAAAATGCGGGTTGGACAGAACGTTGAATTTAGTATTGACGCTTACCCGGGTAAAACATTTAACGGTGAGGTAAGTGAAATCGGTGCAGCTACCGGATCACAGTTTGCCTTACTGCCAACAGAAAATACCTCAGGTAATTACACCAAAGTTACGCAGAAACTTCCAATAAAAATTAAAGTTACAACAAATGCATCATATACGCTGAAACCAGGCATGTCAGCGATAGTGACTGTGCATGTTAGCTAGTGAAGAGGTGGGCGGGGATGGAACAAGCTAATTCGCCTAACAAGTATCTGGTACTCCTTACAGTTACACTGGGAACAATGCTCAGCGGCTATGTAAGCAGCTCGGTGAATATTGCGTTGCCGAATATTATGCAGGTGTTTGGTTTTACTATGGATTCAGTTGTTTGGGTATCGTTGTCATATATGCTGCCTTATGGCTCCATCCTGCCGATTACAGGCAAATTAGGAGACCAGTTTGGCCGTAAGAAGCTGTATCTCACCGGCTTGAGTATTTTTACAGCTGCGACACTGTTAATAGGTTTGTCCTGGAACAGCACAGTATTAATCTTTTTTCGAATTGTGCAGGGCATAGGTGCAGGTCTGCTATTTCCTAACGCGATGGCTTTAGTTTCGGAAGCATTCCCGCCTCAGGAGCGAGGGAAAGCATTGGGGTTGTGGGGTGCGTTGGCTGCTGCCGGTAGTGCGCTTGGGCCAACGGTTGGCGGGTCCATTGTTGAATACTTGGATTGGCATTTAATCTTTTACTCTATCTTGCCTGTCTCAGTGGCAGGTATTCTACTTGGTGTAAAAGTACTGCAAGAATCAAAGGCAGATCATACTGATGCTACTATTGATTATGTTGGCGGTATGCTGCTGGTAGTTAGTTTGAGCTGTTTGCTGCTGGTGCTCAATCAAGGCTCGAAAGAGGGTTGGTCCTCAGTCTACATTATGAGCCTGAGTATGGCGGCGATACTTTCAATGGGATTATTCTTATTCCTGGAAAGCCATATTGCTAAGCCAATGGTTGACCTTGGCCTGTTCAAAAATACAACCTTTACTATGTCTAATATCGTTGGGTTTCTGTCCTTCATGGCAATGTACGGCGGTTTGTTTCTTTTGCCGTTTTATCTTCGTAATATTCAAGGCTATACCGCCATTCATGCGGGTATAGCTATGCTGCCGCTCACCTTATCGATGGTAGTGCTTGCCCCGGTAGGCGGGCGTCTTGCTGATCGTTTTGGATCAAAAATTCCAGCTTCGGCCGGTATGGCCATTATGGCTGCTGCACTCTATGCTTTTCGTATTCTGGATGATAAAACCCCTTATCCCTATATTGCATTTGGGCTTAGTATCATGGGGATTGGATTGGCGTTAACCATGTCTCCATTATCGAATGGCGTTATGGGGTCGCTGCCCAAAGACAAATTGGGGGTTGGGTCAGGGGTATTCAATCTATTCAAGAATATTGGCGGCAGTGTCGGTGTTGCTGTCATGGGAACATTGCTTGACAGCAGAACTACTTTCCATACAGCTGTTTATGCCAATTACCTAAATACAAGCTCTGACGCAGCCAACCGGACAATAGCAACAATGCAAGGATATTTTGTCCATAGCGGCTTTACGCTTAGTGAAGCCAAGTTAATGGCGTTAGGAATGCTGAAAGGAATGTTGGCAAAACAAGCCGCTGTTCTGGCCTTTGACGATGTGTTTTTGGTTACGGCAGTATTGTGTGCTATCGGCATTGGGCCGGCGCTCTTAATTCGCGATGCCAGGAGGGAGAAAAACAGGGTTGAGCTAGTTAAGGCAGCCGTGGCAGAGGTGAGTTAGGTACCATAAATAGCAGGCCGTACTTTACAAATTTCTAGGAATCTGCTATTTTAGTTATATGCTGATCAGAAAACTGAAGGCCGAAGTTCATCGTGGTGAACTTTGGCCTTTTTTACATGTGCGCCCAGCATGGGCGCTTACTTGTTGGTGAAAGTCCAATACGGGGGTTGATAGTGCCAACCGTTAGCCTAAGACAAGGGTGTCGCTTGTGAGGGCGAATCTGAAGGAAGTCGGCGGCAAAGCTCCGGTCTGAGGAACACGAACTACATATAAGGCATATGTCTGCTGGGCGAGTTTGCATGGCAAAACAAAGCCCTAAACTATCCGAAGCGGGCGGTGTAAATATAGCAGATGGATGGAGTGAAAGTAAGCGTTCTTACCTGGGGAGATCTGACCGGCAAGCTGTGGACAAGAATTTGGAAACGGCAACCCACGCAGTGATGAGTGGCTGAACTGTCAGAAGTCAGCAGAGGTCATAGTACCAAAACGGATATATACGCTTTTGGGAAGGACCGAACAATAGGAGGTTTCCGAATTTT
>NZ_DATMYD010000047.1:0-19595 GCF_035561155.1 Sporomusa sp. | reverse complement strand
GCTACTGGCACACAGCCAATAGCCCAGTCCTTTCGCGGACACTCACCAATGAATACCTAAGGAAATTAGGCTTTATCACCATAAGTGAAAGATATTCATTAATACACTAATTCTATTGAACCGCCGTATACCGAACGGTACGTACGGTGGTGTGAGAGGTCGCTGAGTAAATTAATTACTCAGCTCCTACTCGATGGTCATTATGAATCAAGCGCTCAATGGTTATTGCGTTTAGTTTATTGTCGTACGCCTCTTTTTTCTAATTCCTGCTCGACGCTAGCCAGCTGAATGCAAAGAGTAAACAGTTCCATGGCTTGTTTTAACTCCGATAGCGGCGGGAATGTGGGAGCAAGCCGGATGTTGTTATCTTTGGGGTCCCTGCCATAGGGGAAGGTGGCTCCGGCAGGGGTAAGAACAACGCCGGCTACTGCGGTCTTAGCCACTATTTTTTTAGCGCAGCCGGGAAGAGTATTAACACTAATGAAGTAACCGCCCTGCGGTTTACTCCATGAGGCCAGGTTTTTGCCGCCTAATTCAGCTTCCATAATGGCTATTGCCAAATCAAATTTAGGTTTGATGATCGCCGCATGTTTGTGCATGTGGGCTTCAATCCCAGCCAGGTCTTTAAAGAACCGGACATGCCGCAATTGATTCAATTTATCAGGACCGATAGTTTGGATGCTGAGGTGCTTTTTAAACCAATTGATATTGGCCTCACTGCTAGCCAGTGCAGCAATACCGGCACCAGCCAAGCTGACCTTGGAGGTGGACGTGAATACAAAGGCCCGGTCAGGCTGACCGGCCTGCTTACATTCATCCAGAATGTTTAATAACCGGGGTGGAGTATCGGTCAGGTGATGCACAGTATAAGCATTATCCCAGAAAATCCGGAAGTCAGGGGCTTTAACAGGCATTGCTGCCAGCCGTTTTACCACAGCGTCAGAATAAGTGATGCCGGTGGGATTACTGTGTTTGGGCACACACCAGATGCCTTTAATTGATGCATCGGCAGCTACCAGTTGTTCTACCTGTGCCATATCCGGACCATCATGCTGATAGTTAATAGTAATCATCTCAATACCAAGATGCTCGCAGATGGCAAAATGCCGGTCATATCCAGGGCTGGGACAGAGAAATTTTACTTGCGGCTGTTTTACCCACGCGGTTTCACTGCCAGGCAGTCCATGCAGCATAGCCCTGACAATTAGATCATTCATTAGGTTCAAGCTAGAATTGCCGCCAATGATCACTTGGCTAGGACTTGTTTCTAACAGCTGGGCGAAAAATTCTTTGGCTTCAGGGAGGCCGTCCACTCCGCCGTAATTTCGGCAATCAGTTCCATCGGCAGCTTTGTAATTGGTTTGATTGAGGCAATCTAAAAGCCCGGAAGCGAGGTCCAGTTGATCGGGGCCTGGTACACCTCGCGACATATTCAGTTTTAGCTTCTGCGCCCGGAATTCTTCATAACGGTGCACTAATGCAGAATAGTGTTCTTGTAACACCTGATCATTCATTTGTTCTAGCTCAGTCATGTTGCATCGCTCCTTTGTACTCTCTATCATTATACATGATTTGTTAAATTATGGGCAATAAAATTATAGACTATTTCCCAGTATGGCAATGCGGTAGCGTGAAAAATACGGAACTAGATCTTGACAATAGTAGCAAATCATACTACTATTTAACTTAAAATAATAGTTATTTGGCACACGTTTGCTTGCCAGGACCGCCACTTAGCGGTTACTTACATATTCATATAGCGGCTGATCAAAAAAAATGAAGGCCAAAGAGGTTGTTTTACGGAACAACTTCTTTGGCCTTTTGCATTTTTTGAATACTGATGTTGTCAAAAAAATAGGGGGAGTGATAACATGTCTAGAGTTGCTGTCGCCAGTACTGATGGAATATCTATCAATGAACATTTTGGCAGGTCTAAAGAATTCTTGATTTATGAAGTGGAGGAAACGGGAGAATACAAATTTATTGAACGCCGGGAAAACAATGCCCAATCCGTCCATGATGGTAAGGATCACACCACTACAGCGCGACTGCTTGCTGATGTGGAAGTCGTGCTGGTAAGTCAAATTGGCCCCCGGGCGGAGCAAGAATTGCGGAGTCATGGTGTTATTGCGTTACCGGTGTCAGGCCCTATTGATAAAGCGTTAAAGGCTTATGGTAAAAGGGGGAAATTTATAAGAAACAATATCTCAAGAGCAAGTGACAGTTGCCAGCCAACCACCTGCGGTGGATGTTCTCATGGCTGCAAATAATCCCAAAGATTATTGACAATTGATTTTGCAGAGATGTATAATAACATTAATTGTAAAGGCAAAGTAGCATTGCTGGCTGGTCAAAAGAATCAGAGGCTGTGTTCCATTAATTATGGGATACAGCCTCTTTTATTTTTTTCCACAAACATGTAGTTGTCACTAGCAGCCAGGGAGAAAATCTTTATCCGATGACTAATCCGCTCTAAGACTCCCATCTTTCCTGTGCCCTTTAGGGTATACAAGTGGGAGTTATACCCAAAGGGCACAGGCGAGCGGCTAAGTCCCTGATAAGGGCGACTAACCTTCAGATGGGGTTAAAACCCCACCTGAAGCTAAGTCTACTTTATAGGATTTCATATAGTTGGGCAGTATTCGAAGTTGACCAGACATACTGGAGGCTTGGGTTTACACTTGTTGTTGAGATAGGTGTAAAACCAAGTTTTTTTATATACTTCTTTCAGCAAAGCGAGGCAGAAATCATGATTACCATCAAAGATTTAAGCAAGACATATGTGACACCCCACGCCAGCATAACAGCACTGACCAGAGTGAACTTACAAATTGAAAAAGGCGATATTTTTGGCATTATTGGCTTTAGCGGGGCTGGCAAATCAACACTAATCAGATGCTTAAACCGGTTGGAGGAACCGGATTCTGGAACTATTGTTATCGAAGGACAATCAATTACCGATATGGACAAAAAACACTTGCGACAGGCGAGACGGAAAATCGGCATGATTTTTCAGCAATTCAATTTGTTCGATGCTAAAACGGTATTTGAAAATGTGGCCTTTCCTTTAGAAGTCGCTGGCCATCCCCAAGAATTTATCAATAATAAAGTAAAAGAGATTTTGGAGCTGGTCGGCTTAGCCGATAAGGAGAAGGCTTATCCACTGCAGTTAAGTGGCGGACAGAAACAAAGAGTAGGTATTGCCCGGGCGCTTTCCAACGAGCCGAATGTCCTCTTAAGCGATGAAGCGACTTCGGCCCTCGACCCCCAAACAACCTTCTCCATCCTGGAACTGTTGAAAGATATTAATAAAAAATTGGGACTGACTATTGTACTCATTACCCATGAACTGGATGTGCTAAAGCATATCTGCAATAACATGGCTGTTATCGAACATGGCCAAATTGTTGAAACCGGACCTGTAGATAAATTTTTCCTAAACCCGGAAAGTGATACGGCGAAACGGTTTATTAACATTCTGCAAGGATTCCAGGCGAAAAGAATATACCGGGAGGGAGAAGGGATTTGAGTGAAGATTTATTAGAGTTACTGTTAACTGGTTTTAGTGAAACTATATATATGGTCATACTCTCTACGCTTGCAGCATTAGTGCTTGGTTTGCCGCTGGGGATTATTCTGGTAGCAACAGATAAGGGACATGTGCTGGAAGCGCCTAGAATCAATAAAGTACTTGGTACAACCATCAATATCATTCGTTCTTTTCCGTTCATTATTTTAATTGTGGTGTTGCTGCCATTAGCAAGATTTATCGTTGGAACAACTCTCGGGGCTACAGCAGCGGTGGTACCGCTTGCTATTGGATCAGCGCCATTTTTAGCCAGAATCATCGAAAACTGCTTAAAGGAAGTCAGTTTTGGCAAGATTGAAGCCGCAATGGCTATCGGTGCCAACCCTCTTACCATCATTACCAAAATTATGATTCCCGAGGCTCTTCCCTCGCTCGTCAGAGGCATAACACTAGCTATTATAGCTATTACCGGTTTTACGGCAGTGGCCGGGGCTATCGGTGCAGGCGGATTGGGAAGTCTGGCAATCAGGTTTGGGTACATGCGCTTTCGGGATGATATTATGTTAGCCACTGTCGTCATACTGATCCTGCTGGTTCAAGGGGTACAATGGGGAGGTGACAGTCTAGCCCAATATATTAATAGAAAAAGGTATAAGTTTGACTAACAATTAGTTATGAGAGGATGATTCTTTTGTTGAAAAAAAACATGATCTTTAAGGCAGTATTGGCAATCATTAGCATTATTTTTGTTGGAAGTGTATTCGCAGGCTGCTCATCAGGCAATAAACAAAGCACACAGCCGGCCGCACAGCCTGCAGCAAAACAAGAAGTGACTGTTAAAGTAGGGGCAGCAGTGGTACCCCATGCAGAAATATTAAACTTTATTAAGCCTAAACTGAAACAAGAAGGAATTAATTTAGAGGTAGTAGTGCTGGATGATGAGGCGCAATTGAATCCTGCACTACAAAACAAGCAAATTGATGCCAACTACTTCCAACATGTTCCCTATTATGAGTCGGTAGCCAAAGAAAAAGGGTACAGTTTTACTGTAGCCGCTAAAGTGCACGTAGAACCGATTGGTTTTTATTCGCAAAAAATAAAATCCAAGGATGAACTGAAAGAAGGCGCCACAATCGCCATTCCGAACAATCCTTCTAACGAATTCAGGGCATTGGTTTTATTACAAGCCAATGGACTTATCAAATTGAAAGAGGGTGTAGCCAATTTCTCGGCCACTCCGCGTGATATTGCCGATAATCCGAAAAAATTGAAATTTGTTGAAGTGGATTCTGCCCAGCTTACCAGGTCCCTGCCAGATGTTGACGGTGCTATTATTAATACTAACTTTATCCTAGAGGCAAAAATCGACCCCAAATCTGCTTTGTTTAGAGAAGATGCTAACTCTCCCTATGCGAATGATCTATTTGTAAGAAAAGGTGACGAAAGCAGGGCGGAGATCAAAAAGCTAGCTGAGATTCTAACCTCTCCCGACGTAAAGAAATTCATCCAGGATAAGTACGGCGTTGCCGTTGTACCTGCGTTCTAAGCCAAACTCAACATATTTCTTTTAGAACGATAGGGGGGCAAGTATGAATCCTGTTAATCTCAAAGAGGCGGAGGTTCCCGTTAGGGAAATCCGCCTTGGTTCTATCACCGGTTTTGAGGGAACTGCGGGGGAACTGGTTCGCTGCGCTCGGGCTGGCAACCTTAAAGACAGTACACGCAGTTTCAGCCAATGCATGGGATGCAGCTCAATCAATGCTTTTTGTCAGCTTGCCATGATTCAGGATGCAGCCGTCGTCAATCATGCTCCGGTAGGTTGTGCCGGAGACTTCTTTACATTTAATTTTGTATACCGGGTAGGCCAGATGGAGAGAAAGCAGCCCTCGGTGATAGGACGTTATTTTAATACCAACATTGAAGAACAAGACACTATTTTTGGCGCGACGCAAAAACTGGCAGATACCATCCGGGCCGCTTATCAACGCGTACAGCCTAATGCCATATTTATTACTACCTCCTGCGCTTCAGGAATCATCGGCGATGATGTGGAAGGGGTGGCAAACGACTTATCCGAGGAATTAGGAATTCCTGTGGTAGCTTGCTTTTGCGAAGGATTTAAGTCGAAAATTTGGACGACAGGCTTTGATTCGGCTTACCATTCTATTGTCAGAAAGATAGTAAAGCCGCCGGCAAAAAAGTCCAATAAGGTTAATATTGTGAATTTCTGGGGCAGTCATATATTTGATGAATTATTGAACCGGTTAGGGTATGAAGCAAATTATATCGTTCCCTTCTCCACGATCGCCCAGTTGGAACATATTTCGGAAGCTGCAGCTACCATTCAGATTTGCCCGACACTTGGCACTTATATCGGCGCTGTGTTAGAACAGGTATATGGCATACCGGAAATCAAATCCCCGCCGGCTTATGGTATCGCAGGAACTGATCAATGGATGAGGGAACTGGGGAAAGTTCTTGACCGAGAGCAAGCGATCGAGGCTATCATTGCAGAAGAGCATGAGCTTGTGCTACCTAAGCTCAACGCGTATCGCGAAAAATTACACGGAAAAACTGCTTACCTTACGGCAGGAGCCGCCCACGGGCATGCGTTGATTGCAATTTTAAGAGAATTGGGCATGACCGTGCAAGGGGCGGCGATTTTCCATCATGATCCTATTTATGATAATGGCGATATTGCCTCTGACGCGCTGGCACATGATGTGACTACCTACGGCGATGTTCCTAATTATAATGTCTGCAATAAGCAGGCCTATGAACTGGTCAATATTTTAAACAGAGTAAGACCAGACATCATGATTGCCAGACATGGCGGGATGACGCTTTGGGGAGCAAAGCTGGGAATTCCTACGCTATTGATCGGGGATGAACAGTTTGGCTTTGGCTATCAGGGAGTCCTTAAGTATGCTGAACGAATCTTAGAGACCCTTGATAATCGGGAATTTGTCACTAACCTTGCCAAACACAGCACAATGCCTTACACCAAGTGGTGGCTGGAACAAAATCCATTCTCGTTTCTCAGGGGTGACTTAGATGTCAAGATTTATTGAACAGCCGCGATATTCCTGCGCATTAGGCGCGCAGCAGTCGGTAATAGCGATAAAAAGAGCTGTTCCGATCTTGCATTCCGGACCTGGCTGCGGCGACAAAGTCAGCCGGTTACTGGGGCAGGGAGAGGGGTATGCGGGCGGCAACACAGTGCCCTGCACCAACGCCAGCGAAGCTGAGATTGTCTTTGGCAGCGAGGGCAAACTGGCAAGCGTGATTAAGGGTGCGTTCAAGGTTATTGACGCTGATCTTTATGTAGTACTTACTGGCTGCACTTCAGATATTATCGGTGATGATGTCGGGCAGGTAACAGGTAGGTATCAGTCTGAAGATAAACCGATTGTGTATGTGGAAACCGGTGGTTTTAAAAGTAATAACTATGTAAGCCATGAAACAGTGGTTAAGGCCATTATTGACCAATATGTCGACAAATTCAAAGCAGGAACAACGCAAAGCAAGCGATTGGTCAATGTGTTTGCCTCTATTCCCTATCAAGATCCCTTTTGGAACGGAAACCTGGAAGAAATTAAAAGGATATTGGAAGGGATAGGGCTGACGGTTAATATTCTATTTGGGTCAGCCTCTCAGGGAATAAGGGAGTGGCAGACCATCCCCCAGGCTGAGTTTAATATAGTTGTAAGCGCCTGGTCCGGTCTAGGCATCGCCAAACATCTGGAACACAAATATGCTACTCCCTATATGCAGTTTCCCTATCTGCCGATCGGCGGAGTGGAAACAACAAAATTTCTAAGACAGGTCGCTGATTTTGCCGGTCTTGACAAAGATAAAACAGAAGCGTTTATCAAGGCAGAAGAAGAAAAATTCTACCTCCATATTGAGCGAACAGCCGACTTCATGCTGGAATTCAGATATGGTCTTCCCCGCAGATTGTACACCATATTAGATGCTTCGTACGCAATCGGTTTTGCCAAATATCTGCTGAATGAGTTGGGA
This sequence comes from Sporomusa sp., assembly GCF_035561155.1. Taxonomy (GTDB): domain Bacteria; phylum Bacillota; class Negativicutes; order Sporomusales; family Sporomusaceae; genus Sporomusa. The sequence continues at coordinate 12,043 of NZ_DATMYD010000047.1, read as the reverse complement.
ATTCTTCCTGCTAAACAGTTTATTATTGACGATACGCCAGCAGAGTTTCAAGAGACTATCCGCGAACAATTTAACCATATTTCGGAATTGCGCTCTGCCCAGGTTAGTTTCTCAATTGATGGTGGCGCTATTCAAGCGGAAATCAGAAGCGATGTCCACAAAAGCAGGGCCTTGATTATTGGCAGCGGCTGGGAAAGAGATCTAGCCAGGGAGATTGGCGCAGACTTATTGATTGTCAGCGTGCCTGTGGCTTACAGGCTTGTCCTGAATTGTGGCTATGCCGGTTATAACGGCGGTCTTCGAGTCATAGAAGATATTTATGACAGGGTGCTTGATACTTACCGGTAAGATGAATATAACTATTGTATTGTCAGGCTGATTAGAATGACTAAAGGCCGGGATTGCTTCATAAGCTTCCTGGCCTTTAGCATTTTCAATACAATGAAAATTGAGGAGGGAAAAATCATGACCTTGCACAGGTTTTTGGTAGTCTCATTTTTGGTATTCGTATTGGGGATTGTCGCCCTGTATTCCGGGGTCAACCGGGTGCCGTTCCGGCATCATGACGGTTCCCATGAGATGCACAAGTCGTCCCTGCAATTCGCTATTGTTACCGCATACAACAATACCAATCTGGTAGTGACAATACCGGACAGTATCCCTGACACTAAACAGACTGCTGAAAAAAGGAGTTGATCGCATGACAAAATATAAATTTCTCTCCTGGAGCGCAATTTTACTCAGTGCCCTGCTGCTTGTTTTACCCAGACTTATTCCTATTTGCAACGGGCTTATGAAAAATGGCAGTCCGATGAATTGTCATTATACCTATCAAGCAGAGTTTCTTATTACATTAATTGCTCTCATTCTTGCAAGCGCCTTGTTAGTGCTGCGTACAGACGAAGCACGCTTATTAAGTGGGTTTGTCATTTTGCTGTTAGGCATTACCGTGGTTATCCTGCCCCAGACCTGGGCGCTTGGTATTTGCGAGGCTGGCGGGTGCCAGAAAACATCTTTTTTCAGCACCATTGGCGGAAGTTTGCTGGCTTTGTCAGGAGCCGGGATTGTGTGGTTGACTTGGAGAGGTAAAGAATAAATGAACAATGTATTGCCGAAAGAGGAGACTAGACTATGACATTTCTTATTTGGAAAAGCCTGCTGCATCGCAGGCTCCAAAGCCTAGCCATCATTATTTCTATTGCAGTTGGTGTAGCCATAGTCTTCAGTGTTGCGGCCATATATCGCGGGGTAGCATCAGGCATGGAACTTTCCAAGCAGCGTATGGGCGCAGATATTGTCATTGTGCCGTACGGTGTAACACTTGAACCAAGTCTGCTCTTATTTGGCGGGGCAACCGCAAATTCCTACATGCCCAAAGAGTTTGTAGAGGGAGTGCGGGGCATTCAAGGAGTTCGTACGGTTACACCGCAGTTTTACACCCATTCCCTGACAGCAGATTGTCACGACATTGGGAGCCAAAACCGGATGATTGGTTATGATCCTACGAGTGATTGGATTATTGCCCCTTGGCTGAAGAAAGTGCATAAAACCGAACTCAGCGATGATGAGGTTATTTTAGGTGCTAAGGTGCCTATTTGGACACAGGATAAAATATCGATCTTAGGCAAGTGGTACAACATTGTTACGATCGCCGAAGAAACCGGAACAACGCTGGATTACTCCTTGCTGGTAAGTATGAATGAGGCCAGACAGGTGGTTGCTAAGGATAAATCGTTCAAACAAGTGTGGGAAAAACAGGGACCACCAGAGGGGCTGATTTCGACAATTCTGGTGCAGGTTGATGAGGGTGTAGATGTCAATAAAATAGTAAACAGTATACAATACGTTGGACTCATGAAGCCCATCGTGGCCGCAGAAGTCAAAAAAAGAATAGCTGATCAATTTACAGTATTTGTTCTCTTAATTGGCGGCATTGGTCTATTGACAGTATTAACATCATTGCTGCACCTGTTTTCCCGGTTTTATACGCTGACCTGGGAACGTCAGGCGGAATGGGGGCTTTATCTGGCTTTTGGCGCCTCCGGCCGGCACATTGGCGCAATTATTGTGGGCGAAGCGGTGGTAGTTTCCTTGACCGGATCTGTTGCCGGGTTGCTGCTGGGCGGCGGGTTGTACAAAGCAAGCCTGAAACTGCTGGAAGCCTATCAATCCTTTCCCTTTGTTCAGCCGACCTGGACTTTTATTGCCGGTAGTGCTGCTTTAATTACCGTGCTATTTACCGGGTTAGGCGCTTTGGCTGCATGGTTGCCGGCATACCGGGGCAGCCGCATTGACCCTAGTGTCATTATGACACGGGGGGAGTTTGACTAAAGGAGAGGGAAACTATGAGCAACCTGCTTGAACTGCAGGATATTGGCAAAAACTATGGTGATGATGTCATTTTATCGAAGGTTTCGTTTACTCTGGCCAAGGGAACGGCGGTTGCTATTATCGGACATTCCGGCGGGGGTAAAACTACCCTATTGTCTATTATGGGACTACTGCAGAAGGCAACCTCCGGTACAGTACTGGTAGATGGCCAGGATATTGATAGTTTTGACCCTCATAGGCTGGCTAAGCTGCGGGGTGAATACTTAAGCTTTGTTTTCCAAAGAGCGCGTCTAATCAATTCTTTGACTGCTCTGGAGAATGTTATGGCGCCTGCCTGGTTTATTGGGAGCGGGGAGAACGTGGAGCAAGGGGCGAAGGCTTTGTTAGAGAATTTCGGGATGTCTCACCGCTTGCACCATAAGCCCCAGGAACTTAGCCTTGGCCAACTGCGGCGGGTTTCTCTCGCGCGTGCTCTATTGCTTAAACCGCCAATATTACTGGCAGATGAGCCAACCAATGATCTTGATCCGGCTTTGGCCGACGAGGTTGCCGAGTGCCTGCTGGCAGCGCGCACAGGCGGTACGGGTGTGGTCATTGTAACCCATGATACTGGTTTGGCAGCACGAACTGATCAAACCTTCCGTCTGGAAGAAAGAACGTTACGTCCTGCCTAAACGGCTGGTAGGTGGTAGGCACACTGCACAAAATAAAGGAGAGCTTTCCTAAATTTGCTTTAGGAAGCTCTCCTTATTTTGCTTGCTAATTAATGCCCTTTGCATAAAGTTCCTATCTTGCTTTTCTGTTTTGTTAACCACCCGGTTACCAGGGTCGTCAGCTGGTCATGCCGGCTTGTAAACACATGGTCAGCTTCCATACGGACAATCTCTTTCTCGCCCCTGTATTGGTCGTATAAAATTTCGGAGCCTGCCGGCGGTACAACGATATCCTGGTTACCATGAACAATGAACAGGGGTGAACGCTGCGACTGAAGCTCAGGTAAAGGATCATAGCGGTTTTCCACTAGGTCATTAACAAAATTTGGACTGAGGCTAAAACCCTTGCCCAAAAAATTGGCGACTGTCTGGCCCTGTAAAGAACGCTGCCATAAATCCGGTCCCAGGATAATGTTTTGGAAGTTTTCAACAGGTTGAGTTACCGGCGCTAGCGCCACCCGTCCGGCAATCCCGGTATCTTCATGACTGAGTACAATCAGACCGCCTAAGCTGTGTCCCAGTAGATAAATTGGCAGACCTTCGAACTCTGGCACGCTTCTGACCCAGCCAATGACATTCCGTAGATCTTCCTGCCAGTTTTTTATTGTTGTATCTGCGGCAAACTCGCCATCGCTTTCACCTGAGCCGGTAAAGTCAAAGCGAACAGCAATAAGGCCCGCCGCTTCAATGGCATTTGCGATGTGAAGTGTTAATTGATTGGCCCCGATTTTATCGCTGGTAAAGCCATGGCAGCAGATAACGATAGGTGTCTGCGTTACTGTGAAACTGTTGGCATGAATCATGGCTGACAGTTTACGGTTTTGGCTTACTATCCATTCATGTTGTTTCATACTATATTCATCCTCCTTAAAATAAAGAGGCCAAAAAGCGACTTGCGTCGTTTTTGGCCTTTAGTTTTTCTAATCAGCTTTAAGTATTAATTTTATTAAATTATATCAGGGGTTGTGCGTTTCGTCAATATAGCTACGCGCACTATACAAGCTGATTAACCGCCTGCGAAATCCGGTTAGATCTTGTGCAATATATGTAAAGGCTAGCAGCTATAAAAGAAGTTCAAGAAACAAAAAATAATCATAAAACATTTTACAAATGCCTTGTGTTTTTTAAGAGTGTTCAGTATAATAGGTTACAAGTTAATTTTAACTCTATACAGAGACTGATTGGTAAGTCAACCAAAGGTCAGAATAACAGTTCTTCGGAATTGTTGTTCTGACCTTTTTTGTTATCACAATTCTAGGAGGGCTACACATGAGCAAAAAGATTAAACAAATTGCCATTTATGGCAAAGGCGGAATTGGTAAATCAACCACAACTTCCAACATCAGCGCTTCGTTATCGAAGTTAGGTTATAAGGTGATGCAGTTTGGTTGTGATCCGAAAGCTGACTCTACCAATACTCTACGCGGCGGTACGTATATTCCCACAGTTCTTGATACATTACGTGAAAAAAATAAGGTACAAGCGGAAGATGTAATTTACAAGGGCTTTAATGGTGTGTATTGCGTGGAAGCGGGCGGACCGGCCCCGGGTGTGGGGTGCGCCGGGCGGGGGATTATTACGGCAGTTCAGCTGCTAAAACAGTTAAAAGTGTATGATGAACTGGATTTGGATGTTGTTATCTATGATGTTTTAGGCGATGTAGTGTGTGGCGGCTTTGCCGTTCCCATTCGCGAGGGCATTGCTGAACATGTATTTACCGTATCATCAGCTGATTTTATGGCCATTTATGCTGCCAACAACCTATTCAAAGGAATTCAGAAATACTCTAACTCCGGTGGCGCGCTGCTGGGCGGCCTGATTGCAAATTCTATCAATCTCCCTTATGCCAAAGAAATTATTGATGACTTTGTGCAACGCACACAAACTCAGGTTGTAGAGTATGTTCCCCGGTCGGTAACAGTAACTCAAGCTGAACTCCAGGGAAAAACAACCATAGAGGCATCACCTAACTCAGAACAGGCAAAAATCTACAGCCGCTTGGCGAAGCGAGTGGTAGAAACAGTAGAATCAAAAGTACCGTCACCGTTGGAAACAGCTGAACTGCGCGAGTGGGCAGCAAAATGGGCTGATCATTTGCTGGCCTTGGAAACAGGCGAGGTTCGCAGCGCCGCTGCCGGTATCTAACGCGTTTTTCATACGGTAAAATCTTTGATACGCTATAAGCCCTATATGAAAAAGTGAGGTGAACAGTATGGGGTGCGTATGCTCCGGTGCTCTAAGTGCGGATACTCTGGAAAGAACCAGTAAACATCCATGTTACTCCGCAGATGCTCATCATAAATATGCCCGCATTCATTTACCGGTCGCTCCCCGGTGCAATATCCAATGTAATTATTGCAATCGGAAGTTCGACTGCGTAAATGAGAGCCGGCCGGGTGTCACAAGCGAAGTATTGACACCTGAGCTTGCCAAAGATAAATTTGTCTGGGTAAAAGAAAAAATTGAGCACCTTAGTGTAGTTGGTATTGCCGGACCGGGTGATGCGCTGGCAGACTGGCAATTCACCAGGCAGACGATTGAAAACATTAAAGCCATCAACCAAGATATTACTTTTTGCTTATCGACCAACGGCTTACTGCTGCCGGAATACGCTCCAGAAGTGGTGGCTTTAGGTGTTCGTCATGTTACAGTAACTGTTAATGCGTTAGATCCGGTTATCAGCGCAAAGATTTATAAGTTTGTGTCTTATCAGGGTAAGACTTATACTGGCGTAGCGGCGGCAGAAGTATTGCTGGCTAATCAGTTAGCCGGTATTAAGTATCTGGTCGAACATGGTGTGCTGGTTAAAATCAATATAGTTATGATTAAAGATCTCAATGACAGTCATATACCGGCGGTAGTCAAAAAAATGAAAGAGCTGGGCGTTTTCGTTACCAATATCATGCCGCTTATCCCCGCGCCAGGGAGTGCCTTTCAGCATCTGCCCCAGACAAGTACGAAAGAGGTTAATGCCCTGCGGGATGTTTGCCAGCTTGATATCCGCCAGATGCGGCACTGCCAGCAATGCCGGGCCGATGCCATCGGCTTGTTGCATGAAGACCGTTCGCAGGAGTTCCGGATGTGCAACCGTCTCCAGGACGATGAGGCGGTGAACAAAAACGGAACCGGAAAATCGTATCGTATTGCCGTAACATCAAAATACGGAAAGCTGGTCGACCAGCATTTTGGCCATGCAACCCAATTTTATATTTACCAGGGAGATGGGCAAGAGTTTCGACTCAGGGAAACCCGGGCAGTAGCCCAGTATTGCGAAGGTATGGCAGAATGTGATACAGATAATGCGGATACCAAACGGGAAAAGATAATTGAGTCACTGAAAGATTGCAACGCAGTGCTGACTATGCGTATTGGTTATCACGCCAAAGAAAAGCTGCAGAAAAACGGGGTTTATATTACTGAGTACTGCGACACAGTCGAAACCGGTCTCCGTTACACCGCAAGTCAAATTGAAGGGCTGGAGCAAGCCAGCGGCTATAAGTGAGACTTGAAAAATTCATTGACAAATAATTTCCAATCAGTATAATTGTAGTTATTACAATATAAAAATTGTCAATCGGCTGATCAGAAAGACTGAAGGCTAAGGTTTCATCTGCGAGGATGTGCCTTGGCCTTTTTATTTTGCCTTATAACCTGACAGTACTGGATTTACTGAGGGTTATCAAACCGGCGTAGACAAGATAATAGAAGATTTGACTGATCAGTAGAGCATGCTGAAGGCAAAGATTATCCTAACCAGGAATTTATCTTTGCTTTTTTTATTTACCTAATTTTTCTGCGGTCTTTTTACAGCAAGGAATGTGTCATGTTGATGAATGGAGGCAGATTGATGAACAAATACATTGAGAGACCTCGCTATTTGTGTACACTCGGTGGCGCGGTGGGAACAATTAAAGTGCTTCCCGGCGTTATTCCAGTTATTCACGCGGCCGCAGGGTGCGGCGGTAATTTTACCAACGCTATGAACGGCGCTGCGGGATATTTAGGATCTGGGTATTGCGCCGGTCAGGCGTTACCAAGTTCTAATGTCTATGAAAAAGACATTGTATTTGGTGGTGAAGAGCGGTTAGCTGAGCAGATTTCCACAACAATGGAAGTTATCGATGGTGAGTTATATTTTGTGGTCACAGGCTGCATGGTTGATATTATTGGTGATGATGCTGTAGCCGTAGCCAACCGTTTCCGCCAGGATGGAAAGCCGGTAATAGCTGCTGAAACCGGCGGCTTTAAAGGAAACTCTTATACAGGATATGATCTTGTTTTAAGCAGACTGTTTACCGATTTTGTTGAAAAAAATCCGGTAAAAGAGAAAAACACCGTAAATCTCTGGGGAATTGTCCCCATAGAAGATGTATTCTGGAAAGGCGATTTAGCTATTTTAAAGGCACTTTTAGGAAAACTGGGTTATCAGGTGAACACCTTCTTCGGTGAAGGCGAAACATTAGCTAACCTGAAAAACGCTGCTGCTGCCAGTCTCAACATTATCGTATCTGATGTATATGGGGTAGAGCCTGCGAAGATCTTTGAGGAAACGCATGGAGTGCCATATATTATTGCTCCGCTACCCATCGGTTCAGCTGCCACCGAACAGTTCTTACGCACAGTAAGCGCAGCGCTCAATGTGGAGAAAGCGGTTACTGAACAAGTGGTGGCCGAAGAGAAATCCCGCTACTGGAGCTATCTTGAGCGGCTTGCTGATGTAGCCAGCGATTTGGATTTGCAGCGCTACAGTGTTGTGGTTGGGGATTCCAACTACGCACCGGCGCTGGCGAGGTTTCTTGCTGACGATCTAGGGTGGCTGCCGGAACTTGTCGTAATAACTGATGATTTTGAAGAAGAAAAGCAGCAACTGGTAACAGCGCGATTTGATAATTTCACTTCTGGCTTCCGGCCAAAGGTTGTCTTTGACACCGATACGTCGAATGTAGATAAACACCTTGCCGCTACTTGGCCTCGTAATAATAATGACCGGTATTTTGATTCTTTTAGTCCGGCGTTTGTGCTGGGAAGCAGCTTAGACCGAGATTTTGCCAATTCAATCGGTGCGACGCATTTAAGTGTTTCTTACCCAATCTCCAATCGTGTGGTACTGGACAGAGGTTATGTAGGATATCGAGGAGCCCTGTCTTTAGTGGAAGATATCTTCGGTTTACTTGTCGGCGGCCGGTAATACATAGATTTGACAGGGGGAGGGTTTGAATATGGATTATATAAAAGAAAAAGCGCCGCCTGTGCGGGAAGATAGATTGCGGGCATGCAATGCATTTGGTGGTTCATGCTGCGAGTTGGTTGATAAATCTAAGAATGGGTGCCTAAACGGGATAAAGAGAAGTTTTTCGCAAGCGCAGGGTTGTCAACTCAATTTGAGTCTAGCGATTATCAATACGATCCGTGATGCTGTGGTTATTGTTCACGGACCGGTTGGGTGCGGTGGCGCCACCTTATCAATCGCCGGCATTAATAAAAACTTTCAGCAGCTCAGAGACACTAATGCTAAAGGCTTGCGGTGGATTAATACAAACCTGGGCGAGTCTGAAGTCATTAATGGCGGGGAGAACAACTTAAGGGAGGCCATTCTCCATGCCGAGAAGGAATTCCGGCCCAGTGCCATCATTATCGTGAACAGTTGCGTTCCGGCCATTATCGGTGACGATATTGATGGTGTTATTGAGAAAGTTCAAGGTGAGGTTAAGGCGAGAATTGTGCCGGTGCATTGTGAAGGTTTTAAAACCAAAATTCAAGCTAGCGCTTATGATGCCGTGTATCATGGCATATTACGTAATATTATTTTTCCGGAGGCCGGTACCGCAGAAGAAAACCACAAAAGAGTTGAGGCAATCAGAGAAAAATCTAAGGCTAACCATACCGTCAATGTGTTGAATGTTTCTTCGATGAGTCGGATTGATGAATACGAACTGGTGCGGATTTTGAAAGCCCTTAATTTAGAAATGAACATTTTGCCTTGCTATGCCCATCCGGAAGATTTCCATAAAGCAACACAAGCCGCGCTAAATGTTAGTATTTGTGCTACGCATGACGATTACTTTGTTGAGCATCTAAAAGAAAAATATGATATTCCGTTTATTCTGCGTACAATACCTATCGGCGTAAAGTATACCAACCGCTGGGTGTTGGATATTGCTGAATTCTTCGGTATTGAAGATGTTGCCCAGAGGTTTATCGATCAGGAGGTAAAGGCGCTGGAAAAAGCGCTTGCGCCATATCGTGAGCTCTTTAAAGGCAAGAAGGCATTTATTGGTGGCGGCGAAATCCGCGTAGTGGCTAATGCCGAACTGTTAGACTACTTAGGGTTTGATGTTGTAGGACTGAGGGCGTACCATTACGATCAATATGCGGATGAAATGCTGGGGGAATTGAAAGAGAATAAAGTAGTTCCCTTCAATGTCGCCACAGGCCAGCCATTCGAACAGGCTAACTTGATTGCCAGGTTGAAACCTGATGTATATGTTGGTCACGTCGGTGGCAATGGTTGGGCCGCAAAACAGGGTATAGCGACTCTGCCCATTTTCCACCAGAGCTATCACTTCCTGGGGTATGTCGGTGTTTTTGAATTTGCCCGGCGTATGGCCAGGGTTCTAAAAAACACATCGTTCAGCCGCAATTTAGGCGAAAACAGCAGGCTGCCTTATCGTGACGGCTGGTACAGAGATGATCCGTTTGCTTATATTGATGAGAGTGCTGCTCAATAGTAGTTTCAAGGAGAATTCTTAAGGAGGATAAAATGCTATGTCTAAAATTGCCAGCAGTATCACAGCTTTAATCGGCGGTACACCGCTCATTCGGCTCAATAAAGTAACCGAAGGTGCTCAGGCTGAAGTGGTGGCTAAACTCGAGTCATTTAATCCCGGCGGCAGTATTAAGGACCGCATTGGCTTCAGCATGATCAAAGATGCTGAAGAAAAAGGAATCATTAATAAAGATACTGTGATTATCGAGCCTACCAGCGGCAATACCGGTATTGCCCTGGCCTTTATTGCAGCGGCCAAAGGCTATCGCCTTATCTTAACTATGCCGGAAACAATGAGTGTGGAACGGCGCAGCTTGTTAAAAGCCTACGGCGCGGAACTGGTTTTGACTCCTGGCTCGGCAGGTATGAAAGGAGCGGTTTTAAAAGCTGAAGAATTAGCAGCTGTAACGCCGAACTCCTTTATCCCGCAACAGTTTAACAACCCTGCCAACCCCGAGATCCACCGGGCAATTACAGCAGAAGAAATATGGCAGGATACAGACGGTAAGGTCGATATTATTGTTGGCGGTGTAGGCACAGGCGGCACCATCACCGGTGTCGGCGAAGTGCTTAAAAAACGAAATCCCAATGTAAAAGTGGTGGCAGTTGAACCCTTTGATTCACCTGTGCTGTCCGGAGGTCAACCTGGCCCACATAAAATTCAGGGAATAGGGGCGGGGTTTGTTCCCAATGTACTGAATCTTGAAGTGATTGATGAGATATTCAAAGTGAAAAATGACGAGGCGTTAACCATTGCGCGCCGGCTAGCCAAAGAAGAGGGTCTATTGGTGGGTATTTCTTCCGGTGCTGCAGCATTTGCTGCCCTGCAGGTTGCTAAGCGCCAAGAGAATAAAGGGAAAATAATAGTGGTCATTTTACCGGATACCGGTGAACGCTATCTTAGTACCGTTCTTTTTGCAGAAGATTAATCCGGATGACTAAGCCAATCTACTATTAGCGTGCCGAAACCTACGGATGCGTCGTGCTTTTTTGCTCGCAGATTAACTATAAAGGGGGAACCGTTATGTCCAACAGTCAAGTGGCGGTAAGAGACGTTACTGGGACAGACGCCAAAATCATTGCTCGTAATATTCGGCGTGTATACCAAATTAAACGACAGCCGAACGAAGAGGCTACTGAATTTGAAGCAATTAAACATCTGGATCTTACTGTTAAACAAGGCGAGTTTTTGGCCATTGTTGGGCCGAGTGGCTGCGGTAAGTCAACTTTCTTGGATATGGTCGCGGGGTTAGCCCAGCCCAGTTCTGGGGAAATATTTATTGATGGCAAATTAATTACCGGTCCCGCATTAGATAGGGGTATTGTAATGCAAGGATATGCACTATTTCCCTGGCGCACTGTCAGAAAAAATGTAGAATTCGGGCTTGAAATAAAAAAGGTTCCCCAAAAGGATCGTAAGGAAATCAGTCAACGCTACATTGAGTTAGTAGGTTTAACGAATTTTGAAGATAGGTACCCTCACGAATTATCAGGAGGGATGAAACAACGTGTAGCAATTGCCAGAGCATTGGCTTATGATCCGGAGGTGCTGCTGATGGATGAGCCGTTTGCCGCTGTAGATGCCCAGACAAGAGAGGTATTGCAGGAAGAATTGCTTCGAATATGGGAAAAGACAAAAAAGACAATAATATTTGTAACACATGGCATTGATGAAGCTGTGTTTTTAGCAGACCGGGTAGCCGTAATGACAGCTAATCCTGGAACGATTAAGGAAATTGTCAACATTAACCTGCCCAGACCGCGCGATGGCATTCGATCATCCGCAGATTTTGGCTGGGTCCGGCATAAAATCTGGGAACTTCTTCAGAATGAACATTTCACAGGGGGCAAGAAGCAAGCGCCAGACCAAAATGTTGCTGAGTCTATATCTTCGTCTGCATCTTTGTAGGCACTTGAGCATATAGCTGAATAATGGTATTAGCTGATCAGACATACTGAAGGCTAAGGGGCTTATTTTTTAACAAATAGTCCCTTAGCTTTTTTATTCCTGTTGGAAAGTATAACTTTCCGTCTGGATAAGGGCAACATCGGCCTCCGCTTTCGCCAGAGGCTCGGCGCAAGCCGTGTTTTCTTTAGTATATCAGAATTTATAAGTTTAAAGAGCCTGTAGCAGGAGAACTGGCGTGGGTTTGCGGAAACAGAGCAGAATGAAAAAGAACATCTTATGGCAGATCTTTTTTGATGGAAAACAGAATTGGAAGCGGTTCGTGGA
>NZ_DATMYD010000046.1:0-6035 GCF_035561155.1 Sporomusa sp. | reverse complement strand
AACTTTGCCGTTAGGGGATGAGGCTTTTAGCCACGTCACTGTGGAAACAATACAGCATGATATTGAAAAATCCCCGGAACGAAGCAGTGGATTACGCACTTTTGCCCTTATTCAAAATGCAGATGATTGTCTGATCGGTCGCTCTGCATTGTATGCCATTGATTACGTCAATAAAAGCGCCAAAATTGGCATATTTATTGGCGACAAGCAGCATTGGAACAAAGGGTATGGCCAAGAATCCCTGCGATTGACGCTTGATTATGCATTTAACCTGCTGAACTTGAACAGTGTAATGCTGGGGGCAGGTTCCTTCAACGCGCGGGCGATACACTGTTATCGACAAACAGGATTCACAGAAATAGGACGTATTAGAGAAGCGCGTATTATTGGCGTAGAGCGGTATGATGTGATATTGATGGATATTCTGGCTAAGGAATTCAGGCAACATAATGAAAGTGTAGTCTCGCTATATCTTAAATAATGAGGGTGGTTGCAAGAGGAAGGTTGTGGCATAAATATCAGCTTCCGAAACTTGGATGATCAATACAGGCGTGATAGAATGGTTTTGATGAAGAGGCTGGTCTGCATGACAATAGAAGGTGCCGATTTTGTGCAGTATTATAACCATACGGCAGCAGAGTATGCCGAGAAATATTTGCATGAGTTGGATAATAAGCCGCTGGACCGATACAGCTTGCAGGTGTTTGCCAATCTGGTGAAGGATAACGGCCCTGTTTGCGATGTCGGTTGTGGGTCAGGCCATATCGCAGGGCATTTGGTTAAGTATGGCGTCAATATCTTTGGCATTGATCTGTCTGCCGGAATGGTCAATGAGGCAAGGCGCTGTTTTCCGGCTATTGATTTTCAAGTGGCCAATATGTTTGCTCTCCCCGTCAGCGATAACCACCTTGCCGGCATCAGCGCTTTTTATGCGATTGTACATTCTGAACCGGCTCAGATACCTTTGTTAGTGAAAGAGTTTCATCGCTCTTTAAAACCTGGCGGTTTTGTTTTACTGTCCTTTCATATCGGGCCCCAAGAAGTCATCCGTGTTAATAAGCAAGCTGGGGCTGAAGAAGTCTTCACCGATTACGTATTTCATAACTATGAACACATAATCGGCTGCCTGGAAGAAAACGGATTTGAGCTTGCCGAATCATTCATCCGCCATCCATATCGGGACGTTGAATACCCCAGCCGGAGAGCATATGTTAGGGCCAGAATAAAATAAAGTGGCAAGAGAGACTTAAATCATATACCTGAAAGGCGGTGAAAGAATGATTGATTCCCACATTCATCTTTTTCAGGGCAACAGTGGCGAATATACATGGCAGTTGCTGCAAAGCTTTGTGGAACAGGCGCAGCGGCGGGGATTAAGCACAGTCTATTTACTGGAGCATTCTCATCAATTCTATGAATTTCGTGATATGTACAGGCCAGTGGCTGATTTTAATGAATATCAGAGGAACTGGCTGGCAAGAAAAATGAAGATTTCACTTGTATCCTATATACGCTTTATTGAACAGGTGAAAAGCTACGAAATTCCCCTCACTGTAAAATTTGGACTGGAAATATGCTATATACCAGAAACAGAGAGTCTGTTGCAGGCCATCTTAAGCCAATACAAATGGGATTTTGTAACCGGGTCGGTTCACTACATTGATAACTGGGGGTTTGACCACAAGGCTGAGTTCTGGAACGGCGTAGATGTGAATAGGGCGTATAAACGATATTATGAAATTATGCTTGACCTGGTACGATCAAAGCTTTTTAATGGTCTGGCCCATCCGGATTCAATCAGGTGTTTTGGATATTACCCGGACTATGACTTGACTGAGACCTATATTAATCTTGCTAAAGCCTTGAATGAGGCCAACATGTATGCGGAGCAAAGCGGTGGACTGGCATTGAACTATGGATTTGCGGAACTTGGCCTAAATCCGCAAATCCTTAGCGTGTTTAAAGATAATGGTGTACGTATTCTCACTGCCTCTGATGCTCACAAACCGGAGCATGCCGGGGAGAATATCAGTAAATTGCAAGCGCTTTTAACGAATGACGAGGATGGTAAAAAGCATGACCCAAGCAAATACTGGAACGAATTATACGTAGCCTGCGGCCATAACAAACCTAAATATGATAGGTGGCTGGATAAATATGAGAGTATTTTACAGGTGTCCGGCAAAACTCCGGTAATCGATCTGGGATGCGGGTTTGGTAATGATACTTTATACTTACATGAACGGGGATATCAGGTGATTTCCTGTGATTTCTCAAGTGAAGCGCTTAACCGGTTGGGTGCGTTCATTGATCAGCCTGTGACCAGGCTTTTTGATATGACAGCCGGGTTACCGTTTGCAACGGCGAGTGCAAAAGTCGTTATAGCCGATCTTTCATTGCATTATTTTTCATGGACTGAGACAAAAAAGATCATTGCGGACATTAGACGGGTTTTGGATCAGGGCGGATTTTTATTGGCACGGGTTAATTCTGTGAAGGATGTCAATTATGGAGCCGGACAGGGGAATGTAATTGAAGAAAACTACTATTGTATAGGGGGGGATTTTAAGAGATTTTTTGACAGAACGCAATTGGAAGAGCTGTTTGTAGAATGGAAAATACAGTATATAGATGAATATGAAATGGACAGGTACAGAAACAATAAGGTGTTGTGGGAAATCGCAGTTGTAAGAGAGTGAACAGGAGTCTTGACATTAGCCAAATTGTGGTGAAAAAAGGGTTGAGATTTTACGTTATCTTATAGAAACGTAAAATCTCAACCCTGCTTAGTTCTTATTTGATTATCGTTACCGTACCTTCCCGGCGCGGCGGCGCGGCTGGTGCTTCTCCCGCATTATAACCGAAGGCCCCTGAGCCAATGATTGTGTAGCCTGCGGGAATGCCTAACTCCTGATTCAGTGCCCGGCCTTCTTTTGTATCAAACAGCAAGCGCAGGGAATGAATCCAGCAAGAGCCTATACCTAGAACATGGGCTGCCAGGAACAGGTTGCCTAGTGCCAGGCTGCCGTCTGCCTGGGGGGCAATGGCTTTTTCATCACCAGAGACGATAATTAATGTTGGGGCATGATAGAACGGGCTGAAGTTTTCCGCTTTGGCCCGTTCTACTAGCCCGGGGTTGCCTGAATTCAGAAAAACAGTCTGAAGAACATCATTGATTTTACTCAATAGTTCCTGTTTTTGCACGACTGTGAAATGCCAGGATTGTTCATTTCTGGCACTGGGGGCAAATTGCCCTGCCTCCAGGATGGTCTGCAATTCGTCATCTGTTATTTGTTCGGGTTTGTAAGTTCTGATACTCCTGCGCTGCACGATTGACTTTAAGGTTTCACTCATGTTATGTTCCTCCTAATCATGTATTTATCCGACAGCGTACGCCACTGAGCCCTGCCTAAGCTTTTAGGGCGGGTGTGACGTGGCTTTTTGGATCAGGCTTTAAGAATGGTAAGGCTGCATAAAAGGCACCGGGGGACATATCAACAACTCCATGGGCGATGGCTAACAGCCATATTGATTTGGGGACAGCTTTAAATGAACTGAACAGTTGGATCACTTCTTCCCTTTGATGTTAAAAGTACTGAAGGCTAAGGTATATCTGCAGATATACCTTAGCCTTCAGTACTTACCGATCAGCTGTTGTTAACACCGTATAATTATAGTTAATTAATATAACAGTGACTTGATTATCATTTTACAATTTATAGTACTACAGGTGTTGAGCGGTGTCAATATACTATCAGTCTGTGCTGTGAGGGAGAACTGTACAGGGCCAGTAATAATCGGCTGGTCTGTTGACATGCATAACTGCCTGAATATTACATTAACCAGCAGGATATTTACATGAACAGTAGTATATTAACATTGAACAGATGACTAAGACAACAAATATCAGGTAAGTCACTTTAATAGGAGGCGACATCTATGTACAATGACACCGTACTTGATCATTTCTCAAATCCGAGAAATATCGGTGAAATAGCCGATGCAGACGGGATTGGCACTATGGGAAACCCTATAGACGGTGACCTGATAACTATCTACGTAAAAATCAAAGATAACGTATTGACAGAAGTCAAAGTCAAAACTTTCGGTTGTGCGGCTGCGATAGCAGCAAGCAGTATGGTTACAGTCATGGCTATTGGCAAGACGGTTAAAGAAGCGCTGCAGATAACAAATGAAGCAGTAGCAGAAGCCTTAGGTGGGTTGCCTCCGAAAAAAATAAAGTGTTCAAATATCGCCGCCGATGCGCTTCACAATGCCATTTCAGATCATTACGCTAGAGTAGACGCTAAGGGAGGCGATCACAGTGATTCTTGCACGGGAACAGATAAATAGGTATTTACGGCATATTATTATGCCGGAAATTAGCGGACCAGGCCAGAAAAAGCTCTTGGAATCAACTGTTTTTGTATGTGGGGAAAACATAGATGCTGCAGCTCCGGCAATATACTACCTGGCTGCATCCGGTATAGGCTTTATAAACTGTCATTTCGAAACTGCCGAAGGGTTTGACAGGCTTGCGGCAAGCATACGGGATTTAAATAGTGATGTGTCAATTGCGTTAGTCGGCAGCAAGGATAGTGAGTTGCGGATTTTCTTAGGCCGACCGGAATTTATTATCAAGCAGAGCGATAATATAGCAGAAGGTTTTGTTCCGTCCATAATAGCCCTTCAGAATGGCTGGAAGGGGGGCATTGAGGTATTTAGAGATCTGGCGGCAGCAAGATCTTTCCTGGCAGCAGTATTCGCTGGGCAGCAACCAGTTGATGTCTGTTTTAAAGACAATCTTATAAAGAATGGAGTGTTTTCTAGCTGCTTTTCAGGTGCACTATGCGCTATGGAAGTCGTAAAACTAGCACTTGCTATCGGTGAAACGGCAGACGACCTTCTATACTTTAATCTGCTGTCCATGGATTTTAGTAAGACCAGCAAAGAAGACTCTGCCCGTACAGTAGCTGAATTGTGCACCCTAAAACCGGAAGAATGCCAGGAAACCAGACTGGAGGAAGGCAAGGTACTAATTGTAGGAACTGGAGGACTCGGCTCTCCGGCAGCCTATGCCCTTGCATCAGCAGGTATCGGGACAATTGGGCTGGTGGATTATGACACTGTTGAAATAAGCAACCTTAACCGCCAAATACTTCATGCCGTTTCAAGAATTGGCATGCCTAAAGTGGAATCAGCTGCAGTATTTCTAAAAAGTCTGAACCCACAGCTTACTGTCAATGTCTACAATACCAGCCTGACTAAGGAAAATGTTTTTGATATCCTTGCAAGTTATGATGTTGTCATCGTTGCGGTGGATAATTTTCCTGCACGTTTTCTGCTAAATGATGCCTGCTTCTTTGCAGGAAAACCGATGATTGATGCCGGTGTAATCAGATTTGACGGCACTTCCATGACCATCTCTACGCCGGTGGGCCCCTGCTATCGCTGCACACTGCCTGATATTCCCTCATCAGGCAAGATTCCATCATGTGCTGAGACCGGCGTACTAGGGCCTTTGCCAGGAATCATGGGCTTCATTCAGTCAGCCGAAGCCGCAAAATTGTTATCCGGCCAAGGGCAACTTTTAAGTGACAGGGTTGTTTACTTTGACGGACTGTTTAGCAGTTTCCATACGCTAAGGTTAAATAAAGCTGATAACTGCGCATTATGTGGCACAAATCCTACTATCCACGAGCTTCAGGAATATGAGTTTGTGTGCGCGGATGCTGTTGATCAAGAGACTCAATGACATTGATATCCAATAATAAACCTGTACAAATCACTAAACAACAAGCTCAGCGTTTTGTGCTTGCCCACCAGGGGGAGGATAGTCATGATTAGGCAGTGGCATTAGTGAGACCCCTGGAAGTTATACTCCAGGGGTCTCATCATGTGCGCCCAGCATGGGCGCTTACTTGTTGGTGAAAGTCCAATACGGGGGTTGATAGTGCCAACCGTTAGCCTAAGACAAGGGTGTCGCCTGTGAGGGCGAATCTGAAGGAAGTCGGCGGCAAAGCTCCGGTCTGAGG
>NZ_DATMYD010000045.1:0-48078 GCF_035561155.1 Sporomusa sp. | reverse complement strand
TTCAGACGTTTCTTATTACGCGGTAAGCAAAACGTCCGAGTCGAATTTTTATTTTTGGCGATGGGATACAACGTCAATAAACTGCATAGCAAGATACAACACAAAAGATGCGGTCATATGCTGCATGAAAAAGAGATAGCTTAGCACCAAAAAAGGCACAACAAATTGCTAGGGAAACTATCTCTTAGCTTTGTTATGCCCTTTTTTCATACCATTTCTTTTTATTCAGTCTTAATCCCATAAAGATCTTATTTTTTACTCACGAAAACAAGAAGGGGCTGCCTCTCATAGGTTAAAATAACCTATTTTGAGACACCCCCTTGAATTTTAATTTAACCCGAGTAAGGAGGCAAGGCGGGACCAGAGGGAAGGGGATTTCACTGGCTCCTGACCGGCGGTCGGTGCAGAGCCCAGGATGGCTTGCAGGTCGTCCTCAGGAGTTGTGATAAGCTGTAAATTAAAGTTATCCTGCAGTACTTTCAGTACGTTGGAAGACATAAAAGCCGGAGGAGTAGGGCCAATCCGGATATTCTTGATACCGAGGCTAAGGAGTGTCAGCAGGATTGCCACGGCTTTTTGCTCATACCAGGACAGGATGAGGGTAAGCGGTAGATCATTTACGCCACAGTTAAAGGCTTTGGACAAGGCCAGGGCAATCTGGATGCCTGAGTAGGAGTTGTTGCATTGTCCGAGGTCGAGTAACCGTGGGATACCGTCAATGTCACCAAGATCAAGATGATTAAAGCGGTATTTGCCGCAGGCTACGGTTAACACTACACAGTCCTTAGGGATTTGCTCCACAAGTTCGGTGTAGTAATTACGGCCAGCCTTGGCACCATCGCAGCCGCCAACCAGGAAGAAGCGTTTTATCTTGCCACTTTTTACTGCGGCAACGATTTTGTCAGCCAAGCCTAAAACAGCAGTGTGGTGGAAGCCGGTCATGAGACTGCCGCCTGTTTTTTCCTGCAGTGCAGGCAGGGACTTGGCTTTGGCAATCAGGGCGCTGAAATCCCGGTTGGTAATATGGGCACATCCCTCCATACCAACTACGCCGCTGGTAAATAGACGGTCGCGGTAAGCATCTTTGACTGGCATGATGCAGTTGGTAGTGACCAAAATAGCGCCAGGAAACTCAGTAAACTCTGTTTGCTGGTTTTGCCAGGCGGTACCATAGTTAGCCACCAGATGGGGGAATTTTTTTAATTCTGGGTAGGCATGGCTTGGCAGCATCTCGCTATGGGTGTAGACATTAATACCAGTGCCTTCAGTTTGTTTAAGTAGTTCATAGAGGTCAAGGATATCATGGCCGGTAATTAATATACCGGGGCCGGCCTTGGTACCTGTCGATACTTTGGTAGGAACCGGATTGCCGAAACGATCTGTATGAGCTTTATCCAGAAGCTCCATAACGCGGTAATTCATTTGACCGCATTTCATTACCATATCGATGTGGCGTTCTAAGTTAAAGTCAACATTTGTTAGAGTAAAGAACATTGCATCATGGACAAATGCGTCAACTTCTTCATCACGGGCGCCAAGCTCGCGGGCGTGGTAGGCATAGGCAGCAATGCCTTTAAGGCCAAAGGTCAGGATATCCTGCAAGCTTTGCAGATCTTCATTCTTACCGCACACACCTACTTTGGTACAACCGGTTCCGTTGGCGGTTTGCTCACATTGATGACAAAACATACTCATATCGTTAAGCCTCCATATCTATTATTCTGATATGTTCAGTATAAAGAAAAGAGGCTTAGATGAATGTGATATAAATCATACCAAACGATGAACCTTGTGGAAAAAATCAATTTTTTATTGAATAAGAGCCATTTTAATACCCATGGCAGTGAAACGTGTAAAAGCTCTGCAGAATGAGGTTTGATTTTGCAGGGCTTCTTACTATTTTACAGAATAAATCAATATTCTCATCTTTTAAGGAAAAAGATACTAAACTGACTATGTGAGGAGGAAAATAAATGTTTGAAACGCCTTTGGAATATCTGGCTAGATTTAGCCAAGTAATTGGCCGGGAGATCTGGATTAAGCGGGACGATTGTAACGGAGATATTCTAACCTCTGGGAATAAGCAAAGAAAGCTTTTAAATCTCTTAAAAGATGCTCAGCATCATGGTGCAAACGTAGTTCTAACATCTGGTGGCCCTCAGTCAAACCATGCTAGAGCAACGGCAGCACTAGCCATCAAATATGGGCTGAAGCCTGTTCTTATTTTGGGTGGGGAAGAACCTGCGATACCCACCGGCAATTACTTGTTGAATAGACTTATGAATGTAAAAATGATCTTCACCGGCGCAAAAACGCAAGAGGAAATGAATAATGCCTTACACCAACAAGCTGAGAAGCTCAAAAGTGAAGGGCATACACCTTACTGCATCCCAGTAGGTGGCTCAAACGGTATCGGATCTTCTGCCTATGTTGAAGCTTATAAGGAACTCAAAAGGCAAACCAAGGAAATCATATTTGACTGGCTGTTTGTTGCGGCTGGTTCAGGGGGGACCATGAGCGGACTGCTTATAGGTAAACATATGTTTAAAGATGCAACCCGGATAGTAGGTATTTCCCCGTGGCTACCAGAGGCGCAGATTAGAGATAAGGTAGAAAAATGTATTGAGGAAACGCTGGCTATCTCAGATACACGCGTAAAGGTCAGTAGAGAGGATATTCAAATCTCTGACGCTTATATTGGTGATGGTTATGGCATTCCCACTAAAGAAGGAGTTGCTGCCTTACAACTTCTAGCACAAACAGAGGCAATTCTTCTTGATTATTCGTATACATCTAAGACAATGGCCGGTTGCCTTCAGTACATCAACCAAGGAATTATTAAGCCATCAGAAAAAATACTCTTTTGGCATACAGGTGGAGCACCTAGTATTTTTACTCGTGGCATAGAATAGTCGGAATGGAGCACCGGTATTTTAGCTAGCCGACGTTTTCTGTGTTGACTAATTAGTGAAAATGGTATTTAATGTAATGTACTACTTCGTTTTTGTCTAATTTAGTCGACTGTATAAGCAAGAAATAGCTTCTTGTCTGTATCACTTGGTTATAAACATTTCGACATTGTCAAAAATCCGCTTCTGGGAGAACAATAGGATGTCAGATAACCGTACAGCATACAATGGGGACAACATGCCTATTTTAGTGACACGATGGGATTGTACAGGCCATGCCGTGAATATCCTATATAACGACTTGAATCTAGGCATGTTACCAAATGAATTCCTCGGAAAGAATTTCCGAGAATTGGGGTTAGAGCAGCAAATCTATGAAAAATGTCAACATTATTTCAATAGGGTCTTAGTAACCACGCAGAAAACGGCTTTTCAACTTCATAGCAGAATGAGGGATTATCAGGTTTCATTTCTGCCGGAATGTAACAGTGATGGTGAAATGGAAACAGTACTCGGAATAGTACGGGATATGACAGGAGAACAAAAAGCAAAAGGTGAACTGGACATTACTAACCGGAAATCACTAGAGATCGAGTTAAAAGAACGGACAGAGCAGTTGGAGAAGGTCAACGATTTGCTTACTGCCGGTTATACCAAGGTTAAGATGGCTGCGCAAATTGCCAAACTGGGGTATTTCGAATGGGATATTGCTAATGGTGAGATATACTGGTCAGATGAGCAGTATCGAAATTTTGGTTATAGCCCGCAGGAATTTATACCGACGAGAGCGTTTATTCGAAGCCGGATCCACCCGGACGATCGGGAAAGAGTATATACGACTGATAAAGTTTCGAGGAAGAGGCACGTCGAATCACAATTTAGAATCATCAGGCCAGATGGGTCTGTCGGCTGGTTATGTGCACGAAGCAAGTCAGTTATGGACGAACGAGGTTGTCTCGTGAAAATATGTGGAATTACCCAGGACATCACCGAACAAAGGCAGACTGAAGACCGTATACACAGAGTGGAAAAAGATTTGATTTTTACTAATCAACTATACAGCCGTAGTGCTTATCTAAATAAATTATTAGTCAATTCATATTCAGCAGAGTATATAACTAAGGCGCTTAATGAATTTGGTATTGAAACCAAAGCGGCGCATTGTTGTTTTGTGGTTCAATTGACAGATAAGTCGATATCTACCGCTGAGACACCTGACTATACTGTAAGTGCTAGAATAACGGGAAAACAAGCAGTATTAGTTTGGCTTGCAGAAAAAGAATTGGGTTGGATATGGAAGTTTAATGAGGATATTGTTCTGCTGATTACTCTTACGGACTCCAATATTGACAGTAAACAAAGTCAAATTGAATTCGCCAATCGACTGATTGGTGAAATAGCGACGATATTTCCCCATATTTGCGTAAAAATTGGTATTTCCGGTACCTCTAGTATTCCTATCGATTTTCGGGATATCTATGAAAAGGCGAACCGGGCGGCTGTTGTTGCTGCTTCTATTGATTGCTCACCGGCAGTTCACTGTGATGATATCGGAATTTATGAAGTGGCTTTTCAATTACTGCATGATAAAAATACCTGTGGGTTAGTTCAAAATACTATCGGCCGCCTTGCTGAATATGACCAGACTCGCGGGAGCAACTTACTATTCACTTTGGAGTTGATACTTGAAAATATGAGCTTGAAGGTGGTGTCGCAAAAGCTTTTTATACACCATAATACCGCCATTTGGCGTAAACGGCGGATCGAGTCATTTCTGGGAATGTCATTGGATAAAATGGAAACAAAGGTTTTGCTTATATTGTACTTAAAAATTTGGAAGTTACAAAAAGCGGAAACTGGCGAAAATAGGTGATTATTGTTGTATGGCAACAATAGTCACCTATTTTTTTTGTACTTTGCACCAATAGCGTTAGGTAAGAAAATATTGTAAAATTATTATGAATTTCAAATAGACGCTAGATTTTTTCCCGTCAATTGTAAAGCGACCTTACCATTAATGTGGACGGAAACAGGAGAAAATCTAAATAGGCGGGTTGTAACTCACTCGGAAGAATTAAAGTACCTAGCTTTGCGTAAGTTAGGTACTATTCTATTTGAACGGAGGATTAGATGTTTCTGAACCAATACTTATTAAGGGTAGAAGAACTTAAGCCAGGCATGGTAGTTGCGCAAGCGGTTGTTTCTGATACGGGTCAAGTTCTACTGGAACAGGGTGTATTTCTAACAGAAGAGTATATAGAGAATCTTAGCAACTGGCAAATAATAAATGTGAGCATAGTACTACCCTACAAAGGCCGCTCCTCAGAGTGGCGATTTTTTAGTATGTATAAAGACACCCTCGATTCAGTAGCGGAAACTTTTAAAAAAGTCAGGGCATTCAAGGAAGTGCCGATTGCAGAGTGCAAGGAATTAGTTGAAAACTACATTGAGCTTATCGTCAATATCGTAGGTGTTATAGATGATTTATATAATGTTAAGTCCCACAATGAGTACACATTTAAACACTCTCTCAATGTTGCAATAATTTCCGGAGTTCTTGGCAAATGGCTGGGCTTTAAAGGACAAAAGTTGAAAGACATTATATTAGCAGGGCTGTTGCACGATATTGGTAAAGCCTTGATTCCTGAAAACATACTTGATAAGCCGGGAAAGCTTACAGATGAAGAGATGGCAATCATTAGAACGCATCCTGCGCATGGCTATCATCTATTAGCCGACTGTTTTGAAATATCGGAAGAAGTCAAATTAGGAATATTGCAGCATCATGAACGGGAAGACGGCAGCGGTTACCCACTGGGCTCATCTCGTGGGGATATACATATTTACGCTAAAATTGTGGCTATTGCCGATATTTATGATGCAATGAGCACAGAGCGGGTGTACCGGCGGAAACTACTACCCTTTACCGTTGTCGAGATTATTCTTGAGCAAATGTATGATAAGCTTAATCCACAAATCTGTCTAACATTTCTGGCACACATTCGTAGATTCCTACTCGGGAGCTCAGTGTTGCTAAATGACGGAAGTAAGGCAAAAGTAGTGTTGCTGAATGAGCTGTTAAGGGTAAGACCAGTGGTACAGTTGGAAAGTGGCGATTTAATTGATCTTGAGGGAAACAGAAAACTTGAGGTTGTCGAGGTACTGGACGAAGTAAATACTGCATAATGCCTCGGAAAAAGTGATAATCGCTTAACACAAAAAAAATATTGGCAAACTTACCGAAAGGTAAGGACGCAAAGCCGTGGATCTAAAGGATGAATTATTCTATGATTGCCAGGTTGCTATTAAACTAACGGAAATATTTCGTCAGCATTGGCAATAGGCAGCTGATGATTTTTTTATTTGTAGGCACTTTTTGTTTATTATGAGTATCTGCAGTTTAACTCGATAATTTTGAATTGATATAGAATATTTACTGGGTAACCATAGCGAAAGTTAGGGACACAAAGCTATGGTCTACGGACAGCGTTGTCTCGCCACGCCGCCAAATAGCAGGATGCTAATTGTTTTCCTAAGGGCAGGCCATACCTGTCTCTTTTTTTTTACTTGGGTTGTGTTTGATGAAGTCACGCACCACACATTCTAGCAAAAGATGAAAAACTATATGATAAAGGGGTCACACTAACAATGAAAATAACAATCGGGAAAAAAATTATGGGCGGTTTTTTGCTTATCATTATCGTTAGCTTACTCATGAGCGCGTACACATACTACAAGCTCGGACAGCTAAATGTAGATTATCAAACTGCGAATACCCTCAATATGGAGAAAATCATTCTGGTAGAAGAATTGGCTCAAGATATTATAGATGAAGCGGCTACTGTAAGAAAATACAATATTTCCGGTGACCCTGCTGCTAAGGAAAGGTTCCGGCAGATAGAAAAGGAATCTACCAATAAAATCGAGAGAATGGAAGAAATATTTGTTACGGAAAAAGCAAGAATTTTGATAAAGGTGATTATGCAGGAAAAAACTCAATACGAGGATTTTGCTCAAAAAGCAATGCAGGCCAAAGATGCTAATGATCAGGAAAAATATCAGCTTTTACTACAGCAAGGGGTAAAACCTTATGAGAACACCCAGCGCAGCACTGAAGAGCTGGTGTCCATGATCAAGGTATTTGTCAAGAACGAACAAGACAAAATCAGTGCGCATGCCGAACACAACCAGATCGTGTTGCTGATCATTAATATCGTCATTGTTCTTCTTTCCATTGTGATTAGTATCAAGATCAGTGGCAGTATTTCCGGTATTGCCCAAGAGCTTGTAATTGAAGCCGCCAGCATTGCCGATGGCAGAATCACAGCAGAAAATATCGACATCAAGTCATCGGACGAAATGGGACAATTGGCAGCCGCCTTCAATAAAATGAAACAAAATATGCGTGCATTGATTCAAGATGTCTCAAGATCGGCTGAACAGGTTGCCGCCTCCTCGCAGCAATTAACGGCAAGTGCTAATCAGTCTGCCGAGGCGGGTAATCAGATCGCGACCTCCATTAGCGAAGTTACACTCAGTTCAGAGCAACAGATGAGCGCTTTAAACGAAACATCAACAGTAATACAAGCACTATCAGCCAGCGTTCAGCAGATAGCTGCCAATACCAACGAAATCAGTGAGAAATCAGTACGAGCCACAATTGAAGCAAATGAAGGCAATATGGCAGTGGACAATGCTATCAATCAAATGATGCAGATTGAACAAAATGTTACTGTATCCGCTGAAGTCGTCAGTATGCTTGGGGAGCGTTCCAAGGAAATTGGACAGATTATCGGTACTATTTCCGGCATCGCAGGCCAGACAAACCTTCTCGCCTTGAATGCCGCTATTGAAGCCGCCCGGGCTGGTGAACAAGGCAAAGGCTTTGCCGTGGTCGCTGAAGAAGTACGCAAATTAGCTGAGCAGTCTCAGGAAGCTGCTAAACAAATCGCCGATTTGATTGGTAAGATTCAGATTGATACTGACAAAGCGGTAAATATCATGGATGAGGGACCACGCTTAGTAAAAAGCGGATCAGAAAAAGTAAATACAGCAGGTCTCGCATTTAAGCAGATTACCAGTCTAATTACCGAAGTTTCCGAACAAATGAAACACATTTCCGCTGCTATTCAGCAAATGGCAAGCGGCAGTCAGCATATTGTATCGTCAGTAAATGAAATTGATGCCTCTAGCCGCAAAAACGTAGAAAGAACGCAGACCGTATCGGCGGCTACGGAGGAACAGTCAGCCTCGGTGCAAGAAATTGCGGCCTCCAGTCAAGCCCTGGCCAGTATGGCTGAGGAATTGCGGCAGGCTGTTGGTCAATTTCAAGTGTAATAGGCATGAATCCACGATACCCTACCTTGCTCGTATTCTCTTCCGCAGTGTGGCTCTAAATTTGACATAGTTTAATCAGTCTGTTAAAATTAACTATAATCATGATAATGATTATCAAATGACTTTGTTTAGCGTAAATGATGGTATGGAGTGTAATACATACCATACTGAAATACAATTCAAGGTAGGTACCAAAATGACACGTTTAGATCGTAATCGACTGTCACGCCAGCAGAATACCCGAAGAAAGCGTGGGGCTATTTTTATATTCAAAACCTTGGGTATCGTGATTTGTTTGGTTCTGTTGTCCCCATTTATTCAATCAGCCATTTCCGTACCGAGTACTTCTCAAGCACATTCTGGAGAGTTTAATGGCAAGAAAGTTCGTTTAGTGTGGGAAGCTATCCCGGATGCAGTAGCCTATCAACTTGTGTTCAGCAATAAGCGTGAGGGTATAAATGACGAGGGAAATCTCGAAAATAGGACTCTTTACAAGGAAATATATACTCCCGGAGTTGAATTAGACACATCGCTTCTTCCTAAGGGAGAGTCAGTTTGGTGGCAAGTAAGGGCGTTAAATTTGGACCGGGAGCCTATTTCCCGGTTTACTGATCCTAAGAAGTTGACAGAAGGTGAAGTTGACCCAGTATCACCATTTATTACCTCTCATTTAGATACTCTGGCTAGGCTTCCTTTATATCCTACATATGCTTGGATTCCAGTTTTGAATGCCGATTCTTATGAGGTTCAAATTTTTTCTGGAGAAGTTCAGCCTGGCAACCTTAAAAAGAGTTATGTAATTAAGGGGTCATCGTCATTTGACTGCTATGACACAGACGCTTTCACAGATGAGGGCATATATTGGTGGCGGGTCGCTGCTCTTGATGCCAAAGGGCGGCAAATAGGAGAATGGTCAGAGGCTCAACTGTTTACAGTTCAGCGAGAAGGAAATATTGTGGCTGCGTTAGGTGACAGCGTTACACATGGTGGTGGTGCGATCTCTAATCCCCCGAGTGATCCAGTTTATGACTGGACAAGTTATGCGGGTTTTCCGGTAAAAAACTTAGGCCGAAGTGGTGATACAACCGATGCTATCTATGCACGGTTTGATCAGGATGTACTGCCTTTTCATCCCAAAATACTTGTAATTATGGGTGGGATTAACGATATTCGCGGTGGAACTCCGGCGTCAGAAGTAATTAATCACTTAAGCCAAATTAGGGAAAAGTGCCAGGAAAATAAGATAATCCCTGTCTTTCTGACACTTACCCCGGTAAACCCTGCACTTATAAAACGTGCTTTTAACGAGGATACAAGCCCGGAGTGGCAGGGGGAGTGGCATAAAGTAAACGAATGGATAAAGGACCAAACCTACTATGTAGATATTGCGCCAATATTTATGAGTAGTGAGGGTGTTATGCCTGCCAAATATGCAACCGATGGATTGCATCCGGATAGCAAAGGAAAGGCCTTGATCGGAAAGGCAGTTGGCGATTTTCTTAGACAAACTTTTGGCGATGATATTAAAAAAAGCAAGCAGCCCTCTAGCTAATGGAGGACTGCTTGCTTTTTGCTAGTTGGTTACTGAAGGAGATGCTCTCTGGCAAAGCTAAGCCATAATTGGGCGGCGTGAGATAAATGACGCCCTTTTTTCCAAATGACAGATAACCTATGCCGTATCTGAGGACGTACCAGCGGAATCGCGGTAATAGCCTTAGAATCAAGTTCCAAGCACAACTTGCTGGATAGAAAAGCGATACCTAGATTGGCAACTACGGTTTGGACCATAAGGTCCCGCTGCGAGGTTTCGAATATAATCCGTGGCTGAAACCCAGCTATTTTGCAGTGACTGATGATTTCGTCATGCAGGCTGAAGTCATCACGATAAATGACAAATGATTCATTGGCGAGAGCGAGTAAATCAAGTTCATTATTGGTGCTTAGTGGATGATGTACATTAATGATGACGTTGAGTGGATCATTGGTGAGTGAAAAAAACTCGTGGACTGTGACGTCCGGGACGCTGCAAATGATGCCAAAGTCCAGAGTACCTTCTTGAATTGCCAGTTCAATTTTTTTGGACCCATATTCATATAGCTCAATATCAATCTGTGGATACTTATTTCTA
Organism: Sporomusa sp.; assembly: GCF_035561155.1. GTDB lineage: Bacteria > Bacillota > Negativicutes > Sporomusales > Sporomusaceae > Sporomusa. The sequence goes on along the minus strand of NZ_DATMYD010000045.1, from coordinate 37,704 downwards.
AACTCACCAAGTAACTGGGCAAAGAGGGTCGCTTCGGTGATGGGTGGCAAGCCTATCACTATTTTTCCCTTTTCTAATTTAAATTCACTTTCAAACTCACTGGTTAGGTTATCAAACAAGAAGACTACTTGCTGAGCTTTTTCAAGAAAGATGATACCGGCATCTGTTAATTGAACTGATTTGGAGTTTCGGTTAAACAGGGCAACCCCTAACTCAACTTCCAAGTCTTTAACCATCTTACTAATCGCCGATTGCGATATATGGTTTATATTGGCTGCTTTGCTAAAATTTTTCTGACGCGCAACCTCCATAAAGTACTTAAGATGATGGATATCCACTGTGACACCTCCTTGCTATTAGTATACTATCTAATTTAGTTATAATGAATATCTAATCTATATATTTTACTTATAGTTTGTCTGTATGTAAAATGATAGTTAACAACAATTTATTTAATAAAGAAAGGTGGGAATAAGATGGCGATGAAACTGAAGGCGATTACTTGGCAATTGCTTGTGCTTTCTCTCATTTCATTTACGGGGGATAGAATAGTTCAGATGTTCCACCTGCCGCTGCCTGGCAGTGTCGTGGGGATGGCCATTTTATTCGCCTTATTAAGCTCTGGTATAGTCAAAGTATCGCAGCTTCAAGTGGTTACCGGTTTTTTACTCAAGCACATGGCGTTCTTTTTTGTCCCAATCACTGTGGGCCTGATGAATTACTGGGATTTCTTTTATTCGAATGGAATAGGACTGTTGGGTTCAATGGCAGTTAGTTTGTTGATAGCATTCCTGGTTTTTAGGGTGACTGCTCCGAAAGAGAAAAGGGGAGAATGAGAATGGAATATATAACTACCTTATCTATGATCATGCTGACCTTTGCGGCATACGTGTTTAGTCGTTTTCTGTTTATGCGTTATAATAACCCGTTATTGAATGTAGTTATTATAAGTTCCGCGATAATAGTGGCAGCTCTTTTCATACTTCACTTGCCGTATGCGGTATATCGGCCGGGAAAAGAAATTATGACAATTTTACTCGGTCCTACCACCGTGGCGTTGGCAGTTCCTTTATACAACAACCGGGCGATATTGAGAAAAAATCTGGTACCAGTGGTTTTTGGGGTATGTATAGCTTCCTCATTGACCTCAATTACCGCAATGAGTATTACCCAGATGCTTGGCATGCCAAGGGATATAGTCGTCTCTATCGGACCCAAATCAGTTACAGCACCGATAGCGGCACAGGTCGCAGAAGTAAATGGCGGAGATCCTGACTTGGCGATTGCCTTTGTGGTCGTGACAGGAGCGTTAGGGGCGATTGCCGGACCAACACTATTGACACTTCTGAAAATTACTAATCCAGTAATTCGGGGACTGGCAATGGGGACTACTTCACACGGGCAAGGAACTGCAACCGCCTTGATGGAAGGCGAACAGCAGGGACTGATGGCCGGAATTGGGATGACGTTGTCGGCTGTGATCACTTCAACCCTGTTTCCGATACTGGTTTCTGTCTTGTTGCATAGCTGAAATACATCTTCATTAAATCTTCACAATGGAGATGTATTATATTAATAGTAAGTGAAGGATAATTAAGAAGCAGCGGAGTGATGATGCATGATGTGGATTCTATTTTTACTTAATTTGTTCGTAATTATTTATGTTGTCAATCTAATTGCGATTATGAAGGCAACCGAGGATAATTAACATATAAAATCCGTTCCTTTGCGTTAATATGCAACACATTAACGCAAATTGGAACGGATTTTTGTTTACATGAATTTTGAGTACATGTGACGGCAATCGTTTTGAGTAACTAAGCGAGGAATGGCTTGTCCCAAAGTTATGAAAACCCTTCGCTTTTGGCGGATTTCATTTGCATGATCAGGATTGCTTAATTTATAATACTGTTAAAGAGAAAATGTCAAGCTTGTCGTATATTGTATCTATCTTTAAGATTCAGAATTTTTAGCCGTGCAGGAGAGAGATATCTGTATGAAATTTTTAGATTTAGTGAATATATCTGAGTTACAAAGACTGCTTGATGCTATGCATGCTGCAACAGGAATACCTTCTGCTCTCCTGGATTCTGATGCTGCTATCTTAACCGCTAGTGGTTGGCAAGATATATGTCAAAAGTTTCATCGTGTTTTTCCCGAAACTGAGGCAAGGTGCCGAGATAGCGATCAGCGAATATCCCGGCAACTATTTGATGGCAAGTTTGTGGGGTATCGATGTGAAAACGGTCTCAATGATTATGCTTGTCCCATTATTATAGAGGGCAAGCATTTAGCTTCTCTATTTGTAGGGCAGTTCTTTACAGAAGAACCAGACGAAGATTTTTTTCGAAACCAGGCACAGAGATTTGGTTTTAACGAGGATGAATATTTGGCCGCCTTGCGAAAGGTTCCGGTAATCCCTGAAGAGAGGGTATCTAATATAGTAGAGTTTTTTTCGCAACTTGCTTCTACGATTGCACACCTTGGTTATCAAGTCCTGCAGTCTAAGGTAGCAATGAACTTTAAAGACACTCTACTTGAGGCTATCCCCAATCCGGTTTTTTATAAAGATCGAAATGGAATATACCTTGGCTGTAATAAAGCCTTTGCTGAACTACTTGGTTTCTCTAAAGAAGAGATCATTGGCAAATCTGTAAGCGAAATTTCACCTTCTCATTTTGCAGACAAATATAATGAAATGGATGCGCGCGTATTTGATAATTCAAAAATTCAATCATACGAATACAAGGTGATAGATGCGGCAGGAGCGGAACGAAGTGTTATTTTTAATAAAGCCTTGTTTACTAATGTAGACGGTTCGATAGGTTTGGTAGGGATCATTCTTGACATCACAGCCCGTAAGCAAATAGAGGCCAAGCTTAAAGAAAGCGAAGAAAACTACCATTTATTATTTAACCATATGATCAACGGATTTATGTTCCTCCAGGCAGTCCCTATGGAAGACGGAATCATGCAGGACTTCATTATTCTTGATGTTAACGAAGGATATGAAGGTATTATTGGACAAACGAAAGAAGAAGTAATAAATAAAAAGATAACTGAGATTATACCATTCACGAAACATGAGAATCCGGAGTGGCTTTTTGTTTTAAACAAGGTTCTTAACACAGGAGAGGCTACTTTACTAGAGTATTATTCGAAACATTTTTCAAAGTGGCTGCGCCTTTCGATTTATAGCCCGAAAAAGGGATACTTAGCAATCGTGGTATCTGATATAACCCGGGAAAAGCGGAGCGAAGAGCAGATACAACAATATGCTTACCACGATCACCTAACAGGGTTGCCCAATCGACGACTACTAGACGATAGACTATCTGTTGCTCTTGCACAAGCGAAAAGAGAAAATGAGCTTATCGCGGTGATATTTTTAGATTTGGATAATTTTAAGCCTGTTAACGACACTTACGGACATGATGCGGGGGATGAACTGTTACAGCAGCTAGCGAACCGAATTATGAGCAGTGTGCGAGAAGGTGATACAGTTTCACGTGTCGGCGGGGACGAGTTTGTTCTCATTCTCCCCAAAATAAAAGCAAAGGCGGAAGCTGAACAGCTTGCTGTACGATTGTTGGAGGCTTGCAGAAAACCGTTTATTATAAGAAGAAATGAAGTATTTGTTTCAGCAAGTATAGGAGTAAGTATATTCCCTTATGACGGAATGGATATTTCAGAGCTTATTAGAACTGCGGACATTGCAATGTATCATTCAAAAAGAAAAGGGCGGAATCGGGTCTGCTTTGTGCATGAATGTGTATAAATTATATATTTTTGGAAGATGGAAAATACTGATACGCGGTGAACTAACAAGACACGTTAGTTTACCGCGTTTACTTTATTAGGAGATAAACAAGTATAAAATAGTCGAAAAGATAAGAAAGATTACCCTCATAGAGTAAGTCAGCTTCGAACCTGTGGAGGTGGCAGTGTCCCTAAAAATAGTATTCGAAGGCGATTGGCGTTGAAGGAGTTTCAGACTTATAAGCGAAACTGTATTGTTTTGGATCATAAATCATTAATTGAGGAGTTGCTACGAGCCCTCATGCGTAAATCATGATGCGATAGGCAGGTAATTTCCTATGAAGTTATTAATAGTTGATGACGATAAAATTATTCGGATGATACTCTCTTCCATGGTCCAGGATTGGGGCTATGAAGTAATGCTGGCGGCAGATGCCTCAGAGGCATGGAATACCCTGTTTGCTGCTGATGAGCCGGTAATTGTCCTTATGGATTGGATTATGCCTGATATAGATGGCATTGAACTGTGTAAAAAGATAAAGCAGGCCAAAAACGAAGGGGATACCTATGTCATTATGCTGACTGCTAAAAATGACATAGAAGATATGGTGGCTGGCTTTGCAGCCGGAGCAGACGATTTTTTGAGTAAGCCGGTAGATGTGAGGGAGCTGGGAAGCCGCCTGTCCGTAGGCAGCCGGGTTCTAAAGTATCAGCATACGCTAATGCAACGGAACGCGGAACTACAGGCTACGAAGCATGTTATGGAAAACATTATGTGGGAGCTGAAAGAGGCCAACGAGAAGCTGCGTGCACTCACACTGATTGATGGACTTACTGGCATCGCCAACCGTCGAAGCTTGGAAGAATTCATTGATAAAGAATGGCGGTTTGCAATGCGGGAGCAAATCTCGCTTACGATCATGATGTTGGACGTTGACTTTTTCAAGTTTTATAATGACACATACGGACACCAGATGGGTGATCTATGCCTGCAAAAGGTAGCCGGTGTTCTTGCCGAATATATAAAACCAAGCGGAGATTTAGCGGCGCGATATGGCGGGGAAGAATTTGCTGTAGTGTTAAGAAACACAGATGTAGCTGAGGCCAAGATGTTTGCCGAAAAAATTCGAATTGCAGTAGAGAGTCTTGAAATTGCCCACTCAGCCTCACCTGTTGCTAAGCACGTTACAGTCAGTTTGGGGGTTTCTACTATGATTCCTCAGCCAGGAGATATATACGGAAAACTGCTTGACTCTGCGGATAAAGCACTTTATCAGGCGAAAAATGAAGGGCGAAACCGCTGGGTTTATATTAGTGGATATGCAGGGAGAGGTGTCATGTGTGCTGGATTATGAGGCTCTTTTAGGAGAATTTGTTAATGAAGGCATGGCCCATGTTCAAAAAATAGAAAAAGGCCTGCTAGATGCAGAAAGAGGTCTCCAGGACACGGAGCAAATTAACGCTATATTTCGATCAGCTCATAGCATCAAAGGTACCGCCGGTTTTTTTGGACTGCAAAAGATGGTGGAATTATCACATGCCATGGAAGCATTGCTGGCAACTATTCGTAATACTAGGAAAAGCATGGATACTGTGATGATTGATGCACTGCTTTCTGCAACAGATAAATTGAAAGAAATGCTTGAGAATGTTAAGGATAGTGAGAGTGCTGACATAGATGCACATGTCGCTCAGCTAACAGACTCTTTACGTAACGAACAACGCCCGGTTTTGCCTTCAGGGAGCAAACTCGCCGGATGCGAAAAGTGTGTTCTTAGCGAAATACCTGATACTTACAAAGAAACGATACGCGATGCGAAAAAACGGGGACAGAAAGTATATCGATTGGTAATTAACCTTCAGGATTGTTCAGAAGAAAATAATGCGCGACCAGATCTCATCAGCAAGATTAGGTCTATAGGCAATGTTATATGTTGTGACGAAGACCGCAATGAAGTAGCTTGTTTGTTCACAACTGTACTGGAACCTGACCTTGTGGATTTAGCTCTTGATGTGTGTGAAGCCGATATTCAGCAAATCAGCGATGCCGCCCAGCAAACTGAGGCATTCGATATTTTTACGAATCCATCAGTAAGCCGATGCTCCCTGGAAGCAACACCTCAGCCAGCGAATGTCGAAAACGGTGTTATACTCACTTCTGTGGGAACTGACAAAAAAGAAGATGAGCGGATTCGTGTAGATGTAGCGCTGCTTGACAGCCTAGTTAACCTGGGCAGCGAGATTGTATTGGGAAGAAATCAGCTTTTTCGGCGTCTGGAAAAATATGCTGCTACAATACCCGGGTTAACCGCTTCGCTGCAGCATATTGACCGTTTAACAACCGAACTGCAAGAGAAGATAATGCGCACTAGGATGCAGCCGGTGGCTAACGTTTTTGATAAGCTGCCGCGTCTCGTAAGGGATTTAGGAAAAAGTACAGGCAAAAATGTTCAGCTACTTATGGAAGGTAAAGACATCGAACTGGATAAGTCCATCATAGAGGCACTGGCAGACCCCCTGGTTCACCTAATTCGTAATGCAGTGGATCATGGGGTTGAGCCATTGGAGGAACGGAAAAATACCGGGAAATCACTGACCGCGCTCATTAGTGTTAAGGCTCACCGGGAAGGTGGGCGTGCTGTTATCTCTGTCTCAGACGACGGAGCCGGGGTCAATCTGGAAAGAGTGGCAAAGAAAGCTCTTCAGCAAAACATTTTAACTCAGGGGCAATTGGCACTCATGGGAGAGCAGGAGCGGCTTAACCTACTGTTTCATCCTGGATTTTCAACATCTAAACAGATTACAGATATTTCCGGACGCGGTGTGGGCTTAGATATTGCAAAATCCAATATTGAAAAACTAGGGGGAAATATTGAGGTCGGCAGCGTTTGGGGTAAGGGAACTACGTTCCGCCTAAGACTGCCTCTCACCTTGGTGGTAGTGCCTTCACTCATTGTCGAGGCAGCAAATCAGCAATTTGTTTTACCCCAAGTCAATCTACGGGAGATTGTGCGCATAATACCTGGTGATAAAATACAAAAAATCGAATATATCAACGGCTACCGTGTTTTAAACCTGAGGGGGGAGTTACTGCCTATCGTCAATTTGGCTGAAAGTCTTGGAAGAACTACGTGCAATATTGTAGAGTGCAATATAACCAGGGTTTTAATTGTGAGAAGTGAGGATAAGGTATTTGGGTTGACAGTTGACAGGATTTATGACCGGGAAGATGTACTGGTAAAACCTGTGCCAAGGTATATAAAGGAATGCAAGGTTTATTCAGGTGTGACCATCTTAGGTGACGGCAAAGTCGCTATGGTATTAGACCCGGATAGCCTTGCCCCAGCACCTGTTTCAATGGTTGCAGAGCGGCAAAATGAAAAATCAACGTACAGTGGAAAAAATAGTAGCACTACTATGGCTGAGCAACAGGAATTCCTGTTATTTAAATGTTCCGGGCCTGAGAACTTTGGCATTAATCTCCCCTTGGTAGCAAGGGTGGATGAGATTGAACCAGGCCAAGTCCAATTAATCGGTGACAAGGAATATGTCAATTATGAGGGAACAATTTTAAGAATTATAAGGCCCGAAGATTACCTTCCGGTCAAAAAGCTGACATCGAGGCGCAGCAAGCTATGCCTAATAATACCCAAACTAGTTAAGTACCCAATAGGAATTGTTGTTGAGAAAATCCAGGATACCGTTCAGATAGCGATAGATGTTAATGAAGAAGATATCAAGGCCAAGGGCTTATGGGGATCAGCCGTAATCAATGATAAAATCGTATTGATTGTAAATCTTTACGGACTGATGGAACTGGCTGATCCTGAGCGTTACTCCGCAGAGCAGGATACAAGTCAACTTAGCAGACGGCATACAGTACTTCTCGTCGAAGATACTGCATTTTTTGCCAGTGTAGTGCGCCAATACCTTGAAGGGTCAGGTTACCATGTATTACTGGCAGGTAACGGCGAAGAGGCACTTAATTTGATTGGTCAGCATGCTGTAGATGTTGTGGTTAGCGATATAAATATGCCGGTAATGGATGGAGTGGAACTGGTGAAGGCAATTCGCGGCAGTAAAAATACAATTTCACTGCCTGTGATTGCGCTCACTTCCCTTGCCAATGAAAGGCTGGAACGGGAAGGCCTGGAAGCTGGTTTTAATGACTATGAACTTAAGCTTGACAAAACCAACTTGCTAAAGAAAGTCGCTTTAGCTCTTAGTGAACGGGAAGGGAGGCTGGCATGAACGGCAAAGTGTTGACTTTTTATCTGTGTGGGATCTTATGCGGTATTGACGTCATCCGTGCTAAAGAGATGAATCGAAATGTTGAGTATACGCCAGTTCCGGGGGCCTCGAACGAAATCGCGGGACTAATGAATTTGAGAGGTCAAATCATTACCCTATTTGATATTACCACAATACTGGGTTTTTCGCGGATGGACAAGCGCCGGGAGATGAATTGCATCATCCTGAAAGCCAGGCCTCATGATTCTGACCAAGCCGGCTTTTTTATCGACAAGACGGGTGATGTAATTGAAGTGACCGCAGATATGTGCGAAGCGCTTCCGGCTAATTTGGGAAATATCGAAAGACGTCTCATACGCGAGGTGGTCAAGCTCGAAGACAATATTTTATTAGTACTCGATCTTGACAAAATCTTTGGGACATGAACAAGTGGCAGTATTGTATGCCCAGCAAAAATATTTTCCCATTATTGAAAGGAGCGAGTATCCGTGAAATGGTTTCGTAATTGTAAAATCGGCGTTAAGCTCACGATTGCTTTTTTTGTACTAGTGCTAATTACCGGCATAACAGGCGTTGTTGGGGTCAGACAGATACAGCAAATGGAAAAGCTGGATGCGGAACTCTATGAGAATAATACAGTTTCTCTCGGTGATATCGGTGCGGCCGGGGTGGATTTTCAACGTATAAGAGTAAACCTTGGTCAGCTTATTCTAGCTGAGAGTAAAGAACAGCGGCAGCAATATGCAAAAATCGTGGTGGATTTAAATGTAGAGTTGGAACAGGACCTGGACCAATTCGGAAAGACTATTCGTTCTGAAGAGATTCGCCGCGAATTCTACCAGTTGAAAGCAATTAAGGCGAAATGGGATGTTGAGCGTGAGGAGCTTGTGCGACTGGTTTTATCAGGAGAGGGTGAGAAAGCTAAGGCTCTACATGTGGGAGCCGGTAATGCTTCTTCATTGGAGATCAACGGACGAATCGACAAATTGACAGAGCTTATAACGGTAGATGCCAAACGGAAAGCAGATACTAACGTCGAGCTGGCGAAAGACGCCGTAAGAGAAATGCTTGTTTTGTTGTTGGTGAGCATATTGATTGCTACAGCTTTGGCCTGGTTTATTACGCGTCAAATTACGCAACCGGTCCACCGTCTTAGAACGCTAATGGCAGAAGTAGAGAAAGGGGACCTGACTGTTCAAGGGCAGGTCTGTTCCAAAGATGAGATCGGCCAGCTTGTAAACTCATTTAATCAATTGATTGGGACCATTCGTACTATTAACATAGAGATACAAGATACAACGATAGTTTTAAATAACTCTTCAGCCAGCTTGCTTGCAATCTCAGAAGTTGTTGCGACTAATAGTGAAGAGACGAGTGCTATTACCTCGGCAGCTAGTTGGGCCGTAGGGGATGTTGCTGCAGGCGTTAGGAACACTGCAGAGGCCATTGGGGAAACCAGCAGCAATATCTATACTATTTCTGCCGCAACAGAAGAAATATCAACGACTATACAGAGCTTAGCGTCTGCTTCGGAGCAAGCCTCAGTGGGTCTCTCGCAGGTGAATGGTCTAATGGAACAAGTCTCTGGCAGTATTCAGGTCGTATCGCATTCGGCTAAAGATGTGTCCGGTTCAGTATCTGACGTGGCAGCAGCTATCAAGGAGATCAACATTTCCCTTAATGAAATCAGCAGAAACTGCGAAAGTTCGATTCATGTGGCTGAGGATGCGCAGGTCAGGGCTAGAGAGACTACTGTGATTATCACCAATCTGAACGGATTATCCAAACAAATCGGCAAGATTGTCAATCTTATTAATGACATTGCCGACCAGACGAATATGCTGGCCCTGAATGCAGCAATTGAAGCGGCAGGCGCGGGAGAAGCAGGCAGGGGGTTTGCTGTTGTCGCTAATGAGGTGAAAGAGTTAGCTAGAAAGACCGCAGGCGCGACAGACGACATCTCCATGCAAATTGAAACAATGCAGACAGAAATGGCTAACGGTGTTCAGGCTATGGAGCGGATAACTCAGGTAATCAGCGAAATTAACCAGAAGAGCGGTAATATAGCGGCGGCAGTAACGGAACAGTCTGCAGTAGTGGGGGAAATCTCCACAGCTGTCATTAAGGCTTCAGAGAAGGTAAACTTAATAACCGGTGAAATAGAGGATATTGCAGATAAATCCCAGTCTATAGCCAGCAGTACTACGGAAACATATGAGGGTGTTTGTACTATTGCGCGGTCAGTGCATGAACTTGCCTTAACTGCCGGTGAGGTGGCCAAGAACACCGACAGAGCATCTGGGCGAATGGGTGAAGTTGCGAAGACTTCTCAGGCTGTTGCCGAAAAAGTAGAGGAGATCTCAAATAGTATCAGCGAAATCAGCAAAGCGTCCAATGACACGGCCGCAAAAGGAACGGTGGCAAGCCAGTCGGCGGATGATCTTGTGGAAGTGGCTGCAAAGCTGGAAGGTTTGTCAAAACAGTTTAAAATATAGTTCTTTCATTAATGTACGCAATTGCAGCCTTTGATTGGTGGTAACCATATGGAACAAAAATTAAGTGTGTTGGTAGTTAATGATCGCGCTGTTTATCGTAAGATACTGTCTGAAGCGGTAGATAGTACCGGTTTGGCGGTTACGAGGGAAACCGCATCAAATGGGGAAATAGCGTTAGAGCGTCTTAAGCAGAATAGCTTTGATATTATTCTTCTGGATGTACTCATGCCAGGGCTGCAAGGCTTAGAAACGTTAGCTGAGATCAGACATCGATATCCGGAGATCAATGTTATCATGGTCAGCGGTGGGGGCGACGAAGGTGCCGCTATTACGCTGAAAGCGTTACAACTAGGCGCATTGGACTTTGTAGTTAAACCTGATACAGTTACCCCGGACAACATTGATGTTTTACAAAAGCGCGTACATACTCTTTTTATGGAGTGCAAACTAAACTGCCTCAGCAAGCGTAAGGCTCCCGGTTCGCAAGAGCGGGCAGCTGAAGCTAAATCTAAGCAGTTACAATCAACAATTGTCCAACGAAGACTGCGGGAGATTAAGCCGTTAAATTCCTTTAAAGGCCCTGTGGAATTAATTGTTATTGCTGCTTCTACAGGCGGGCCTGCAGCCCTTGAACAAGTGTTGAGCGGTCTCCCCGCGTCTTTGCAAATACCGGTATTGGTTGTTCAGCATATGCCGCGAGGGTTTACACAGATTATGGCGCAAACACTGAATAAAAAATGCCTATTGCCTGTAGTTGAGGCGGCGGACGGCCAGTCCCTGGCAAGTGGGGGAGTTTTTATTGCCCCAGGGGGAGTAAACATGTCGCTACAGGTCGGCTCTGATAGGAGAGTTCAGATTAAACTAGATAAAACGCCACCTGTTCATGGCGTTCGCCCTGCTGCAGATGTGCTGTTTAAGTCGGTTGCCCAAGCCTGCAAAACGGTCAGTGTGCTCGCCATAATACTAACAGGCATGGGCTGTGACGGACGGGAGGGCGTTCGGGTTATGAAAGAAGAATGCAAGTGTTATTGTATTGTTCAAAGTGAGCGCACTTGTGTGGTGTATGGAATGCCTCATTGTGTCGCCGAGGCGGGCTTAGCTGATGAAACGGTTGATCTCATTCACATTTCCGACCGTATTATGCAGATTGTTTTAGACGGAGGGGGATTACTATAAATTCTAATCTGTCTCCAGCGGAATTCGCTTTATTCCAGGAGTATATAAAGGAACAGTGCGGTATCGATTTCAATGAAGAAAAATCCTACTTAATCGAAAGCCGGCTTTCCAAATTTTTAATTAAGTTTGGATTAACCAACTTTGAAGAGCTATATCGGATGCTTAATAAGCAAAAAGACGTAGGTCTGGCTGAGGAAATAATTGATGCTATAACTACGAATGAAACACTTTGGTTCAGGGACAAAACGCCGTGGATGATTTTAGAAGAAGTACTATTGCCTGCCTACATCGATGAGATTAGGAAAGGTCAACGTTCCAAGGTAAGAATATGGAGCGCGGCGTGCTCCACAGGACAGGAACCATATTCTATAGCCATGTGTATTGATAGCTATCTTAAGCGTTTTCGGGTGCAGGATGTTACCTTATCCCAGTTTGAAATACTAGCCACTGATATTTCGACAACTGTCCTAAAACTTGCCCGAATGGGGAAATATGACTCAATCTCGATGGCGAGAGGACTGGAAAGCGAATACCGGGATACCTACTTCCGGCAAGAGGGTAGGATTTGGAAGCTTGCAGACACTATTAAAGACGCAGTGGTATTTCGCCAGTTTAATCTTCAAAATAGCTTCATTGGCTTAGGGAATTTTGACACTGTATTTTGCCGGTATGTTACAATTTATTTTTCCGAGCAGTTTAAAAAAGTGGTTTTCTCAAAAATTGCCAACGCTCTAACAGAACAAGGAGTACTCTTCATTGGGAATTCAGAGATATTTTTTGACTATAAAGAAAACTACGAAATGACGCAGTACAAAAACGGTGCCTTTTTTAGGGTGAGGGGTGACTCTTAATGAAAATTTTATCGGTCGATGATTCGGCAATCATCAGGAAGATTATCTGTAGTGGCGTAGAGCTTCTGGATTACGGATTTATAGAAGCCGAGGATGGTCTGGAGGCGCTTAATTTACTGGCAAAGGAAAATGCAACTGATATCGGCTTAATCCTTCTGGACTGGAACATGCCGGGTATGGATGGTTTCGAATTTTTACAAAAAATAAAAAGTGATGCTTCATTAAGACATATTCCTGTTATGATGGTTACAACCGAAAGTGAGAAGGCCTGTATCATCCAGGCGATACAGGCAGGTGCCATAAATTACCTGGTTAAACCATTTTCCATCGAGGAATTGATGAAAAAAATACTAGAATGTACCGGGGAAGGGATATAGACATGGAACTAGCCACAAATGATTTTCTGCAGAAATGCCTCTCCCGGGCCGTTGTCGAAGTTATTGGCACAATAGCGGGCCTTGATTTTTCCCGGAATCCGGAAACTACTCAGAAACAGCATGTTAATTCAGGCGGACTGACCGGGGCTATGTTGGTTCACGGTGAAAGAAATGCGATGCTTTCCATTACCATGTCTAAGGAAGATGCAGCCGCTATCGTATCCGCTATGACTGGAGTAAATCAGTTAGGGCTGTCGGATGCAGATTTATACGATGGGGTTGCGGAAATGGCAAATATGGTTGCCGGCAGGGCAAAGGCTTTATTGTCTGGAACCGGGTATCACTATACTATTACTGCTCCTTTTACTATAGTCGGCGAAAACCATTTTATAGTATATAAGAAGCAGGCGTCACAAGTCTCTATGAGCTTTACTGCCGGTGAAATGATAATCCAATTAGGGTTGGCTTATGTATAACAGAAAGAATATGAAAAAGCACGATTGAGCTGCTCCGGCAGTTCAATCGTGCTTTTTCATATTCTAAGTAGTTGGCGGTTCTGGCTTATCTTCTTACCTGAAGTTTAAATGCTCAGTATTTTGAAAGTCTGTATGAATGCCTGGATAGCTTGGAATTATATGAGAAGTAAGTCTTCCAGATCTCAAGGTAGACGAGGGCGGAAATCGTATGTATTTATGAAACGTTTCCTAAAAATGTAAAGGCAAAGTATTGCTGATTGAAAATAGGATTAAAGACTTAAGAATTGGGAGTCTCAGAAGGGAGGCATATACCTTGAGACATATTCGTAAAATATTTGTACGCACCTTCATGGCCAATTCCTTTAACCGTGATGTAGTAATGCTTGTTATTATCAGTGTGGCTATAGGGGCATTCTTAGCGAGTTTAGTATCAATGGCTGCTAACTCCTACTTTTCAGAAACAATTTCCACCCTTGTGGGTGATTATGGTGAGTTTGATGTTATTATTAATGTCCGCGAAGAAATGAAAGAAGAGGGTAGAGCTCAAATTGAAAAAATTCTGGCGCAAGTATATCCGGGTGCTAAATTAAAGGAGGGGCCGACTTTAACTGGCTTAACCAGTTTTTTCATTGGCTTTCCGACTGAATATAAAACTAAACAAACCTATGAGGCCCTGAATAACAGCTTTGGTAGTGTTCCGGGCCGCTCCGGTATTAGTATTATGACTGAACCGCGTGTTACCGTTAAGGGTGTGCCGGAGGGTGCCAAAAGCAGTATTATTGACCAGATAATGCAAATTGAAGGTGTGTTATTTGCATTTCGTGATGGCGGTTCAGTAACGGTGATTGTATCAGCACTTGATAAATCAGCTTTTGTCAATGCCGAGATCGAGAAGCTGCTCAAGCAGTATCAACTTATTGAGATTGCCTTCCCTGTTGGTAGTGAACCGGATAACCCTATTCGGTTAGGTAAGCAAATTGCTGAAGGTATCCGGGCCGATAAAGCAGTAGGTTATGCGGAGAGCGTATCTGCCGACAGTAAGAACAATGAAATGGTTTCCATGGTGAGTACTATGTTAGAACTTAAACGGTTCCTTTCGTCTTATACCACTCAGGTTACCATTACACCTGCTGCCGGCGTTAAGTTTACTCCCGGGGATGTAATTGCCTTTCAAGGAGCGGCCCCGAACGAGCCGATAGCCGCTAACGTACCAGCGCCGGATAATGTTTTGGTGCAACTAACCGAGGTTGGCGGTGACGGTCTGGCTAAAGGTATGATTATGCAGGGCGATGGTGCGCAGATTAGCAATTACAAGGGTTATATGGTCATTAATAATACAGTAGGCGCTCAGGCCGGTACGGCATCGGTTCACAATCCACGGCAGCAGTTAGGGAATGCCTTAATGGAAACCTCCAAACTCGTTGGCCAGATTCCGGGTTTTGCCCAAGATGCCCAGCAAATGACGACTATCGCCGGCAGTGCCCTCAATAACTATGGCAGCAGCCTTGCCGCCATTGAGCAGACCCTGGTAAGCCTGGAGAGTGCCGGCGCAACCATTCAGGCTGCGACTAGCGGTCTGGCCAACATTAACACCAGTGGTATTCAAACCCAGCTGGACAATTCCTCGCGTGCCCTTGGCGGACTTGTAGGAACCTTTCAAGTGATCAAGGTGATAAATCCTGATATTACCACCTCAATTAATGATTTGAAAAATACTCAGCAAAACATTGAAAATCTTCGTGCCGGTTTAAGCGAGTTAGACAATGTGGCCGCCAATGCCCGCCAGGCGCGCTCGGCTATTGATAATATAGTAGCCAACGGCCATAACACGATAACCACGTTACGTGCCTTTGACGTAGACGGCGCCCGGAAAACGCTAAATAGCGCCAGCACCCATCTGGCTCAGGTTCAGCAGTTTAATACCCCGTTGATTGCGGCGCAGTTACAGGTTCTTGGAACTGCTATCCCTAACCTGAGAGATGATGAGATTAGCCGTACTGTGCAGCTTCTGGATAAGGTTATTGCCGGGCAGGTGACGCCAAGTCAGCGAATACAGATATTAACACATGGTAATATCAGTACTGAGTTGGTTGCACCTATTATCTATCGTGAAGTGGGTCATAACAACCTTTCTTTATATAAGTCCGAGCTAGGGATCATTGAGCCCGATCCCCGTGCCGAAGTCATGACGATTCTGACACAAGTTAAAGCTATTCTTGCCGGGATGATTGCGCTTATTGCCTCAATCTTATTCTTAGTGCTTGACCATACGGCCATAATGTCTGTCATTCGCCGTAACCGCTCAGCTAATAAAGTGCAGGCACAAGGGTGGCGCCGATTTGTTCAAGGTATAAGAAACACCCTTACTGCACCTGAGTGTCTGTATGGTATGGCGATTGGCGCCATGCTGCTTACCGCTATGTTTATCCTGGCTGGTGGCGGCATTCCCTATCTGCCTTGGATTGGGGTGCCGTTTCTGGGGGCACTGTTTGGGTTGCTTGTAGCCAATAATGCAGAGAAGATAAGTCCGGTTTCTATCGATGAGGTAACCGCAGGGGAAGCGCTGGGGCTGTCATTCGATGAAATAATGCGGGAGATTGTTATTCCCAATGGTCGTCCTGGCCTCTTACAAAAACTCAATCGGCGAAAAATGAAATTTAAATAAACGGAGATAGACATGCTTGCTATCCACAATCTCTATAAACAATTTGGTAGCCTGGTGGCTATAAATGACGTTAATCTCACCGTTAACAAAGGGAAGACGGTGGTGCTCATGGGGCCGTCCGGCTGCGGTAAGTCTACTACAATTCGTGCTATTAACCGTCTGGTAGAACCGGACCGCGGCTCTATAATGCTTAATGGTGCCAATATCCTGACAATGCAGCCTGATGAACTGCGTGGCATGCGTAAGCATATCGGCTTTGTGTTTCAGCATTTTAACCTTATTAACCGGTTAACAGCGGTGGAAAACGTCATGTTAGGCTTAGTAATGAGCGGCATAAATCAAGACTTGGCCCGGGATAAGGCAGTTGAGGCACTGACCAAGGTTGGGTTGGAAAATCATTTGGAACATAAACCGGATGAATTATCCGGCGGACAGCAACAACGTGTTGGTATTGCCAGGGCGTTGGCTTATGAACCTGAGCTCATGCTCTGGGACGAGCCGACCGCGTCACTAGACCCTATCCTGGTTCGCGAGGTATTGATTGTCATGGAGGAACTGGCCCGTTATCGCGCAAGTACTATGCTTGTTGTAACCCATGAACTACCTTTTGCCCTGCGTGTAGCCGATCAAATTGTCCTGATGGACAAGGGGCGCATTGTCGAAGTAGGTGCCCCTTCAGAGGTTTTTGTTAATCCGGCCTCAGATATTGGGAAAAAATATAAAGAACTAATCGAATACCAAATGAATACAAGTGCCCAGAGTCTGGCGGGGAAGGCTCATTGAAATAGTAAAAGCACCATGGAACTGTTGCGACAGTTCATGGTGCTCTTTCATAGGTTAAGTAGTTGACACTTCTGCAGTCAAACAAAACACCACAATCTAAATGGAATGAAAGTCATTATCAATAGGATTATAACTGCACTTCCAAATTTGGCTCAATACTATAATTTCGCCCGTCCGTTACTTTTTTAGCTGAAAGTCGTTAAAGTATATGAGACTAGATCTAAAGCAAAGGAGATTAGAATGATTCATTTTAAGAAGAAAACAGTTGCAAATGTGATTATATTAGTGCTGCTAACATTCCTTAGTGGCTGCGCCACTGGCGGGCCAAAGCCGATAAATGAGTCAACTAAGCAAGCTCCAGTTGAGAATGCAGTAAGCAAAGAGAGCGCTATTATGGATGAGTTTAACCGGCTGATCCATAAAAATAATGTTACAGCAGAGGAAATTAGCAAGTTTATCAATGAAAACATGGCTGCTGTTTCCCCTAAGAACGTATCAGCTATGATTATCGCCCTTGAAAAAAATCAGCAGCTTAACCTACTCAAGCTGCAGGACAAGTTTGCCGATAAGGATGCTATCCAAAAGACTCTGGCAGCAGATTACCGGGATGAATTAACAGACAGCTATCTGAATGGGATACAGGACAAGACGGTGAGAGACGTGCTGATAGCAACTCAGAATAACGGGTATAAGATTGAAACAGCAGAAGGTTTTTATTTCCCTGTGATCGACTATTCGTTATACAAGAAATACCGGGCAAATGTAACGCCGGACATTGCTGCCTATATCGATATTATGGTAGTAGAATCGGATAAAACGCCGGTTAAAGATGCCGCCCTTATGATTGGGTGGGAGGAAGTTTTACGACGAGCCGAAAACCAAGAGCGATTTATCAAAGAATATGGCAGCTCTGCCAAAATTGAAGATGTGAAGCAATTGCTCAAGAGATACCTCGCCTTTTCTCTATACGGAGCGAATAATACGCCTCTATTTAGTTATGAGGACAAGAAAATGGTGCCAGCGGCTAAAAAGCCGTACCTTGAAGCTGCATTTAATCCCAATAATGGTAGTTTTTCTAAGATTATAAATGAGTACCGCGCTGTTCTCAAGAAAAACGATTATAAATTAACCAAAGAAGTAGATGAATACAGAAAAAAGGCTGAAGCTGAGTTTCGTTGACTATAATACCGGAGGATAGCAAATTCCTCCGGTATTGCAATCAGCAATTGCGAAGCATGAGGAGGGATTAGTATGTTGAATAAAAAGATCATAGCCCTGATCGTCGGTGCTATAATCTCATCTGCATATGTAATTGGGCTACCAATGCAGGATAAAAACGGTTTTGGTCAAACTGATCAGATACCTCCGGTGGTTTTAGCGGAAGAAAATCGACAAGATAGCGCTAAAGAACATGCGCCCGAAGCAAAAGAGGGGACTCGGCAGCCGAAAAGCAATCGGTATCACGTAGCCGGCTTCGACGACCCTGAGCAATTTGAAGCTGATTTTTTAAAAATTCAAGAGTTAGTAGCGAAAGACAACAAGGAAGAGGTTGCTGAGTTTATCCAGTACCCCCTCAACATATATACTAACGGTACGAAAACAACTATCCAACTGAAAGAAGAGCTTATCGCAAGCTATGACAGGGTTTTTACAACAGGCGTAAAAAGTGCGCTTGCCAGTCAAAAAATTAACGAGACGTTTGTCAATTATAAAGGCGTTATGGTGGGGCGTGGAGAAATATGGTTTACCCAGTCGTCAACCTCAAATCGTAAATACGTCATTTATGCAATTAATCATTAGACTTTTTGAAATAATACCTGGAACGTTTGTGTACCAAAATTATTTACTATGCAGGATACAAAAAGCTCATGCAAACTTATTATAAGTAAGCATGAGCTTTTGCTATGATTGTGGGTAGTTCTTCAGCTTGACAGCTTGAGATGTCAGGTTGATTTCGTGAAAGTGGAGGTTACTTCTCTACCATGTAAGGATAGTTAACTACTGTACGAGGAACCAAGGTCTCCTTAATAGCACGTTGATTCATCCAACGATATAAGTTGATTGCGCTGCCAGCTTTATCATTGGTTCCTGATCCGCGGCTGCCACCGAATGGCTGTTGTCCAACAACTGCACCGGTAGGTTTGTCGTTGATATAGAAGTTGCCTGCTGCATGATCCAATGCTTTTGCTAGCTTGATAATTGCTGCTCTGTCTTGTGCAAATACAGCACCTGTCAATGCATAGCTGGTTGCTGTATCGCATGCTTTTAATGTTTCTTCCAATTTATCATTCGGATATACATAAATGGTCATAACCGGTCCAAAGATTTCCTCGACCATTGTCTTGAATGTAGGTGTCTTTGCTAAGATTACTGTAGGCTCTACAAAGTATCCTACACTGTCATCGCATCCACCACCGATGATGATTTCAGCATCTTTAGACTGTCGTGTATAATCAAGATAGTTTTTGATGTTCTTGAAGGATTTCTGATCAATAACAGCGTTCATGAGGTTTGTAAAATCACGAACATCACCCATCTTAATTTTGCCAATTTCTTCTTCAAGACGTACTTTTACCTTGCCCCATAGACTTTCCGGGATGTAAGCACGGGATGCTGCAGAGCATTTCTGTCCTTGATATTCGAAAGCACCAAGAACAATTGCGCAGGTAAGCGCTTCAACATCTGCTGATTCATGAGCAAAGATAAAGTCTTTACCACCTGTCTCGCCAACAAGACGAGGATAGGTAACATACTTATTAATGTTTTGACCAACTTGATTCCAAATATCATTGAATACGCCTGTTGAGCCTGTGAAATGGAAGCCTGCCATCTTCGGATGCGGAACTACAACCTTACCGAAGTCAACACCCCTGCAAGGTGCAAAGTTGATAACACCTGCAGGTAAACCAGCTTCTATAAGGATTTGCATGAAGTAGTAGTTTGAAAGTACAGCTGTTGATGATGGTTTCCATAAGACAGAGTTACCGCACATAGCCGGAGCTGTAGGAAGGTTGCCCCCAATTGATGTAAAATTGAAAGGTGTGATTGCTGCAACAAACCCATCAAGTGCACGATATTCCACCCGGTTCCAGACCCCATCGGTGCTGAGGGGTTGTTGCTTGTATATCTCTTGAACGAAGTGAGCATTAAAACGAAGGAAATCTGCCATTTCACAGATAACATCAATTTCTGATTGGTAAGGATTCTTGCTTTGTCCAAGCATACAAGCAGCCGATAATTTTGCTCTATATTTTCCTGTTAGTAAATCTGCTGCTTTTAAGAAAATAGTAGCTCTATGCTCCCAGGGCATGTTCTCCCATTGCTCTCTTGCTGCTTCTGCTGCATTAATTGCCATAAGAAGCTCTTTTTCACCAGCTATATAATATTCGCCAAGTACTTGCTGATGATCATGGGGACAAATCATTTTTGCTTTGGTTTCTGTACGAATTTCTTTTCCATCAATAATAAGCGGTACTTCAACTGGGTTAGCTAATTGTCTTTCAAGTTCTGCCTTTAAAGCAACGCATTCAGGTGATCCCGGCATATAACCTTTTATAGGTTCATTTACCGGAGGTTTGACTTGGAAATAGGCATTGTTCATTACTAAAATTCCTCCTTGCGTATTTTTTAATAACCTATGATACCCTTCGCGGCTATCCTGGTCTAAGGATTATCCACAATCTTTACATCGGCACCTAAAACAGCAAGCATTGCTTTGGCAATCTTCTGGTATGCAAAAGTAATTAATTTGCTGAAAAAGTAAAAGCTGCACTGAAGCAAGACCATTGATAATCTATTTTTTGCCACCAACATATACAGTAATATCATGGTGTTTATTTAATGTTAGCTTACATTAAAAATGGAGCTAAGTACATTCAGAGTATTCTATGCATTGTATCAATTTTTTTGAATTATAGGCATTAGCCTGATACAATAAGTTGATTCAAAAATATTGATTTTTTGTATGAATTATCCTAATTTTACTGAATATTTTGATCGTGCTATGATTAGCTCATATAGCTTTAAAATGACCGGAATTTTAACGATATTATTGATAATTCCCCAAAAAAGTCTCAATGACGCCGGATATGTCTTTACTGCTTATTCCCATCGTTTAGAAGAGTTCTGTAGAGAAATTATATGTAAACTAGGTAGAATCCTCAAAATTTAGTGGATCTCTACAGGAGTTTGTGTTTCAATGGTAGATAGTTATATAGTGCTGTATGATACAAGGTGAGGAGGCGCAGAGTGGAATATAAATTCCTTTTGGAATCTATATTAGAGCATCTGGATGAAGGAATTTTAGTGGTAGATAAAAACGCAAATGTTACTTTTTATAATGAACCGGCAACTAATATAGCGGGTATTACACAGGAAAAGGCGATCGGAAAAAATATATTGGACATTTTTCCTGGTCTAACACCTGAAAGCAGTACTTTCTACCGGGTACTGAGAAATAAGCAACCTATCATAGATTATGTTCAGACATATATGAATTATCAGGGACTGAAAGTATCTACCCTGACGACGACGATACCTTTGTTAAAACAAGGGGAAATTGTTGGCGCTCTCGAAATTTACCGGGATTTAACGCAGGTGAAAGAATTATCGGAGAAAATATTAAATCTGCAATCGGAATTATTTAAGAAAAAGAGTAATGAGAAGTCATACAAGGGAAATGGGGTCATATATACCTTTGATGATATCATTGGCGAAAGTGACGCCATAAAAGAGTTAAAAAAACGGGCGCAAAAAATAGTCGACAGTAACTCGCCTGTATTGGTCTATGGAGAAACCGGAACGGGAAAAGAAGTTTTGGTGCAGTCTATTCATAATGCGAGTAAGGTACGAAGAAATAAGCCTTTTATTGCTCAAAACTGCGCAGCACTGCCCAATACACTCTTGGATAGTATATTGTTTGGTACAACATCAGGAAGTTTTACAGGTGCAAAGGATAAGCCGGGGCTTTTTGAGCTTGCGGATGGGGGTACTTTGTTTTTAGATGAAGTTAATTCCATGGATATGGAGCTTCAAGGAAAATTGTTGCGTGTTTTGCAGGATGGTATTGTCCGAAGGGTTGGAGGAGCCAGCACGGTGCTTGTCGATGTAAGAATTATAGCAAGTACTAACGAGCCACCACTAAAACTTGTAGACCAAAAAATTATGCGAAAAGACTTGTTTTACCGGTTAAATGTTATTCCTTTAAGTACTCCTGCTTTGAGAGACAGGAAAGAAGATATTTCGTTACTCACAAGGTTCTTCATTAATATGTATAATGCTAAAGTAAATAAGCAAGTAGAAATGATTTCCGCTGAAGCCTTGAATGTATTGCAGTCCTACTATTGGCCTGGAAACGTCCGGGAATTAAAATATACCATCGAAAGTATTATGAACTTTACTGATAGCAATATTATTGGCGTAAATGACATTCCTCATCATCTGCTTAACGCTAACCAAGTAGCTGGGATGAAGCAGGAAGAACCCGCAGGGGATATAGTGGTTTCTTCATTGGTGGACAATCTAAATGATTATGAGAAGAAACTAATTCAAAAAGCTATAAAACAAGCCAATGGAAATGGGGCTAAAGCTGCAAGAATTTTAAATATTCCCCGGCAGACGTTGCATAATAAAATAAAAAAACACAATATTGATTGGGAAATCTTAATAAATCATAACTAACAGTATGCAGCCCGGTGACTAAACCGTTTCTCAGTAAAAAAAAACAATAAAACGTCCCTAAAATGAGACAATGTCAATTTTTATATCGTCTCATTTTAGGGACGTTTTTCAATTTTCGGAAATATTCAAAAGAACCAATAATTGAAAAGCAAGACAGACCGGGTTTATTGATATTTTTTCAATAGACTGCAATATTTGGCAAGGTTATTGCATTATATAGTTTTTCGCAAGATGCTGTTAGACAGAGGAAAGAGAGGAGGGGCGGTTTTTATACTCAGGGCCCTTGATTGTAGTAAAAAACCAAGTTGATTGGCGGTGCTATGCATGATTACGGGAACGGTATTTAATGTTCAAAAATATTCAATCCATGATGGACCGGGAATACGAACCACTATTTTTTTAAAAGGATGTCCGTTAGCTTGCTGGTGGTGCCATAATCCCGAAAGTTTGGCGTTACAAACAGAAATAGTTTTTTTGAAAAACAAGTGTATCGGCTGCGGCGATTGTGTGAAAAGCTGCCCCAATGGTGCCATAGCGTTTTCTGCCACAGAGTTGAAACGAGATAATGCAAAATGCAGCCTATCCGAAGATTGTGTAGATACATGTCCTACCGGAGCCATGGAGAAGGTCGGCAGGAAAATGTCGGTTAAGGATGTGATGCAGGAAATAGAAAAAGACAGGATCTTTTATGAAGAATCCGGCGGCGGAGCCACGTTTTCTGGTGGAGAAGCACTGATGCAGATCGACTTTCTTGAGGGAATTCTTGATGCATGTAAAACTAAAGGTATTCATACGGCCCTAGATACGTCAGGTTATGCACCCTGGGAATCAATTGCCAGAATAGTAGATAAGGTGGATTTGTTTTTATATGATATTAAGCTTATGGATGCTGAAATGCACAAAAAATATACAGGTGTATCCAACTGGCTTATATTAGAGAATTTAAAAAAGCTTGCGTCAAAAGGCAGTAAAATATGGATTCGCATACCTGTTATACCGGGAATTAA
Organism: Sporomusa sp.; assembly: GCF_035561155.1. Lineage (GTDB taxonomy): Bacteria > Bacillota > Negativicutes > Sporomusales > Sporomusaceae > Sporomusa. The sequence goes on along the minus strand of NZ_DATMYD010000045.1, from coordinate 14,185 downwards.
CGATGACGCCGAAAATATAAAAAAAACAGGTGAACTTTTATCTTCCTTGCATCTAAAGGATGTTTTTCTACTGCCGTATCACAATATTGCTATTGATAAATATACTAGGCTGGGAAAAATGTATCAGCTAGCTGATCTTCAGCCTCTTTTACATAAGCAAATGAATGAGATTTCACAGAAACTAAAAGAATTTGGGCTAAATGTACAAATAGGAGGATGATGAAAAATGGCAAAAGGGATGAGCGTAAATAACAGAGTGAAACAATTAAGAGATCAGAGTGTCAACACAGTGCCACAGCTGTCTATCGAAAGAGCCATGCTGATGACAGAAGCCTATAAAAAATTTGCCGGTCAGGTGTCTATTCCGGTGCTGAGAGCATTAACCTTTAAACATCTCATGGAAAACAAGACCATTTGTATCAATGAGGGCGAACTCATTGTCGGGGAACGAGGAACAGGGCCGCAGGAGGCGCCGACTTATCCGGAGTTGTGCTGCCATACGGTTGAGGATTTTGACATTATGGATAAGCGGGATAAAATCTTCTTTCGCGTTGATGAAGAAACAAAGCGCACCCAAAAAGAAGAAATTATTCCTTTCTGGCAAGGAAAAGCCATACGGGATTTGATGTTTGCTCAAATGACACCAGCCTGGAAGGACTGCTATGAAGCGGGAATTTATACCGAATTCATGGAGCAACGAGCGCCAGGCCACACGGTTGCGGATGGAAAAATCTACAGCCAAGGCTTCCTGGATTTCAAAAAGACTATTATGAAAAAGCTTGAAGAGCTGGATTATCAACAAGATCCTGATGCCTATGAAAAGCAAGAAGAATTAAACGCCATGGCAATTTGCTGTGATGCCATTATCGTATATGCCCAAAGGCATGCCGCTAAGGCCCGCGAGTTGGCGGATAAAGAACAAGATCCTGTGAGGAAGATAGAATTAGAAGATCTTGCGGAAGTTTGCAGTCATGTACCGGCGTATGCACCGAGAACTTTCCGAGAGGCCTTACAGACCTACTGGTTTGTCCATCTGGGTGTAATTACGGAATTGAATACCTGGGATTCCTTCTGCCCAGGCAAGCTTGATATCCATCTGTATCCTTTCTATGAAAGGGATATTCAGTCAGGAATTTTGACGCGTGAAGCTGCCAAAGAATTGCTGGGCTGTTTCTGGGTGAAATTTAACAACCAGCCGGCACCGCCTAAGGTGGGTATTACACTCCAGGAAAGCGCTACCTATACAGATTTTTGCAACATCAATATTGGGGGAATCAAGCCTGACGGCAGTAACGGAGTTAACGAATTATCCTATTTGCTCTTAGATATTGTTGAAGAAATGGAACTGCTGCAGCCTAGCACAAATGTGCAGGTTAGTAGGAAAAACCCGGATCAATTTGTTATCAGAGCCGCTGAGGTAATTCGGGAAGGAATGGGCTTTCCTTCGGTGTTCAACACCGATGCAGTACTGGAAGAACTTCTCCGCCAGGGGAAAAGTCTTGAGGATGCGCGCGGCGGCGGTACCAGCGGCTGCGTAGAGGTAGGCTGCTTTGGTAAAGAAGCGTATATCTTAACAGGATACTTAAATCTGGTAAAAATACTGGAAATTACCCTTCATAATGGCGTTGACTCGCGAACTGGTAAAATGTTGGGGCTTGAAACAGGGGATGCAACCCAATTTGGTTCATTAGAAGAGCTATTGGCAGCATTTAAGAAGCAGGTCGAGCATTTTGTTGATATTAAGATAAGAGGCAACAACATCATCGAAGTTCTGTATGCCAAGTATATGCCTTCTCCCTTCATGTCTATCGTTATAGATGATTGTATTGAGAAAGGCAAGGATTATAATGCAGGCGGTGCCAGATACAATTCCCGGTATATTCAGGGTGTTGGTATCGGCAGTATTACCGATTGCCTGTCGGCTATTGAATATCATGTGTATGATAATAAGAAATTGTCAATGGATGAGTTATTAGCAGTATTGAAAGTTGATTTCGCAGGCCATGAAAAGGTGCGCCAGCTATTTTTGAACAAGACCCCTAAATACGGTAACGACGATGATTATGCAGATACTATCATGCTCAAGGTATTCGAGATCTTCCATGACGTTGTAAATGGAAGAAAAACTCCAACAGGCGGAACTTACCGGATTGAGATGCTGCCAACTACCTGTCACGTATATTTCGGTTCTGTTATTGGCGCAACTCCGGATGGCAGGAAGGCCGGGCGACCCCTTTCAGAAGGAATTTCACCTGTGCAAGGTGCAGATAGAAACGGCCCTACAGCAGTCATCAAATCGGCAGCCAAAATGGATCAATTAAGAACAGGCGGGGCGTTGCTTAACCAAAAATTCACACCGCAAGTGGTGGCAGGCGAAGAAGGCCTTAGAAAACTAAAAGACTTAATCAGAGCATATTTCAAGCTGGATGGACACCATATTCAATTTAATATTGTAGATGCCGCTACCTTAAGAGATGCCCAAAAGAACCCTGAGAAGTATAACAATCTCATTGTACGGGTTGCCGGTTATAGTGATTACTTTAATAATCTTACGAAAGCCTTACAGGATGAGATTATCGAAAGAACAGAGCACAAAGATTTCTAAATACGAATAAAGCTAGAGACTAGCTTATGTAGTTATGGGGTAAGGGGTGAACTAATGAAGCATTTAGCAAAAAATCAGGCATTATGTACAAAATGTGGTCAATGTGAGGATATATGCGCCACATCTTTCTTTAAGAGTAACGACAAAGAAAAATCCTGCATTCGTATTGAAGAAGCTGCTAAAGAGAATTCACTGATCAAAGTGTGTAATCAATGTGGCGTATGTATTGATATTTGCCCTGTTCAGGCCATTTATAGAGATAAAAGCGGGGTTATAAGGATTAAAAAAGAAATTTGCGTTGGCTGCTTTATGTGTGTGGGCTTTTGTCCGGAAGAGGCCATGATGCAGCATAATGAACATCTCGAACCTTTCAAGTGTATTGCTTGCGGATTGTGTGCCAAAAACTGTCCAGTAGAAGCCATATTTATTGCGGAAAACAATGACGCAAATAGCTAAAAGGAGATGAAGCAGATGGAAATATCAGCAATGCAAACGGCACATAAGCCTTTGACCGAATACAAATACAGTCCGCAGCAGCTTGAAAAAGGCTATTCTGATAAGACTTTATATATCAACCTTACAGAGAACAAAATTGAGTCAAAGCAAGTTACTCAGATGATGAAAGAAAAATTCACCGGCGGCAAGGGATTCGGCCTGTGGTACTTGTGGAATGGCGTAACTCCTCAGACCAAATGGGATGACCCTGAAAATGAAATCGTCATTGCTCCGGGGCCGGTAGCCGGCATTACCCAATATCCTGGAGCAGGAAAGTCTCTTGTTGTTACTTTATCTCCTTTAACCGGAATGCCGATGGACAGTAATGTAGGCGGTTATTTTGGTCCATTATTAAAATTCTCTGGCTGGGATGCACTGGAAATCCAAGGCAAAGCAAAAAACGATGTAATCATTGTTATTGATGGCAATGAAGGAACAATACGAATAGAAGAAGCGCCCCTGGAAGCCGTGGATGGTCATGTATTGGGCGAGCAATTAACCGAAATGTATGCCGAATCGGAAGAAGATAAGCGCAACATTGCTGTTGTAACAGCGGGAACGGCCGCAGAGCACACCCTGATCGGATTGTTAAATTTCACCTTCTATGATGTCAGAAGAAAAGTGCCCCGGTTAAAACAAGCAGGCAGGGGCGGTATTGGCACAGTATTTCGGAACAAAAAGATCAAAGCAGTGGTTGTTCGCTTTCGGGGAGTAAAAGGAGACTTAAACCATCCGGCAGATATAGCCAAAATTAATAAGGCAGGAATTAAACTTCATAAAGAAATATGCAAATTTGATAACACGCAAAACCGGATGAGACAGGTAGGGACGGCCAATATCATTGAAGTTATGGATGAGTACGACTTATTACCCACCCATAACTATAAATTTGGTTCTCATCCTGATACCTATAAAATTGCCTCAAATGTATTTATAGAAAAATATCTAACCCAAGGCATGGCAGACGGCTGCTGGTACGGCTGTTCGTTAGCCTGCGCCAAAGCGGCGGATAATTTCAAGCTAAAAACAGGACCGTATCAAGGGCATTTCGTAACAATAGACGGGCCTGAGTATGAAAATGCCGCAGGACTGGGCTCGAATTGCGGGATATTTGACCCGGAATATATCTTAGAAGCAAACTTTTACTGCGATACCTACGGGGTAGACACTATTTCCTTCGGCACCATTACCGCATTTATTATGGAATGTTACGAAAACGGTATTTTGAACAAAGAAATAACCGGCGGCTTGGAACTGAATTTCGGCAATGCCGGTGCGGCAATAGAGCTTCTTCACCAAATGTCCAGGGGAGAAGGCTTTGGCCTAATTGCCGGGCAGGGTATCCGTCGCATAAAGAAGTTTTTGGTAGAACAATATGGTGCCAATGCCGATTTCTTGCAAGATATCGGCATGGAACAAAAGGGACTGGAGTATTCCGAATATCTGCCTAAAGAATCCCTAGCCCAGCAAGGTGGCTACGGCCTGACTAATAAGGGACCCCAGCACGATGAAGCGTGGCTGATTTTTATGGATATGGTAAATAATCAGATACCTACCTTTGAAGACAAAGCCGAGGCGCTCCACTACTTCCCCATGTTCAGAACCTGGTTTGGCTTAAACGGTTTATGTAAATTGCCGTGGAATGACATTGTGCCTGAAGGCAATGCAAAAACCGCTGAACCTGCGAAAATTCCTGAACATGTACAAAACTACCTTGATATCTTCAGTGGTGTAACTGGAATACAGATTGACCGGGACGAACTGATTGTCCAGTCAGAAAGAGTGTATAACTTCCAAAAAATATTCAATATAAGAATGGGTTATGGTAAGAGAATCCATGATAAGATTCCTTACCGGTCGGCCGGGCCTGTTACCGTCGAAGAATATGAGTCAAGGCAGGAAAGATATGACCAGCAATTACAAGAGCTAATAAACTATAGTCCGGACGGAAAAACAACCGAAGAAAAGGTCAAGGTGTTGCGCAGCTATCGGGAAGCGCAGTATGAAAAGCTGATAGATGCTGTATATAAACGAAGAGGATGGACCCAGGATGGGGTACCAACCATTGAAAAATTAAAAGAAATTGGAATGGACCTTCCGGCCGTTATAGAGGTAGTTCAAGAGCATCTATAACCAGAAAAGTAAGCTGTACATTTAAACAGTCGGCTTTAACTGCACCTACTGTGGAGGCATTGGAATGATTAAAGTAAATGGGAAAGATTTTGACTGGGAAGAACAATTGACAGTAAAAGCATTGTTGCAGAAAAAAGGATTTACCTATTCGAGAATCATCGTAATGATAAATGGTGAGCTTGTAACAAAAGAGGACTATGCCAACAAGCAGATTCTGGATGAGGATGATGTTCAAGTCATTCATCTGATGGCCGGTGGCTAAAGCTGCAATATCTTGCCTGGGTACTTAAACAATTTCTGCGTCTACCCGGAAAATTCCGGCTTACTGTGTCGTCTCCAAGAGTCATGCAGTCAAGAGCGAGTACATATTTGTCAATCTTGACTGCATGACATCAGGAGATTAATTTGTGAAGGAGAGGTGTAGTCCATGGTTTAGCAAAAATCATACGAGAAAAATATCGCAATATTTAGTGATTTAACAATAAATTTGCGCTTGAGGGAGGTGAAGCCAAACACTAATGGGTTCTGTTGGAATATTTGTAAAATAGAAAGCGAAGAATCAAAATGAGCACAGCTTCAAAAGGAATCATTATACCATTAATCATCCTATTCAATGATAAGGGGGAATCTTTAATATGGAATATCTCGGTAAGATAATTGATCTTTTAAATGGCTATGTTTGGTCACCAGCTATGTTGGTATTTGTTGTTGTGTCAGGTGTATATTTTTCCATCAGACTCCGCCTTACCCAAGTCCGTAATTTAAAGGATATGGTGAGAAATCTGGTAAGTAATCAAAGCTCGGAAAGCGGCATCTCCACCTCCCATTCATTTTGGACTACCATGGCTGCCCGTGTTGGTGTCGGTAATATCGCCGGTGTGGCAGTGGCTGTTTATCTGGGAGGTCCGGGTACAATCTTCTGGATGTGGGTTACATCTATTTTGCTTGCCGCCATATCATTTACAGAATGCTCGCTGGGACAGCTATACAAAATTCGGATTGACGGTGAGTACCGCGGCGGTGCATACTATTGTGCAGAAATAGGCTTGGGCTGGAAATGGTTTAGCAAGCTGTTTGCTATAGTCACTGTTGTGGGAATGTTGTTCGGTATGCCTGGTATTCAGGCCAACATGATTGGCGAAGGCTTAAATCACAGCTTGGGGGTTTCCCCGTTGATGACCGGCGTGGTTGGTGCAATATTTCTGGGCATCATCATCCTCGGCGGTATCAAACGTATCAGCAAATTTGCTGCCATTCTTGTTCCCATAAAGGTAGGTATTTTTCTGGTGTTGACGGCAATTGTGCTAATTGCTAATTATGATAAAATCCCGACCATGTTTAGTTGGATTTTTGCATCTGCATTTAATCAAGGCTCGGTATTCGGCGGTATGATGGGCAGTGCGATTGCTATGGGTATTAGACGCGCCACCTTCGCATCCGGTGCCGGTATGGGTGAGGAAACCCCGGCTGCGGCTGCGGCTGAGACTGCACATCCTGTCGGTCAGGGTTTGGCTAATTCCTTCGGTATCTATGCGGACATCGTAATATGTACCTGTTCAGGACTCATGATTCTGGTTACTGACTGCTTCAATACGGCTTCCGGTTATATCGGTTCCGGTTCTGCCAAAATGGCGGAATTAGCTGCTGCCGGCAAGAACGGTATCGTATTTCCCCAGGAGGCTGTTGGTACACTCATGCCTGGTCTGGGCGAATTCGTTATGGGTGTAGTGGTAATAATGTTTGCTTTTACGACAATACTCAGCTACTATTATCAAGCTGAAACCGGTATGGCTTATATCTTAGGCAATGCCAGCGAGAGTACACGTAAAAATGTTTATTTGGTTATGAAGGTTATGGTACTAATGGTGTATATTTATTTCTCCACTACCACTTCGTCCGTTGCCTGGGCGGCAGCTGATCTGGCATGCGGTATGATGGTATGGCTGAATGTGTTAATGCTGTGGTTTTTGTTCCCGAAGGTCGTTGCTATGCTGAATGACTATGAGGAACAACGTAAGGCAGATCAGGTACCCTTCTTTGATCCTGACAAAGTCGGTATTGCGAATGTAGATCTCTGGAAAGAGATTAACAAAGAACAAATCGCTGCTGCAAGAGAGAGCGACAAAGAAAAAATCACTGTTGCAAGATCGGGAAACCTTCAGCTAAATATCTGATACCTTTTGCTGATTATCATAATGGATGAGTAGTTTCTAAAGGCTGGAACAAAGTGGCGATTAGGCTGAAGATTTTGTATCGACATGGTCGGGTAGACGTGAGCCGAGAGGCTCACGTCTACCCGACCACGGAATTTTGCGGATAGCTTAGGGGGCTGACTGACGGTAGGAGATTACTGTTGTTCTTACGAGTAGAATAGAGCTTCGAATCATTGTGGGCAATTAGAATGTTCGATACAATAAAGTGATATAGCAGTAGGTTCATACAAAAGGCAGACATGAGCTTTGTATAACACAGAATTTTATGTCTGCCTTTTGCTTTAAAAAATATATTTTTTGTGTATCACTCAAAATCAAGATAATTATTGTCACGCAGCCAAGAACGGGTGCATGCCAGAAATTTTTTAGCAGCCGGAGATATATTTTTTAGAGAGAGCGCTGCTATGCCGATGATCCGATAATCCGCTTCCTCTAAATCTACAATATGGATGTTATCTGGTACATTCACCAAAATCAGTTCTGGCAGAATACTGATCCCTAAGCCTTTTTGCACCATGGCCAAGATAGTCCGTTCTTCCATTAATTCATATTTTACTTGTAGATTCAATTTGTGTTCGTTCAAGAGGCGTCTGATATTATCATCGCTGCCCCATTGAGGCATAATAAAAGATTCATCTTTGATTTGATCATAGGAGATAACCTTTTGATGGCGCAGTGGGTGATTAGGCGGCAGGATGACAACCAGTTTATCCTTTTTTAGGGGAATGGTTTCAAATGGTTTAGAAGTGGGTAAGCATACAAAGCCAAAATCGACAGTGCCGTTCGATATCCAGTCATTCATTTCATCATAGCAGCCCAGATATGTTTTTACTTCGATGTGAGGATACTTTTCATTAAATTGTCCTAAGATTCCAGGCAACCACTGCATCGAGACACTGGATAGTGTTCCCAAACGGACTGTGCCAGTGTCCAACCCTTTGATTGCAGCTGTTTCTTGTCGCAAGAGTGCTTCTTCATGCAAAATTCTTTGGACATGTTTAAGAATGCGTTCTCCGTTGCTTGTTAAGCTAATACCTGAACGATCGCGCTTAAGCAAGGCAAATCCTAACTCTGCTTCAAGGGTAGAGACGGCATAGCTAACTCCTGACTGGGTCAAATTGAGCTTTTCCGCAGCTTTGGTTAGGCTACCCAATTCAACAATAGTGCTGAATATCTCATATTTTGAAAGTGACAAGATAACCAACCCCCGACATGAATTTTCCACAAATGGTATAGAGGACAAACTACATATTTAATTTGAATGGTAAGTAAGTCGTTACGTAAACAATAATATGAGTTACCACCATAGAATAGAAGGTATATGTCGCATTTTAAATATACTATATGCAGACAAGACATGCTACTCAAAGTTTTTAAAACCTTATTGCGTATATGATTAAATTAGAATGTAATCATATTGAGGAGGGAAGTGATGGACATTGTAGAAATCCCGGAATAGTCATTGAGCGCTATTTGCTTTCCAAGGGGAAACAATAGTAAGCAATTGGTTCAACATTATTTTGATAGCCATACCGATCACTATACAGGTATATTTTAATTCCTCGTTAGCGTACGGCTTGTCCAAAGCCCTGCATGTTCCTCACTCCATTGCGGCTCCTTCAGCGTTAATTGGAGCAAGCAATTTCTTTGAGCTAGCTGTCGCTGTGACTATCTCCTTATTTGGACTACAGTCAGGAGCTACATTGGCCACCGTGGTAGGGGTTCTGGTGGAAGTACCAGTTATGCTTTCTGTTTGCAGTCTGTGCAATAGAACCCGTCACTGGTTCATTGATTCAAAAGTAAAACAAGAGGCATAAGCTCTTTAAATTTCCAGCACCCATTGACATGAGCGTCGTGAAGATTTATCGTAGATACAGTATTAATATGGCTCGTTAATAGCTGATACGAACTTTGGAAATAGTTCAATTGGGGTGTAGATAGATTCATTGGCCAACAAGAGAAACCAAGGGATATCGCCGCTAACAAAAGCGGCGTTATCCCTTGGTTTTTTTAAGCTAAGCCCCAGATGAGATTACTGGTTTTTTAACTCTCGAATAATTATTTTAGCAGTTTCTTCGGCAACTTCACCGGTAAACGCTACGCATTGTTCCATGTGGGTAGGGGAACCTAGTTCCATATCCCGTGTATGTACGCGACAGCAAAGGCATTTATGTCTTTCACTGAACAAATCGTGCAATTCTTTCGAGAGCCGCATTGCTGTATTTACTTTTTCACATTTTGCTTCTGTTCTACCAAAAACTAGACCTAATGCCATGGTTCCACCAACAACTGCCCCGCATATACAGCCAGAACCACCGAGGCCTACGGGAAATCCGGATGCTGCCGCTATCACGATATCGGGCGTATTCGGAGAAAATGCATCCCGGATAGTTTTGACTATTGCCTCCGAGCAATAAAATTCCCCATTACGGTAGTAACTTTCGGCTTGTTCGCGGATTTTTTGAATATCTACTTTCGACAAATTAACCCCTCCTAATATAAATATTTTATATACTTCTTAAATATATCTTATATTCCTGCCTTCCTAGCATAAAGGATATCTATACTTTTAACAAAGAGTTAATATGGCGGTAATTGTCGGGCAATGATTCTTTCCTATCCTTAGAAGGTAGCTCAGGCGACAGTTTACTTACTCGGCAATGCCGAGTTTTTTATTGGAGGAGACGATAATGTTACAAGTCCTGAATTACGGAGGAGATCTAGTAATTTAACAACACATTACTAAGACGGAACTGCCTTGTCCCAAAAAGCCTGATCTTGTGTGATATCCAGAAATTTAGGTGATTTAGACGGTTCCTTACCCTGGGGTTCCTTTTCGTCCGTATTCTTTATTACATTTGGGTCTTGGTCACCGGTTTTGCCTGGTGTGGTTGTAGGTTTACTTTCCATCTTCCAAAGTAGATTATAGTAGAGCAAACTCATCATAATAACCCTCCTAGTTATCCCCTGTTAGACTATTGAGGGGAATTTTTAATTTTAATACTCGTTACCCCTTGTCCAGGCCGTTTTACGTGATACTTAAGACGTATCCGCGGCAACGTGCCAATGAGTGATTGCGTGGCAGTTCGTTTATGGCATCCATATCGCCTCCTCGGAACCTATAGACGATACTACGCAAAAAAAGTTACAGTATAAGAGTTTATTAAGCGAAAAAGCACTGACAGGTGAAGTCAGTGCTTTTTCGCAGGTAACTGTTTTTTCTTTTTTGTGACTGGAAATTTCTGTTCACAGGCCAACTTTCCGCAGCATTCTATATGATAAAAGGTACAGTTTTCCAAAAGAACCTTCTTTAATCTTTCCCGCGCACGATGTAAACGCACTTTTATCACACCAACACTCAAGCCCAGTATTGCTGCAATATCATTAGTCTTAAACCCTTCTATTTCATTAAGAATCATAACAATTCGGTAGTTCTCCGGGAGGAGCGCAATATAGCCCTGGATGCATTCGTTCATCTCCTTACGGATCACCTGATCTTCAATTGAGTGCGATATCACGTCGGAATGTACGGCCTCCATCAAACCATACGTCTCGACAGCCTCCTGTTTATAAGAACGGCTCCTACTTTTGTCTATAGCTACATTTGTTGCGATTTGATAAATCCATGTGGAGAGTTGTGATTGGTGGTTAAAGGTGCTTAATTTTTTTCAGTGGCTCTTTTAGTTCGCATACAATTTGCTATTGCTGGCATAACAGCTCAGTAAAATGGAGCGGTGTTCCTTTTGTCGTGATAATCATTATATATAGAAATGTATTACCTAGTAACTCATGGACTCTAGACGGTTTAACTAGTCGCTATATCAATAGTTGACGCTAACAAATAATGACATTATTGGTATTGACTTGGAATTTACTATCTATTATCATATAAATATATTCATAAGCGTAAATATAATAAAGAGGGTACAGAGTTGATTCGTGTAGTGTGGAGTGCTCTCTAACATGAGTACAACTCGGAAGTGAAACTTGAAGGGAGGGAGAGAATGCCTACATTAGGCCAGCATGTTGGAATGTATATAATATCTTGGTTATTTTGGTTTGTTATTGTTTATTTTTTCAGTTACATGGTTCAGTTAAGGAAGGGGCCTGTATCCGACAAAAAAAGACTGTTTTGGTTGGCAAACAAGATTGCGTTATTTTGTACTTTTGCTAGCTTGGCTGTTAATGTAGTGTTGCGTATGCGTGCCTAAAACAATAATTACTAAAAAATTTCTGGAGGTAGAGAATCGTGAGTGAAAAACGATTGGACTTTTTTGAGCGGTATTTAACGGTTTGGGTTGGGCTTTGTATTGTAGTCGGTATTATTTTGGGTAAGCTATTCCCTGATGTGGTAAGCGCATTAAGTAAAATGGAAATCAGTCATGTAAATCTGCCTATTGCAGTACTAATCTGGCTAATGATTTATCCGATGATGATAAAAATTGACTTTTCGGCGATTTTAAAAGTAGGAGAAAAACCCCGCGGTCTTTTAATTACTCTTTTTATTAATTGGATAGTAAAACCGTTTAGTATGGCGTTCTTAGCTTGGTTATTTTTCAAACATATTTTTATAGGGTATATCGGGGAAGAACTTGCAAATGAGTATATTGCCGGAGCGATTATTCTAGCAGCTGCCCCATGTACGGCCATGGTATTCGTATGGAGCTATTTAACTGATGGAGATCCCGCATACACTTTAGTACAGGTTGCTATTAATGATTTAATAATGCTGGTCTTATTCGCGCCTATTGTTATGTTTTTACTGGGAGTATCAAACATAATCGTACCTAAAGATGTTTTATTCATGTCAGTACTACTCTACATTGTTATCCCACTAGTTGCAGGTTATCTAACCAGGCGCATTTTACTTAAATCAAAAGGAGAAGAGTGGTTTAATACAAAACTCTTAGCTCCTTTAAAACCAGTTACGATTCTTGCGTTGCTCGCAACATTGGTAATAATATTCGCGTTCCAGGGAGAGACCATTTTAAGCAATTGGTTTAACATTATCTTAATTGCTGTTCCGATTACTATTCAGGTTTACTTTAACTCTTCCTTAGCGTATGGTCTTGCAAAGTTGTTAAATGTTCCCCACTCTATTGCGGCTCCCGGTGCACTCATTGGTGCAAGCAATTTCTTTGAACTCGCTGTTGCCGTGACAATATCGCTTTTTGGTTTACAGTCAGGAGCAACGTTAGCTACCGTAGTTGGTGTTCTTGTAGAAGTGCCTGTAATGTTGTCAGTATGTAACTTCTGTAATAGAACACGTCACTGGTTTCCGAATGAAAGCAAGCAAAAAGCTATGTAGTAATATCAGTAAAAGCAGGCGGAAGCCTGCTTTTGTTTTTATGATAGCTTTATGATAGTGTAGAAACCTCTATAAAAATAAAAGCGTTAGGCTTATAGGCCTGACGCAATCCTCTAAAAGAGGAGGGAACAAAGTTCCCCATAACTAAATTGTTTGGTAAATATATATTATCAAATTTTGTAGCAAGCGTCAACAAGGAATTGGAAATTCTGGGCTTAAATGGGAAATGAGTTATATTCTAGAGCAATCTATTGCGGGAGATAGGGTGGTTAGAATAGCGTTGTCCGTATTTTTATGAAAAAGCTAGCTGTCAACTCAAGCAGCTGCAGTAAAAAATGAACGGTGTGCTATGGTCAGAATATTATATTTACTAAATTGTACATAAATATGACAACTATTCACTATGTTCGCTGATTTATAATTAACGTAGAGAAAGACTTGGGAAGGAGGTTAGGTTGGAATTTATTACAGATAATAGATATTCCCCCAAAAATAAAGGGACGAGGAGGTTTACCATGACAAATCCGTATTTAGGCGAATTTCTTGGTGTAGCTGTTCTAATTATTTTGGGTAATGGTGTTGTTGCAAACTCACTGCTTAAATTTTCGAAAGCGGAAGGGGCCGGCTGGTTTAATATTATTACTGGCTGGATGGTTGGCGTTGGTATGGGTGTCTATGTGGCAATTGCCTGTGGAGCGCCGCAAGCCGATATCAACCCGGCTGTAACCTTTGCAAAACTACTTAACGGTGTGTACACAACTCCCGAGGCTATTATGATTATGGTATCTCAGGTTGCAGGCGGCTTTGTTGGCGGATGTCTTACTTATGTGTTTTTCCGTGGGCACTGGGAGGCTACGGAAGACCAGGGGACAAAGCTCGCCGTTTTTTGCACTGGTCCGGCAATTCGCAATTATGGTCAGAATTTGCTCTGTGAGATTATGGCGACCGTTGTCTTGATCTTTGTCATTTTTGCTATGTTCTCCAAACCTGTTGGCGGAATGGCTCCAGGCTTTGGTCCGTTTATGGTTGCTGTACTGGTGTGGGGCTTGGGCGCAAGCTTGGGCGGAACTACCGGTTATGCTATGAATCCTGCTCGTGACTTGGGTCCAAGACTTGCGCATGCTTTCTGCCCAATTCCCGGTAAAGGTTCTTCTGACTGGGCTTATGCTTGGGTTCCAGTGGCTGGACCGTTTATTGGCGGCGGTATAGCTTTTGGTTTGGCTAAAGGATTAGGTATTCTATAACAAATGTATTGTGGTAAGTAAAGGAGGGTTACCGAACGGTAGTCTTCCTTTTTCATGTGCGCCCAGCATGGGCGCTTACTTGTTGGTGAAAGTCCAATACGGGGGTTGATAGTGCCAACCGTTAGCCTAAGACAAGGGTGTCGCCTGTGAGGGCGAATCTGAAGGAAGTCGGCGGCAAAGCTCCGGT
>NZ_DATMYD010000044.1:0-5186 GCF_035561155.1 Sporomusa sp. | reverse complement strand
TTACGGAACCGTTAAGAGTTAGAATGTAGGTCTTAAGCGAGCAATAGACCCTCTTTCTTGCTTAAATAAAGACATTGTGATGATTTATCTCTCTCGAATGGACTGGAACAGTCCAAATCACTCTTTTTTTAAGCAGACTCATTATCAGAAAGTATATCCCCTTTCTGATAATAAGTAAGAACGGCTAAGGCTTCTGCCGGCGTCCTAAAGGACTTGACACAAGCCAAGCCTTTTCTTATGACTAGTCTTCGATGACAACTGTCCAAATGCGGACAGGGCCGTGCACCCCGATCGATAAGTCCATCTCAATGTCAGAAGTCCGGCTAGGACCTGTTATGAAATCAACTGCCGAAGGCAGATTGCCCTGTCCACAACGCTCAAGCAGTTCCCTCATCACGGTAGACATAGTGGGAACGATGTCTGATTTTCTCATAACTGCGATATGGGTAGGGGGAAGTAAGCTCACAGAGCGTCCGGTAGTAATTCCATTAAACAGAGCCACCGTTCCAGTGTAGCCGATTGCGTAATCCACCCAGGTAATACCCACATCTGACTGTTCGGCGATCTCAATAAGTTCCCGGCGAGACTTTTCACTATTCCAAAACACCGTCTTAACACCTAGAAGTGATGGTTCGACATACTTACGGAGTGTAGGGTGATCCCAGAGAATGGCTGATTTTGCATTGAGCACTTTAAGCCAGAGCTTTATCTGGTTAGTTGCTTCGCTGCCATCGCGAACAATAACTACTTTGCCGGTAAGGGCTTCAAGGTTGGCCTTAAAGAGCTCCAGCGGCTGCGTATTCTCAAATTTTTGTTCCCGCCAAAAGGTTGGCGGGCCTACTTCTTTTCGCTTGGGCACTGTAGCGAGAGCTTTGTCCCGCCCCAGGGCTTTGGCTACTGTTTGCAAAAACAATGTTTCCTGGGAAATATCTTCATGGATTTCTGTCATATGCTCACCTACTTCTTACGCTTATTCCATCTGTCACGGAAAGTCTCGTCCGCAGCAGCAGGAAGATAGCGGGAGTTAGTCCAGTTAGATAACAGTGGCAACTGGGCCGTAATATAACCATCTTTAACCAGTGGCTTTTGCCCTATCGAAGCGGCCTTCATGGCGAACTTATAGGTACTGGGCAGTTTGAAAAACCGCTTCCACATACCAAAGGCAAACTTTTCAAATACGTTTGTATGACCGGCACTAACCCGGCGTGCCCGAAGCTTAAACAACAAATCCTGAAGCGGAATCTTCGCCGGACAGGAGCTGGTACAGGCAGCACACAATGTTGAGGCATAAGGCAGTTCACCCCAGAACTCAAAATCATTCTCTAGTAATGGGGTGATAACCGATCCTATAGGTCCACCATAAACCGACCCATAGGCATGTCCACCAATCTGACGGTACACGGGGCATACATTGAAGCACGCCCCACAGCGGATACAGTTCAGTGACTGACGGTACTCGTCGTCAGCCAGAATACGCGAACGACCATTATCAACAATAACCAGATGGAATTTTTCACAACCATCAATGTCGGTTGGTTTACGCGGACCGTTAATAACCGAAACATAACTTGTAAGTTTCTGGCCTGTGGCACTCCGTGGCAGCATGGATAAAACGGTTTCCAGGTCTTCAAAGGTAGGAACGACCCGCTCCATTCCCATTACACTGATAACAACGTTGGGCAAGGCTGTCGATAACCGGGCGTTACCTTCATTGGTAACCAGCGTAATTGATCCAGTTTCAGCAACCGCAAAATTACAGCCGGTAATCCCGATGTCAGCGTTCATAAATTTACTTCGTAACGTTTTGCGGGCAAATCGGGTGAGCGCCGGGGTGTCAGGTTCAACCTTTTCACTAGTCACCTTTGAAAATAGGTCAGCAATCTGGTACCGGTTTTTATGTATGGCAGGCACAATGATGTGTGATGGTGTCTCACCTGCCAATTGCAGAATATATTCTGCCAGGTCGCTTTCGACAACCTCCATACCGGCCTTTTCCAGCGCAGGATTAAGGTGTATCTCCTCAGTCACCATGGACTTGGATTTGACAATTCGCTTGGCATCATACTGCTGGCATAGTCCTGTAATTATCTTGCGGGCATCCTCAGGCGTAAGGGCAAAGTGAACTTTCCCGCCTGCTTTGCGTACATTATCTGCCAACGTTTTCAGATAGTAATCAAGGTTATTGATCGTGTGCTGGCGAATGAGTCTCGTCTGCTCCCGCCACGCCTCCCAGTCGGGAAGCTCGCGGGCTGCTTTATCCTTGTTGCTGCTTAACCGGTCTACTGCTTTGCGGACTGCCTGACGCATCTGGTCATCTTTTAATGCTTTAACTGCACGTCCTCGAAGGTGTAGAGCGGGTCTCTCACTCACGTTCTCATCCCCTCATCTAATAACTCAGCCATGTGCATTACACGCACATTGGACTTTTGTTTTCTCAGTCTGCCGGTAATGTTCATCAAACAACTTAAATCAGTTCCAATAAGTACATCAGCCTTAGTTTCAAGGATATTTCTTACCTTTTCATCCACCATGGCTTCTGATATTTCGGGCAATTTAACTGCAAAGGTACCGCCAAAACCACAGCAAGCTTCCTCGTGCGGCAATGGTACATAATCTATCTCCCGTACATTTTTGAGCAAAGCACGGATATACTCATCAGTATTTAGAAACCTGCGGGCATGACAGCTCGAATGATAAGTAACCCGGTGAGGAAAGCGGGCTCCTACGTCTTCTTTTTTTAGTACCTTCACAACGAATTCACTAAATTCATGCATTTTTCCAATGAGTTCTTTAGCCTGACGATATTGATCAGGATTCTTTTCAAACAAGACAGGATAATATTCCTTAATAGCAGTGATACACGAGCCTGCCGGCGCTACAACATACTCGCTGTCTTTAAATGCTGTAAGCATAGTCTCGGCCACAGGCTTAGCATATTCCCAATAACCGCTGCTTAGAGCCGGCTGACCGCAGCATGTCTGCTCTGGAGGAAAGTCTAGCGTCACGCCAAGTTTCTCAAGAACCCGCACCATCGACTCACCAACCTGAGGATACATGCTATCGCAAATGCAGGTAATAAATATTGATGCTTTCATTCCCTAGTGACCTCCACAAATATAAGATTATCTGACAAGTGGTCATTTTATAGTCTGTGCATATCATCCATCATTATCCTGTTTTTTTTAAAACTTTAGTGCAAATAATAGAATAGATTTTAGTCTTTTTAATCAGTAGGAGGGACAGTACAATGACTTGGACTCAAGAATATGTACCGTTAGGCAATCTGGCACTATCTGCCTTAGCTGCTTCAATCCCGATAATCGTGATATTCTATTTATTAGCTATTCGCCGGGCTCCTGGACAGGTTGCCGGGATTTCAGCATTAGTTGCTGCATTCTTGGTAGCAGTATTGGTCTATAAGATGCCACTTAGCACCACCTTGATGGCTGCTCTTATGGGTATTGCCTATGGTATTTTTCCAATCTTCTGGATAGTAATAACAGCTATCTTCATCTATAACATGACTGTTGAAACTGGTAAATTCGAAGTAATCAAAAATTCTATCGCTACAATAACGGATGATCGCCGCCTGCAAGCATTGCTGATTGCTTTTGCCTTCGGAGCTTTTCTGGAGGGGGCCGCAGGCTTTGGCACCCCTGTTGCAATTTCAGCCGGCATGCTTGTTGGTCTTGGTTTCAATCCATTATACGCAGCCGGTCTTTGCCTTATAGCCAACACTGCACCAGTCGCTTTTGGCGGTATTGGTATTCCCATTATTGTAGCCGGACAGGTCACAGGCCTAGACACTATGAAGATAAGCCAGATGGTTGGCCGGCAACTACCCTTTCTTTCAGTATTTATACCAATTTGGCTAATAGTACTGATGGCTGGTTGGAAGGCAACGATGGAGGTACTACCCGCTTGTTTAGTAGCTGGTGTTTCCTTTGCGGTCTTGCAGTTCTTCTCATCCAATTAT
This sequence comes from Sporomusa sp., assembly GCF_035561155.1. Lineage (GTDB taxonomy): Bacteria > Bacillota > Negativicutes > Sporomusales > Sporomusaceae > Sporomusa. Next base: position 1,210 of record NZ_DATMYD010000044.1, on the reverse strand, counting down.
TTAGGGCCAGAACTTCCGGACATCCTCTCATCATTGGCTTCAATACTTGCCCTTACTATTTTTTTGAAAAATTGGAAGCCAGCTTCAATCTGGCGTTTTCCCGGGGAGCAGGGGAACAAATCAATAAAAGCAACCCTGCCATCATACTCAAGCGGAGAACTTTTCACCGCCTGGGCCCCTTTTATCATTCTTACAGTTATGGTTATCCTGTGGGGTTTAAAACCGGTCAAAGCATTAATTGACGCACCTACCATTTCTATTTATGTCCCTGGTTTGCACAATGTTGTTACTCAAGTTGCGCCTATCGCTAAAACACCGGTCGCAATGGCAGCAGCCTACAAAATTAACTGGCTTAGTGCGGCAGGAACGGCCCTGTTTATCGCCAGCATACTATCGGCCATGATATTGGGAGTAGGACCCGGACAGTTCTTCAGTATCTTTGGTAAAACATTTAAACAGTTAACCAAACCTTTAATTACTATTCCGGCGGTACTCGGCCTTGCCTATATCATGAACTACTCTGGAATGAGTTCAAGCCTCGGCTTGTTTCTGGCAGGAACTGGTTCATTATTTCCCTTCTTCTCAGCTTGGTTAGGCTGGTTGGGAGTATTCCTTACCGGATCAGACACATCAGCCAATGCCTTGTTTGGTAATCTCCAGGCGGTAACAGCACAACAGGTTGGCGTTGATCCAATTCTGACCGTAGCTGCCAACTCCTCGGGTGGTGTTACCGGCAAAATGATTTCACCGCAAAGTATAGCTGTAGCCACCGCTGCGACAGGACTTGTAGGCAAAGAGGGAGATCTATTTAGCTTTACTGTAATGCACTCCCTCGCACTGGCAGTTATTGTCGGAGTGATGACCTATTTGCAAGCATACGTCTTATCATGGATGATTCCATGATCATCTAATGCATGTCTTCTTTAGAAGTAACTAAAATATAAAGAGACCGTCTAAAAAGCTAACTTGCTTTTCAGACGGTCTTTCCTTTTAAGCCGTTGTTCTTAAGTTTTGATAACGAAAGCATTCCCTCAAAACCAAACAATGTAAGATTTGTGCATCTGCCAAATGTACCGACCTGGAATACCGGGTCTTATTTCATACCCGAGTTCTCCCTAGAAAGGAGGTGATCCAGCCGCACCTTCCGATACGGCTACCTTGTTACGACTTCACCCCAATCATCGGCCCCACCTTAGACGGCTAGTTCCTT
>NZ_DATMYD010000043.1:0-4374 GCF_035561155.1 Sporomusa sp. | reverse complement strand
CTAAGGAAATTAGGCTTTATCACCATAAGTGAAAGATATTCATTAATACACTAATTCTATTGAACCGCCGTATACCGAACGGTACGTACGGTGGTGTGAGAGGTCGCTGAGTAAATAATTACTCAGCTCCTACTCGATTGTGTACCGGGGTAATAAAAGGAGGAATTACAATGTCCAGACGCATTATCCAGGTTGAAGACAAGCTTCCCCTGCTCCAGTCCATTCCCCTTAGCTTACAGCACTTATTTGCCATGTTTGGCGCGACCGTATTGGTTCCTTTCCTGTTCAAAATTAACCCTGCAACATCACTATTAATGAATGGTATTGGAACACTGATTTATCTGTTCGTGTGTAAGGGACGAATTCCGGCTTATCTTGGTTCAAGCTTTGCCTTTATATCGCCAGTGTTTCTGATCATGTCGCAATACGGGTACGCGGCTGCTCAAAGCGGTTTTATCATGTTCGGTTTCTTCTTCATACTCATGTCGCTGCTTGTTAAAAAAGTCGGCGTCAAATGGATTGATGTAGTATTTCCGCCGGCCGCCATGGGGGCAATTGTAGCCACTATCGGCTTGGAGCTAGCTCCAACTGCTGCCGGGATGGCTGGGTTGACCGGAGATCTAATGCAGCAGTTAAATATACCTGCTGACAAAGCGGTCATTGTGTCGGTCTTCACTTTAGCAGTAACGATTCTGGGTTCAGTACTGTTCCGCGGTTTCTTTGCGGTAATTCCGGTGCTTATCGGTGTTCTTGCAGGCTATAGTTTGTCACTTGTACTCGGTATTGTTGATCTAAACAGCATAATGAACGCCCCTTGGTTTGAAGTTCCTACCCTATATACTCCCGAATTTAATGTGAGTGCGATGATTATCATCCTGCCTGCTATGTTGGTGGTACTGGCCGAACACATCAGCCACCTTGTTGTTACCGGTAATATTGTTGACCGGGATTTGATAAAAGAGCCGGGCCTTCACCGCTCCCTGTTTGCTGACGGTGTATCTAATGTTCTGTCTGGTTTTGTCGGTGCTACACCTAATACCACATATGGCGAAAACATCGGTGTAATGGCAATTACTAAAGTATACAGTGTCTGGGTTATCGGCGGCGCGGCAACCTTTGCGATTGCCCTCTCCTTCGTAGGTAAGCTGGCCGCGCTCATTCGCAGCATCCCAGTACCGGTCATGGGTGGCGTGTGCATCCTGCTGTTCGGTGTAATAGCTGCTGCCGGTATCCGTATGCTTGTCGAGAAAAGAGTCGACTATACCCAAGCCAAAAACCTAATCCTGACCTCAGTGGTACTTGTTCTGGGACTAAGTGGCGCTGCCGTTAAATTAGGCGCTGTTGAATTAAAAGGTATGGCGCTTGGCACGATTGTGTCAGTGCTGGTTAGCCTCACTTTTGAACTGTTTGACAGAATGGGCATTTTGGCTGACCAAAATGAGGCTGTTGATGAGCCTGCTGCTCAAAAAGCTAAAGTCTAATAAGATAAAACGCAAAAAAGTGCCGCTATTTGAAGCGGCACTTTTTTTACGTTTCAGGCAAGACATCCAGATATAATTCACCTATTGACTGTACTTTGGCTTGAGCGGCTGTAGCATCTGCGATCAGCTGGATCAATTTGTCTTCACTTCCCTTACGGGCTAGCGCAACAACTTTGACTACCTCAGTAAATTCTTTAGCCTCGATTGGATAGTTCTTAAGCCGCAGCTGGTTTTCTACTGTCCCCAGCAGGTGGTAACTCAGTTCAATAGCCAGCCTGGTGTGAAGCTGTTTTTCAATGATGAAGGCAGCTTCCAGGCCATCGGCAGCCGCCTTGGTGTAGGCGCGAATGAGTCCTCCGGCTCCCAGTTTGATGCCACCAAAGTAGCGGGTTACTACAATAACTGCATTTTTAACGCCGGATTTGTTAATTACCTCTAATATTGGTTTGCCAGCCGTTCCGCCAGGCTCACCGTCATCGTCGGCTTTTTGATATTGACCATGCAGGCCGATCACATATGCTGAACAGTTATGATTGGCCTCTTTGTGCCGTTTTTTTATGTCTTGGACAAAGTTAACTGCCGCTTCTTCAGTTTCCGCCGGGCTGACATAGGCAATGAACAGGGATTTGTTAATTTCTAATTTAACCTCACTCGCTTGCTTAACTGTGCGATAGACAGGCAGCATGAAAACACCTCGTACCTTGATAAACATGATTTGTTCAATGATTTTAATATAAAGGGAAAGAGTAAGTTTGGCAACTGCGTGTTTTGCCTTTTTGCCAGGGCTAGATAACATGATATACTATTAGTAAATAATGGAGTTGTAGAGGGAGTGGCACTATGCAGTATAGATATTTGGGTAACTCAGGCCTGCAACTTAGTGAAATTAGCTTGGGAAGCTGGCTAACTTACGGTAATACTACTGAGAAGGAAACGGCTATATCCATAATTCGTCGTGCTTACGAGCTGGGTATAAATTCGTTCGACACCGCCAATGTGTATGCTCTTGGTGAGGCTGAACTGCTTGTCGGCGAAGCTCTGAGAGATTTTTCGCGAGAATCGTATGTATTGGCTACTAAAGCCTTTTTTCCGATGGGCGATGGCATTAACGACAGAGGCTTGTCGCGCAAGCATGTTTTTGAGCAGGTTCACGCAAGCCTGAAACGGCTGCAGGTTGACTATGTAGATATTTTCTACTGCCACAGGTACGACTACCAGACGCCGGTGCAAGAGACACTTAGAACGATTGATGACTTAATCCGTCAGGGTAAAATCCTTTATGCAGGGGTCAGCGAATGGACGGCCGCTCAGATTACCGAAGCGTTAGGTGTTGCCGACAAATATTTGCTTGACCGCATTGTTGTCAACCAACCTCCCTATAACATGCTCAACCGTTACATAGAAAAAGAAGTAGTGCCAACCTGTGAAAAATATGGAATCAGCCAGGTAGTGTTCTCACCGTTGGCTCAAGGCATGTTAACAGGCAAATATCAGCAGAATGTACCGGTGCCGCCTGACAGCCGTGCAGCCGATGCACGCACAGCTCCTTTCTTACAGCGGTACTTTTTAGAACAAAACTTTCGTAAAGTACAGCAGTTGAAGGCTATAGCCAACGAGCTGGAGGTGACGTTAGCTAATTTAGCTTTGGCATGGGTATTGGCACAGCCGAACATTACCAGTGCCATCATTGGAGCAACTAAACTAGAACAACTGAATGAGAATGTCAAAGCTGTAGACTTAGTCTTAGCCGAGGAAATACTTAATGTGATTGAAACTATTCTGGAATAAATCATGAGTGGGCGGGTTAATAATGCCGTACAGACCTGAAAAGGCTGTACGGCATTTTATATACTACTTACCAAAAGAATTAAGAATCCGTTCAAAGTCCAAGGGTAACGGGGCGTTAACGGTAATCTGACGGTTATCTCCCAGATGCTCGAAGGTGATAGATACAGCATGTAAAGCTTGTCTGGACATAAGGGGAGACCGTACTCCGTACATCCGGTCGCCGATAATGGGGTAACCGAGGTGGGCCAAATGTACGCGGATTTGGTGAGTCCGGCCGGTATCCAAAGAGAGTTCCATTAACGATGCGTCAGAAAAACGGCGGATCGTCTGGTAATGAGTAACCGCTTCTTCACCTTTTGCGTGTATAGCTCGCCGGTTAGGTGAAGTTGGATGAGGGCCGATAGGGGCATTAATTGTACCTGCAGGGGGCTCAACAATCCCTTTGGTCAAAGCCCAATAGGTACGCTTTAATACTCTTTCCTTCAATTGCTGTTCAAGCAGGAACTGGCTACGGGAGTCTTTAGCGAAAATGATGCAGCCTGATGTTTCTCTGTCAAGCCGGTGGACCGGTCGTACCGTGCTTACTACGCCTTTCTCAGCTAAATGGTAAGCCAAATAGTTGGCTAAGGTACCGCTTGTTGTTTGACCTGTAGGATGAACTAACTGGTATGGTGGTTTATTTAGAATCAGCACATAATCATCTTCGTAAAGAATCTCAATGTTTCCCGCTTCAGGCTGAACTCCATAGGATATATCTTCAACGACCAGGACGCGTAAAGTATCCTGTAGCTTAAGTTGTTTTTGCAGAAAAGCCGCTTTGCCGTTTAAGAAAATGCCTTTCTGGCGGGTGAGCTTTTGTATTTTTCGTCCGGAATAATGGAGGACTTGCTTCAAATAGTCTTCGATAGTGAGACTGGCATGTTCCTGAGAGACTTTATGAGTTTGAAATGATTTCATGAGGAGCCTTCTTTCGTTTATATACGTTTAGTAGGATTCTCTAGGTATTTATGAGGAGTTTTCATGGTTGCTTTCCGTGATAAATTTAATATAAATGAAAAAGCCAGAGTTGGCAAATTCATTGTAACCCTCAAGGCCTATCTAAGAG